>NZ_JARAMN010000006.1:0-216716 GCF_028807315.1 Dinoroseobacter sp. PD6 | reverse complement strand
ACCGCCCGCATATCTCTTCAGATATACTACAATGTCAAAGAGCTCAGAGAAAACGCCGTTGTTTGCGCCCTTGTTCGGCGCGCCCGCCTTCGTCCCTCTGGGATGACCGAGTTGGCGTGTCCGCCGCGTCGGTGAGGGGGTGTTTACGGATGGGCCCGGAGAGTCGCAAGGGGTTTTTTGCCCGAAAGGTTCTTTTTTTTGAAAAACACGCTGACCCCATGTTTTTCAGTTGGTTAGCGTAAGGTTGACGCGTGATGCGGCCTCTGACGCTGCGGAATGTCCCGCCGCCTCGGGGCAGTTGGCCGCCGACAACAAGGAAGGCGCCACGCCACCGGGCGCATCGGATCTCAGGCGCGCGCAGTGTCCCTGCGCGGCAGCTTGATCCGCGAGGCGAGCAATCCGACCGTCAGCGCGAGGTAGAGCAGCGACTCCGCCTCCCAGACTTTCTGAACCATGACGAAATGCACCGCCCCCAGCAGGACCGCCGGATAGACAAGCCGGTGCAGCTTGCTCCAGGCGGCGGCCCCCATGCTCCGCACGGACCGATTGTTCGATGTCCAGGCCAGGGGGACGAGCAGGACAAAGGCCACCATGCCGATGGTGATATACGGGCGCTTGGCGATGTCCTTGAGCATCTGTTCCCAGTAAAGCTGCATGTCGAGCAGCACCCAGGTCGCCAGATGCAGGGCGACGTAGGAAAACGCCAGAACGCCGATGGGACGGCGCCACTTGATCAGGTTGAGCCCCGCGAAGCGCCGCAAGGGCGTGATCGCAAGCCCCGCGATCAGCAGTTGCAATGCGATCAGACCCAGCTCGTGCTCGATCACCTTGACCGGGTCGACCCCGAGCCCGCCCTGGATCCCCTGCCACAGCAGCCACATCGCGGGCAGCGGCCCCAGAACGTAGAACAGCCAGTTCGGCACCTTGCGCGCCGCGCGGTTGAGCCCGTCCACCATCAGTAGAACTCGGTCAGGTCCATGCCGTCATAAAGGCTTGCGACCTGGTCGGCATAGCCATTGAACATCAAGGTCTCGCGGCGGCGTGCGAATAGCCCGTCGCCGATGCGCCGCTCCGTGGCCTGGGACCAGCGCGGGTGGTCGACCTCGGGATTCACGTTGGAATAGAAACCGTACTCGCGCGGCTGCAGCATGTTCCAGGTGGTCGGCGGCTCCTGGTCCACAAGCGAGATCCGCACGATCGACTTGATCGACTTGAACCCGTATTTCCACGGCACCACCAGCCGGATCGGGGCCCCGTTCTGTTTCGGCATGGGCGCGCCGTAAATGCCCGTCGCCAACAGGGTCAGCGGATGCATCGCCTCGTCCAGGCGCAGACCTTCGCGATACGGCCATTCGATATTGCCCCCGCCCCGCTGCGCCGGCATCTCGGACGGGCGCACGAGCGTCTCGAAGGCCACGTATTTCGCGCCGGGCTGCACACCGAGTTTGGCCAGCACCTTGTTCAACTCGATCCCGTTCCAGGGAATGACCATCGACCAGGCCTCGACACAGCGGAAGCGGTAGATGCGTTCTTCGATCTCTGCCGCATCCACCAGGTCGGCGATGTCATAGGTTCCGGGGTTGTCGACCATCCCGTCCACCGTGATCGACCAGGGATCGGTGGTCAGCGCATGGGCGTATTTCGCCGGATCGCCCTTGTCGAAGCCGAACTCGTAGAAATTGTTGTAGCTGGTGATCTCTTCCAGCGTGTTGGGCGTCTCGCCGCCCGCAAAATCGCGCGCGGTGGCCTGGCTGCCGGCGAAGATCCCCGCAGCCGCGGCGCTTGCCATGAAGCTCCGGCGATTGAGAAAAACGGATCTGGGCGTGATGTCCGCATGTGTCAGGCCCGTGTTCAGATCGGTTGTGCGTCGCATGTCGTCTCTCCGGTGTTTGACGAGGACATAGCGATGCACCGGGCAACCTCCAAACCAACTCCCCTCACTTTATGGCGGGTTCCTGAAACAAGGACAGGTCTCGCAGGCGCGGAAAAACCGGGCCACCGCGGCCCTCTGCCCCTGAAAATCGGAAATAATCCTGCGCCTTTTTTCACATCCGGTCACAGATTTGTGTGTGGCGACAAAATCGAGATGCGGCTTAGGCGGCCGTGTCTTTTCGTCAAGCCGATCGGCGGAAAGCCCCCGTCGAAAACGCGCCTAGATGGCAGGTTCGGAACGACAAGCCTGCCATGGGGGTGGGTTTGCTTTCTTGGAGAAACAGACATGATCCGCAGAACTTTCCTCGCGGCCTCCGCCGCTATGATGATGGCCGGCTCGGCATTCGCGATGAGCGATGATGACAACGCAAAAGACATCGTCGACATCGCGATCGAGGCTGGCAGCTTCGGCACGCTCGTTGCAGCCGTTCAGGCCGCAGGTCTCGTCGACACGCTGAAGTCCGAAGGCCCGTTCACGGTGTTCGCGCCGACCGACGACGCCTTCGCAGCCCTGCCCGAAGGCACGGTCGAAGACCTGCTGAAGCCCGAGAACAAGGACCAGCTGGTCGCGATCCTGACCTACCACGTCATCCCCGCCAAAGTCATGTCGGGCGATCTGTCCAATGACATGTCCGCAGCAACCGTGCAGGGCGGCGACGTCAAGATCATGACCGAAGGCGGCGTGACCGTGAACGGTGCGAATGTCGTGACCGCCGACATCGAGGCGTCCAACGGCGTCATCCACGTTATCGACGCGGTGATCCTGCCCTCTATGTAATGGGTGAGACACTGGGGCGGCCCGCGAGGGCCGTCCCGCCCTGACCCACAAGACCAAGAAAAGTGAGACTACAATGAACCGTCGCTTCGCACTCAAAACCGCCGCCGCCTTCGGGCTGGTCGGCCTCGTCGCTGCCTGTGATCCCATGGCCGGTGGCAATGACATCGTCGACATCGCGTCCTCGAACGCCGATTTCTCGACCCTCGTGGCCGCCGTGAGTGCCGCGGGCCTCGTCGACACGCTCAAGGGCGACGGACCTTTCACGGTCTTCGCCCCCACGAACGACGCATTCGCCGCGCTGCCCGCCGGCACCGTCGAGAGCCTGCTCGAGCCCGAGAACCGTGACCAGCTGGTCGCCATCCTGACCTACCACGTCATTCCCGGCGCGGTGACCTCGGATCAGCTCGCAGGGGCCACGCTCGACGTCGCGACCGTGCAGGGCGGCACCGTCAAGGTGGACGGCACCGATGGCGTCATGGTCAACGATGCCACCGTGACCACGGCGGACATCACCGCCTCCAACGGCGTGATCCACGTGATCGACAAGGTTCTGCTGCCCTGATCCTCTAGGGCACCATAGTCCCGGCGGCGCATCAAACCGCGCCGCAGACCCCTCCTCCACACCCGTGGAGGAGGGGTTTTCGTATTCCCGCGCCCTTGCCTGTCGAGACCGCTTGCCGCAGGTTCGGCGCGATACACACCCAACATCCAGGACTTCGAGATGACATCCAAAACCGCTGTGGTGACCGGCGCGGCGCGCGGCATCGGCCTCGCAACCACGAAACTCTTGCTGGAACGTGGCTGGAAGGTCGCCATGATCGACCGGGATGGCCCCGCGCTGGCGGAAGCCTTGCAAGGTCTGGACGGGGTCCATGGCATCGATTGCGACGTGTCGGACCCGGAGGCGGTGGAGGGGATGATCGCGGAAACCCTGCGAGAGTTCGGCCAGATCGACGCCCTTGTGAACAACGCCGGGGTCGCGGATTTCGGCCCGATCGAAGAGACCAGCTTCGCACGCTGGAAAACGGTGATGGAGACCAACCTCGACGGTCCGTTTCTCTGTGTCCAGGCCGCCACCCCTGCCCTGAAGGCCACGAAAGGCGCGGTCGTGAACATCGCCTCGATCTCGGGGCTGCGGGCCTCCACCCTGCGCGTCGCCTACGGCACCTCGAAAGCCGCCGTGATCCAGTTGACCCTGCAACAGGCCGTGGAACTGGGCGAGCACGGCATCCGCGCCAATTGCGTCTGCCCCGGCCCGGTGCGCACCAAGCTGGCCATGGCGGTCCACTCGCAAGAGATCATCGACGCCTATCACGACGCCATCCCCCTCAACCGCTACGGCTCCGAGCAGGAGATCGCAGAGGCGATCCTCTTCCTGTGCTCCGAGAGGGCCAGCTTCATCACCGGACAGGTCCTTGCGGCCGATGGCGGGTTCGAGGCGACGGGAATCGGCCTCCCGGCACTGCGGGGCTAGCGCGCGCGACAGTCCGGGGGCGCGCCCGACCCCGAACACTCCCTTGCATGTCCGGACGCGACCAGGGCCATGGCGAGATCTTCGCCATCCGCGCGACATGCCCCTGTCGTGAAGCCCCCGATCGCCGCCCCCTCCATCCGGCAGGTCACCAGCTTGTCGGCCACGAGCCTGCGCAGCATCTCGGCTGCGGCCGCGCCCTGCACACTCTGCGCGGGGGGGACGGCAATGCCTTCGAGGCGCACCGCGGTTCCGGACATCACAAGGGTCCTGGCATCGGCCACGTAAACATCGCCGCGGGGGGCGGCCAGCAACAACACGAAAGCAACCAGTGGGGTCATGCAACGTCTCCTCGGATCTGCGCCCTGCCTGTGCAGGCTGCACGATCTTCGTCAGCAAAACGTTACGACCGCGCGGGGTCCGGAAAAACCCGACCGCCGACAGGGCGAAGGACCGTCACCGACCCACGTGGGACACGACCCTGCGGGAGCAACGAAAAAGGGCGCGCCGAAGCGCGCCCCGGCATGCGCGGCAAACCCGTGTCAGTTCAGCTGGGCGGCGTTGCAGGCCCGCGCGGCCTCGATCGCCTTCTTGGTGCCCGCGAGGTTCACCACGAAGGCGAAATCGGTCTCCGGCAGCACCATCATCGAATATTGCTGCTGCACGTCTTCGACGAATTGCGGATCGTCGGAAATGATGTACCCGCCGGTGTAGCCATCGCGCAGCCCCCCGGTGATCCGCCGAGCCGAGCCCATGTAGACGTTCTCGCCGATCAGCACCGCGACCGGTTCGTCGCCTTCATCGAGACCGATATCCCGCTTCGTGAACACCCCGAGATAGCCAAAGCCGCGATCCGCCGTGAGCCCCATCTGGACCACGGTTTCCTCTGCATCGACCTTCTCGATCATGCAGGTCTTGCGCGCGTCGTTCACGAAGATGTTCCAGCCCTCGACGCTTCCGTAAGGGGTGAAGGTGGTGCCCGGCGCGGGCAGCACATCGGTGTCGGCGCTGGCGAAACCCGTCAGCGCGGCGAAGGTCGCGGCGAGGGTGAGTGTGGTGACTTTCATGCGGTCCTCCATGGTGTGGATAGCTTTCCCTGACCGCATAGAGACGCGTGCATGTGCCGATTGCAACGCGAAAGGGCCCCGCGCGCACGGGGCCCTTCGGTGGGCTGGCCTCAGTGGACGACGGCGTCCTGCGGCGGAACCCTGCGGGAGGTCGACACCCTGTCGCCGACCAGCAGCCCGTCCGGCCCGGCGCTGACCGGAATGGTCTCGCCGTCGGTCACGTCCCCGGCCAGGATCATCTCGGCCAACTGGTCCTGCAGCGCCCGCTGGATCACGCGCTTGAGGGGCCGGGCCCCGAACACAGGGTCATAGCCTTCATCCGCAAGCCAGCTGCGCGCCGCATCGTCCAGCGCCAGGGTCAGCTTGCGCGCATCCAGGCGCTTCTGCAGCCGGGCGAGCTGGATATCCACAATCGCGTCCATGTCGTCCCGCACCAGGCGGTCGAAGATGATCGTCTCGTCCAGCCGGTTCAGGAACTCGGGCCGGAAATGGGCGCGCACCGCGTCCATCACGTCCCGCTTGGCCGCACTGGCGTCCGCGCCATCGGGCAATTGGCTGAGCGCCTGCGCCCCGAGGTTCGAGGTCAGCACGATCAGCGTCTGCTTGAAGTCCACCGTGCGCCCCTGCCCGTCGGTCAGCACACCGTCGTCGAGCACCTGCAGGAGCACGTTGAACACGTCCGGGTGGGCCTTCTCGACCTCATCGAACAGCACGACCTGGTAGGGCCGGCGCCGCACCGCTTCGGTCAGCACCCCGCCCTCGTCATACCCGACATACCCCGGAGGGGCCCCAATCAGACGCGCGACCGCGTGTTTCTCCATGAATTCGGACATGTCGATCCGCACCATGGCGCTGTCGTCGTCGAACAGGAACTCGGCGACGGCCTTGGTCAGCTCGGTCTTGCCGACCCCGGTCGGCCCGAGAAACAGAAACGAGCCCAAGGGCCGGTTCTCGTCGTTCAGCCCCGCGCGCGCCCGGCGCACCGCATTGGCCACGGCGGTCACGGCGGTCTTCTGCCCGATCACCCGGCGCCCGATCTCCTCTTCCATGCGCAAGAGCTTCTCGCGCTCCCCCTCCAGCATCTTGGAGGTCGGAATACCGGTCCAGCGCTCGACAACGCTCGCGATCTGCTCGGGACGCACGGCCTCTTCGACCATCACGTCGCCCTCGCCGCTCTCGGCTTCGGCCAGCTGCTTCTCCAGCCCCGGAATGACGCCATAGGACAACTCCCCGGCGCGGGCGAGGTTGCCCTCCCGCTTGGCGATCTCCAACTCGGCGCGCGCCTTGTCGAGATGTTCCTTCAGGTCGCGGGCCGAGGCCAACTTGTCGCGCTCGGACTGCCACTGGGCGGTCATCTCGGCGCTGCGCTGCTGCAGGTCCGACAGGTCCTTTTCAAGGCTGGCCAGCCGCTCGCGCGAGGCCGCGTCATCCTCCAGGCGCAGGGCCTCCGCCTCGATCTGCTTTTGCAGGATCTCGCGGTCGAGCGCGTCCAGTTCCTCGGGCTTGCTGTCCACTTCCATGCGCAACCGGCTCGCGGCCTCGTCCACGAGGTCGATCGCCTTGTCGGGCAGGAACCGGTCGGTGATATAACGATGGCTCAACGTTGCCGCCGCCACCAGGGCCGAGTCCGAGATCCGCACACCGTGGTGCAGCTCGTATTTCTCCTTGATGCCGCGCAGGATCGACACGGTATCCTCGACCGTGGGCTCCTGCACCATGACCGGCTGGAACCGGCGGGCCAGGGCGGCGTCCTTTTCCACGTATTTGCGATACTCATCGAGCGTCGTCGCCCCCACGCAGTGCAATTCCCCCCGCGCCAGCGCCGGTTTCAGCAGGTTGGAGGCGTCCATCGCCCCATCCGCCTTGCCCGCGCCCACCAGCGTGTGCATCTCGTCGATGAACAGGATGATCTCGCCCGCCGCCGCCGTCACTTCGGACAGGACGGATTTCAACCGCTCTTCGAACTCGCCACGGTATTTCGCGCCCGCGATGAGCGAGCCCATGTCCAGCGCCATCAGCTTCTTGTTGCGCAGGGACTCCGGCACATCGCCATTGATGATCCGCAGGGCGAGGCCCTCGGCGATGGCGGTCTTGCCGACGCCCGGCTCGCCGATCAGGACAGGGTTGTTCTTGGTCCGGCGGCTGAGGACCTGCATCGCGCGCCGAATTTCCTCGTCGCGCCCGATGATCGGATCGATCTTGCCGTCCGCGGCGGCCTCGGTCAGGTCGCGCGCGAATTTCTTGAGCGCGTCATACCCCGATTCCGCCGACGCGGTGTCGGCCGTGCGCCCCTTGCGGATATCGTTGATCGCCCCGTTCAGCGCCTGCGCCGAGACGCCGCCCGCTTCCAGGGCGGTCTTGGCACCGGACTTGGTCACGGCAAGCGCGGTCAGGATGCGTTCGACGGGCACGAAACTGTCCCCGGCCTTGGTCGCGAGCTTTTCGGCCTCGTCCAGAACCTTCGCGGTCTGTTGATCGAGATAGGTCTGGGCGCCGTCGCCGGACACCTTGGGCAGCTTGTCGAGGGCCGCGGCAAGCGCCTCGCGCACGCGGGCCGCGTCGCCGCCCGCACGGGCGATCAGGTTGGCGGCCAAGCCTTCCTCGTCATCCAGAAGGGCCTTCAACAGATGCTCGGGCACCATGCGCTGGTGGTTTTCCCGCATCGCGATTGTCTGCGCAGCCTGAAGGAACCCGCGCGACCGTTCCGTGAACTTTTCCATGTTCATCGGTCTCTCCTTTATCCAAGCGCTTGTCTGCCGAGATGCCCGCCTGGCGGCACATCTCTTGCAAGCCTCAACAGGAAAGATGGGAGCCTTCTCGCCGTTGCGCAAGAGCAACAGGGCAGAATATCGACCGTCTGGATCGGGTCCGACGCGAGGCCCTGCACCGCGCCACGCCAAGGGGATTATTCGTCCGTCTCAAGCAGAACCTCGGGATCCACGATCGCGGGATCCGGCATTTCGGTCGGACCGCCCGTGGGTCGACCGAGCCAGATCAAAATCCCCACGAAGGCGACGAACCCCAGTGGAATGAGCGCGAAGAGCCACGGCCGCGCGGCCCGGCGTTTGCGCTCCTGCACCGATGTTTCCCGTCGGGCGTTATCCATCCTGGTTCTCCGGCTGCAACGCCCGGTCGATGGCCTCGAAATCCTCGTTCTCCACCGGGGGCTCCAGATCGCGCGCAGATGTGGCCGGGTCCGGTCCGGCCTCCGGCGTTTCCAGAAGCGGCGAAGTGGTGTCGGTCGCGGCCGAATTGTCGATGAAGTCGTCGGTATCGGTCTGGTTGAACAGCCCCTCCTGCTTTTCGTCGACAACCCCGTCAGGATTGGTCCCCGCACCCGACAAGCGCTGCTCCACGCCCGCGGCACCATCCTCCGGCAAGATGTCGCCGTGGTCATCGGCATGCCCCGCCGTCACCAGCAGGCAGGCCAAAATGGTTCCGAGCGTGAAAGCCTCCGCGCATCTCGTTTCGGGCGCACGGGGTGAAATTTCGGCAATTTTCGCTGCGATCATGGATATACCCTCCTCGTTTCACGGTGAACGCATGGGCCGGACACTGGTTCCGCTTGCGGGTGATCCGACGCTCTGGCAGGGACGTGCCGGGACAGATGACGGAGACCTCGCATGCCGACCTCGGATGATCGATTGATCGTGGCGCTGGATGTGCCGAATGCGCTGGCCGGGCTTGACCTGGCCGCGACGCTTGGGGATGCGGTCGGTTTCTACAAGATCGGGCTGGGGATGCTGACCGGCGGCGGGCTGGCCCTGGCCAACGAGCTGAAGACCGATCACGGCAAGCGCATCTTCCTCGACATGAAGCTCTTCGATATCGGCGCCACGGTCGAGGCGGCGGTGCGCGGACTGGCACAGTTCGACCTCGATTTCCTGACCGTGCACGGCGATCCCCATGTGGTTCGGGCCGCCAAGGAGGGGGCGTCAGGCTCGACCATGAAAATCCTCGCGGTGACGGTGCTGACCTCGCTCGACCGGCAGGATCTCGATGCGGGGCTGATCAAGGCAGGGACGCTCCCCGACCTGGTGGCCGAGCGGGCCGGGCGCGCCTTCGCGGCGGGCGCGGACGGCGTGATCGCCTCCCCGCAGGAGGCCGCCATGATCCGCGCGCTGCCCGAAGCGACCGGGCGGCTCATCGTGACGCCCGGGGTGCGCCCCGCGGGGGCCGCCCTTGGCGATCAGAAGCGGGTCGCAACCCCGGCGCAGGCGATCTCGGACGGCGCCGATCACATCGTGGTCGGGCGCCCGATCTGGCAAGCGCCCGATCCCGCCGCGGCCGCCCGCGCCATCCGCGACGCGCTGCCCCGCTGAGGCAGCCTGCCCCGGCAAGGCTCAGTCGTCGTTGATGTCCCGGTCAAAGGTCTTGACCTGCCCCTGGCGCACGCCCAGCACCTGCCGCAGGGCAAGCCAGGCCACCAGCGACAGCACCGCGAAGGCCAGCAGCAACAGCGGCACCGACTGCGTCAGCCCGGCCTCCGGCCCCAGAACCCAGATCAGCCCGCCGGTTGCCGCCGCCCCGATGGCGAACCCGAGAAACACGTAAGCCGGCACCACGATCTCCAGCGCGGCGAGCACCAGGGCCGCGACCAGCCAGACCCAGGCCTGGGTCAGCATCAGCCGCGCCCCCGGAGCATCTTGAACGCATCCCCGAAGGCCGCAACAGCGTCGGCCGGAACGAGAATCGTCTGGCTGCCCGCGCTGCCGCCCACGGTGGTCAGGGCCTCCACCTGCTTGAGGGCGACCTGGTATTGCGCCGCCTCCAGACCGTTATCCTGAATCGCCCGGGCCACTGCGCTGGTGGCATAGGCTTCGGCATCGGCCAGAACGCGACGGGCCTTTGCCTCCTGCTCCGCCGCGTAAAGCTCCGCGTCGGCCGCCAACTCCACCGCTCGTTTCTGCCCTTCGGCCTCGGTCACCGCGGCCCGGCGCGCGCGCTCCGCGTTGAGCTGCTGCAACATCGCATCCCGGGTCGCCTGGTCGAGATTGACATCGAGGATCTCGGCCCGCGTCACCTCGATCCCCCAATCGTCCACCGCATCCTCGACCAGCACCTTGATCTGCTGGATCAGCTGGCTGCGGTTGGATTGCACCTCGTCCAGTTCCATCTTGCCGATCTCCGCCCGCACGATCCCGGCCACGGTGGTCGCGATGGCCGCGTCCACGTCGCGGATCCGATAGACCGTGCGCTCCGGCTCCAGGATGCGATAGAAGACGCTGGTCTCCACCTGCACCAGCACGTTGTCGCTGGTGATCGCGTCCTGGCTCGCCGTGGGCAACTGCCGCTCCAGGATCGACACCTTGTGCGCCACCCGGTCCAGAAACGGGATGATGAAGTTGATCCCCGGGCCCAGCACCGACCGCAACCGGCCGAACCGCTCCACCACGTGTTTTTCCGACTGCGGCACGATGCGGATGCCCAGAAACAGGCTCAGCAGGATCACCCCCGCCAGCAGGACAATCACCAGGTTGTCCCCCAACAGGGTCAACAGCACGTCTTCCATGAATTCGTCTCCTTCGAACACGCTGCGCAACCGCGCCCGTTCCCCCAGCACGATAGCACTAAGGCGCCGCGGGTAAACGACACGTTAGCGACACCCGCCCCGGTCACCCAAATCCGCGATTGGCAGGCTGGTCCGCCCGGGCACGCGTCCTAGCTTCCCGGTATCACTCAAGGAGGACACAGATGACCACCTTCACCCGCCGCCAGGCCCTCGCCGCGAGCGCGGCATTCCCCCTCGCCGCCGCCGCAGCCGGGCCCAGCCTCGCAACCCCCGAGATGAAAGGCGCCACCACGCCCACGCACAACCGCGTCCCGCTGGGCGCGTTCGAGGTGACAACCCTGCTGGCCGGATCGGCCGTGCGCGACGAGATCCAGACCATCTTCGGCATGAACGTGCCGCCCGAAGAATTCGCCGCCGTCAGCGCCGAGAACTTCATCCCCGCGGACCGCGCGCAGTTCTTCTTCACCCCCACGGTGGTGAACACCGGCAGCGAACTGGTCCTGTTCGACACCGGCCTGAACCCCGAGGGCATCACCTCGGCCCTCGGCGCCGCAGGCTACACGCCGGACCAGGTGGACGTGGTGGTGCTGACGCATATGCATGGCGACCATATCGGCGGGCTGATGTCCGGTGACGATCCGACATTCGCCAATGCCCGCTATGTCACCGGCGCGGCCGAGCACAACCACTGGTCCAGCGCCGGCAACGAGCGGTTCGACACCAACGTGGCACCGCTGAACGACCGCTTCACCTTCCTCGATGACGGCGGCAGCCCGGCCAGCGGCATCACCGCCCTCGCGGCCTTCGGGCACACCCCGGGCCACATGACCTACCGCATCGAGAGCGAGGGCCAGGCCATCATGCTGATCGCGGATCTCGCGAACCACCCCATCTGGTCGCTGGAGCGCCCGGACTGGGAAGTGCGGTTCGACATGGACAAGGCCGCCGCCGCCGCCGCCCGCCGCGCCGTGCTGGGACAGATCGCCGACGAGCGTATCCCGATGATCGGCTACCACATGCCCTTCCCCGGCATCGGCTTCGTGGAAACCCGCGGCGACGGCTTCCGCTACGTGCCGCACAGCTACCAGCTGCTGCTCTGATCCGAAACAAAGCGCTCTGCCCGCGCGATCCGCGCGAGCAGAGCTATCCCCGGCCTCGTGAGTGGTGACACTCCACCGCGCTCACATCCCCGCACGCACGGGCTGGAGCGCTGTCTCCGGGTGTCTCCGCACAGAAAATGCGGACCACGGAGGATGGAGGCCTGAAGCACCGGGTGTTCCCGCCTTGTGATCCTGAACGTAGTTAACGGCGTAAACTCGTGCCATCGCGGACTTACGTGACAAGCCCACAACCCCGACAAACCGCCCGCCGCCAAATCCCGCCCTCGCACGGTTGCGTGACAAGGGGGGAGGTCCAACATTCGCCGCATGCGTTACGTATCTCGGCTAAGGGCCGTGTGCGCCCTTGGCGGAGGCGGTCAGGCCCTCAGATGCCGCGCTGCATCCGAGGCCGGCTTGGAGCCCAAACCACCGAATGCTGCAGGTTGTGCCGATGCCTGCAAAGCAGACAAAGCCGCCATTCAGAGAGCTTGGAGGGTATGTCCCGTGATGTATGAAAGCGATCGAAGCATAGTTTGAGTGGCCTGCAAGGAAGTGTGTGCAGGCAGTGTTCATGCTCCGATCACACGATTTCGGGCCGCCATTAGTAAGTACGCCTTGCTGCTGGTTTTCGGGACTTCGGTTTCTCCCTTCGAGAAACTGTTTGTTTTCCCGACCAAGCCAGAAAACACCGCTCTTCTCTACCAGAACCTCATCGCGCTACTCATCACGCTATTTGGCGGATTAGGCTGGGCTCGGAGGTGGCATATGATAGTAGAACAGCGCAGATATACTTTGAAGACTGGTAAGGTGCCCGAGTACCTTCAACAATACGAGAAGGAGGGGTTTGCAATTCAGCAGCCTATTCTCGGTCGGCTTGTTGGATATTTTTCAACCGAGATCGGTACACTTCACCAGATTGTGCACCTCTGGGCGTATCGTGACCTCGCCGATCGGGACGCGCGCCGTGCGCGACTAGGTGCGGATCAGCGTTGGTTGTCCTATCTTGCGAAGGTCCAACCTTTGCAGATCGCGCAAAACAACGAGATTTTGAAACCGGCATCCTTTTGCCCGGATTATCTCAGTGAATCCGATTCATAGCTCCGTGCCCGCCGAAATCCGCAGTGGGCAGCATCAAGGCCATACGGCCGGGCTGGCGCCAGGTTGCCTACAAGTCAATCTAGTCGTTTTGCCAGCCTCGCACGCGCAAGCCTTTGGCGAATATTGCGCTCTTAATCCGCGGCCTTGCCTGTTGATCTTACTCACGACCCCAGGACAGACAGACTGGACAGAGCTTGGTACCGGTCTTGATGTCCGGCGCGATGTACCGGCTTACAACATCTACGAGAATGGCGTGCTGTCACGAACTGTTCCAGACCTCTTGAACGACTGGAGCGACGACCTGGTGACCTTCGCGCTTGGTTTCTCATTTACCTTCGAGCATGCGCTCTTGCGGGCCGGAATCCCTGTTCGCAACATCGCAACCAACACAACGGTCCCAATGTACCAAACAAACCGTGAAACCCGCTCTGCCGGTCCGTTCGCGGGCCCATTGGTGGTCAGCATGCGTCCTATCCCGGCCGCGAAGGTCGCCAAAGCGCACGATATCAGCGCGCAGTTCCCCTGGGCACGTGGCGCTCCAATTCATTCAGGCGATCCAAAGGTGCTTGGCATCGAGGATTTGGATCAGCCCGATTGGGGAGACACCTCGGAAACGCGGGATGGCGGTGTGCCTGTGTTTTGGGCTTGCGGGGTCACGCCTCAGGCTGCGCTGGAAGAGGCGGAACTGTCACTATGCATCACCCACCGCCCCGGGCATATGTTGGTGACCGACTTGCCGGAGCATGACCCGTTTCGGGCTGGCAATCTTCAATAGCGCGACGCAGGACACGGACAGTACGCGCCATCGCCTCTTCCTTGATGTTGGAAAAACCGATCAGCAGTCCGGGCGGGAGTCGCTCCTTGTGTACGTAATCAGACAGCGGACGCGGAAGAAGCCCCAGATCCTTGGCCCGGCGCGCAACCTTTGCATCGTCGTAGCCCTTGGGCAAATAGCCGATCAGATGTAGCCCGGCGTTCAATATCTTGCTCTCCAACAGGTCGGGCATCGACTTGCGCAACACGGCGCTCAGCGCATTTTGGCGGCTCAGATATAGTGTGCGCATCTTGCGGATATGCGCTTCGAATAGTCCGCTGGCCATGAACTCTGCCATGGTGAGTTGGGTGGCCAGGCTGGGCGGACGGGTGATCGCGTCCAACAGGTTCCTGAAGACATCGACATATCGAGTGGGCACCACGAGGTAACCAAGTCCCAGGGACGGGAGAACGGTCTTTGAAAAAGTGCCGAAATAAAACACCCGCCCTTCAGGGTCGAGGCTCTGAAGCGATGGGGCCGGGTGACCTCCGAACCGATACTCGCCGTCATAGTCGTCCTCTAGGATGAACGCCTCTGAGGCATAAGCCCAGTTCAGGAGCTCGATGCGCCGCCGAATCGACATTGTGTGTCCAAGGGGTGCCTGACGTGCCGGAGTGACATACGCGAATTTCGAGTGTGGCGCGCGCTCAATGGCCTCCTCGACGACAAGCCCATGTGCATCGACGGGAACTGGCACCGTTCCAACACGAAAAAGGTCGTAAACCCGTGAGATGCCCGGGTAGCCGGGATCCTCGACCCAGCCGGTATCACCCTGGTTGGCAAGCGCCATCATGATGAGCGTGAGGGCTTGACGTGTTCCGGAAATGATCAGCACCTGTTCGGGTGAGCAGGTCACACCCCTGCTTCCAGACAAATACCTCGAAACCTCCTCACGCAGCTCGATTGACCCTTCCGCCGGGCAACGCGCGATCCCATTCGGCGCCAATTGGCTCAGAATGGGGCGCATGATCCGGATCCACGTCTGCGACGGAAACTCGAACACAGCCGGAATGCCGGGGTTAAACGGGAGCGTGCGACTCGTGCGTTCGCGCTGTTTGGGCAGGTTGTCGTCAAATCGCGCCGCCAGATCAGGCTCAAGCTGGCGCAGATCGTCGGGACGCGCATAGTGAAGCTGCGTTGACCAGGCCAGTTTCTCCGGTAGGAGATCCGCAACGAACGTCCCCGACTTCTCCTCTGACGTGAGATAGCCCTCAGATTTGAGCTGGTCATAGGCGCCAGCCACGGTCGTGCGCGACATCCCAAGCTCTGTGGAAAGCGTGCGCGTCGAGGGCATGCGCACCCCTGCAGCAAGTGTGCCTTCCGAGATGTGGTAGCGCAGAGAGTCGTAGAGTTGCGTGGCCAGTGGTGTATCTGCGCTCGGGTCCAAGTCCAGACCCGGCAAAAGCGCTCCCGATGTCTTTCGTGCCATGATCGCCTCCATCGATTTTATTCTGGCTACTATAGGTGCCCACATTTTGGAAATTTTCGCCAGTCCATAATTTCTCTCTCCCTTCAATCGTCTCGCGACGCCTTTGTCGCGCAACTCAGGGGAGAATTTATGGAATCTTTCATGTCAGCACTTAAAGGGACCGCCGTAGCCCTAGGACTTTCGACCTTCGCATCTGTTCCGGCCACTGCAGAAACGTTCGATAGCACCATCGCCGACACACGGACGCTGGCGGCATTCACGGTCAATGAGGATGCACTGGCGGCTTGGTTGCCAGACACACATGTTTCCGCACCCTACGGAAGTGGGTCGTTCGCAGGTACTAATCTGGTGATGATGTTCATTGACCGGATGCTGCACCAAAACGCAGAAGGAGACCCGAAGAATGGCGGCGCTTACCGGATGATGGCGCTTATAGTTCCGGGCAAAGATGCCGCAACTGGGGAAAAATCGACCTTTATCGCACGTTTATATAGCCCGGGCGAGGGGGCGGGCCCCTATAAGACGGCTGTGCAATCAACCATCCGTCATGACGTCAGTCTGCGCGGCACTGGCACGGAACCGCTTTCTGGCCGCCACGTCTGGCAGGTCGAACAAGGCGGCGGAATGCTTGAAATTTCCTTTGACTATGCAGGCGGCGTGCCCTCGCGAAAGGTTGGGGAGAGTGTCCTTTCAACCCCGTTGGATCCGACAGTGAAACGGATCTACCGCTACGATCAACTTACAGACGTTGTGTTGAGCGGACCCAAAGGCATCGACCGAGTGAACAACGTGACGGTCCGGGTCGAAATTCCTGAGTTGGCGGAGATGTTTGACCGCTCGGAGGCGCTTATCGGCCTCGCGGATCGGCCTTTCTACACCCGCACGACGTGGAAGCCATAAGCCAAAATGCATTCTGGCGGGCTTAAATTGTTGATTCTGGCCCTCGTTGAGAGGCCAGATTGATTTCACACTTCAATCATCGATTAGGGAGAAGACAATGAAACTGAAACACACACTCGCGGCCGTCTGTGCGGCAACGTGCCTGACCACTGCACCAGCGTTTGCGGACGGGCATGGCAACATCCAGGAAATGAAACTCGAAGTGGTGGGCACCTGGGGCTTCCTTGAGAACTGGAAGGTGTTCGAAGAACGCTTCTGGACCGAAGTGATCCCCGAGGCCTCCGGCGGCAAGATCACCGCGAACGCCAAACCCTATACCGAGCTGGGCCTGAAGGGTTACGAGGTCATGGCCGGCGTTCGTAAGGGCGCCTATGATGTGGTGCATGCGCTGACCAGTTATTCCAGCCAGGCCAGCCCTGCGCTGGAAGGCATCGACCTGTCGGGCATCATTCAAGACTGGGACACGTATCGCCAGGCGGTCGAGGCCTATCGCCCGATCATTGAGCGCGAAGTGCGCGAGAAATACAACGCGCAGATCGTCAACATCTATCCGTTTCCGACCCAGCAGCTCTGGTGCAATCTCGGCGACCGGTCGATCACCAATGTCTCTCTGGCCGACCTCGCGGGAAAAAAGATCCGCACCTACAGCCGGACTCAGGGCGACTTCGTAGAAGGCCTGGGCGCCTCGTCGATCACGCTGGCACTGGCGGAGGTGGTGCCAGCACTGGAGAAGGGCGTCGCCGACTGTGGCGTGACTGGCACGATGCCTGCCTATAACGGCAAGTGGTCGCAAGTGGTTACGCACAACGTACGCGTTCGCCTTGGCTTTGCCGCGACCTTCACGGCGATCAATCTCGACACCTGGGAGAGCATGAACGCGGACACCCAGAACCTCATTCTCACCGAGGCTAAAAAATTCGAGGACGAGATTTGGGAGTTCGAGCAGACACTTGACCAGGCGGGTATGGACTGCAACGCACAAGGCCCCTGCGATCGCGGTCAGCCCGGCAACATGACACCGATCGAGCCTGATGCCGAAGATCAGGCTCTTCTGAAGAAGATCGCGGCTGAAACGGTTGTCCCCCGATGGGCCGAACGGTGCGGAAGCGCGTGCGCAGCTGAGTGGAACGCCACAGTCGGCAAGCTGATCGGCATCACCGCACCCACAGACGGCTCGTAATCAGAGACAGGACCGCGGCGGGAACACCTCGCCGCGGTTCCGATTGGCATTAGGGAGGAACGCCATGCTCGACCGTATTCAATCCGGACTGGAAGGCACCGCGCGAGGGGCAGCGATCATCGGCGGAGCCGCCATGTGTGCCGCCGCTTTCATGGTCACGATGGATGTGATTTCGCGCAAGGTCTTTGGTGTGACAATGCGCGGCTCAGACGAGATCACCGGCTATATCTTCGCCGCCTCGACCACTTGGGCCTATGCCTATGCGATGCTGACACGCTCTAACATCCGGATAGACGTGGCCTATGTCGCGCTGAACACGAAGGCACGGGCCTTGCTCGATCTACTCGCGCTCGGCCTTCTGACCCTTTACATCTTCCTGCTGGCCCGCAGCGCCTGGAGCGTGGTCGAGGAAAGCTGGACGTTCAATTACACAGCACAGACACCGCTTGCGACGCCGCTCTGGCTCCCGCAAAGCTTCTGGTTCGCCGGCCTCGCCTTCATGCTGCTGTGCTTAGCGTTTCTCAGTTTGCGATGCCTCTGGTGTCTGGCCAAAGCCGACTGGCAGGGCATCGGCGCCCTCGCGGGGGTGAAAAGCCTCGATCAGGAAATCGAAGAAGAGACCCACGTCTAACGGGCGCTTTGGGGAGGACACAGCCATGCAAACACTTATCTTGATCATTCTCGTTGGCCTCGTCGTTGCCGCCGTTCCGATTGCCGCCGTTCTTGGCATCCTCGGTCTTGCGCTGGATGAGGTCTTTACGAACGGGCGCCGCGCCCTGATGATGGGCGATTTCATCTGGGAGCAGAGCATCGAATACATTCTGGTCGCGGTTCCGATGTTCATCCTGCTGGGGGAAATTATCCTGCGTGCCGGGATAGCCACGCGGATGTACACTGCGGTCGCCAAATGGCTTAGCTGGCTTCCTGGCGGGCTGATGCACGCCAATGTTGGTTCGTGCGCGGTGTTCGCCGCAACATCCGGTTCCAGTGTGGCCACCGTGGCCACAGTTGGCACGGTCGCCTATCCCGAAATCGAGAAGCGGCAATACAATGAGCCGCTGTTTCTGGGAACCCTTGCCGCCGGGGGCACCCTCGGCATCCTGATCCCGCCTTCGATCGCGCTGATCCTTTATGGTCTCCTGACCGATACCTCCGTACCGGAACTGTACCTCGCTGGCGTCATCCCAGGAGCGATGCTGGCCTTGTTTTTCATGCTGGTTGTTATCTTTGCCTGTTTTATGCGGCCCGGGTGGGGGGGATCACCGGTCGAGACGAGTTGGCGCGACAGGCTTGAGGCGTTGCCAGATCTCCTGCCGCCTCTTGTTTTGTTTGCCGTGGTGGTAGGGTCGATCTATACCGGTCTCGCAACGCCGACCGAGGCGGCCTCCATTGGCGTCGTCTGCGCCATCGGTATTGCGGCCTGGTTCAGGGCGCTCAGTGTGCGCATGCTGATCGAAGCGTTCGAGAGCACAATGCGCTCGACTGCAATGGTGATGATAATCATCCTCGCGGCAGTCTTCCTGAACTTCGTTCTCGGATTCATGGGCGTTACGCAAGCGATCATCGACGGGATCGACGCGCTTGGTTGGACGCCGATGCAGACGATGATGGTCATCATCGTGTTCTACCTCCTTCTGGGCATGTTCATGGAAACGCTGTCCATGATGCTCACGACGATCCCGGTGGTCTTTCCCATCGTGGCGCATATGGGATTTGACCCAGTCTGGTTTGGGATCATGATCACCGTTTTGATGGAGGCTGCGCTGATTACGCCACCTATCGGGCTCAATCTCTACGTGGTCCACGGCACACGAACTCGTGGCGGCAAGTTCAACGACGTGAGCTACGGCGCGCTGCCCTTCCTAATTGCCATGCTCGCATTGATCGGCTTCTTACTGACCTTCCCCGATTTGGCCACCTGGCTGCCGAACCAAGTCTACTAATCCCATAAAAGGCCTGACCCATGACGCAAGCTTGTCTCGCCCATCTCCAAGATCCCTCGCCACCGAAACGACCTCTCCCCCCAGGTGCCACGGATTGCCATTCCCACGTCATCGTGCCCGAAGCCGACCATCCATTTGTCGCCAACCGGTCCTACACACCGCCACCCGCAACATTAGCGCAATACAAAGCCCTGCATGCACGCCTCGGGATTGAGCGCGCCGTAATCGTCCAGCCGTCAGTTTATGGCACGGACAACAGCGTGACGCTTGAAGCTATCGCGGGCTATGGTCCCGGATGCCGCGGCATCGCCGTCGTTGACGCCGATGTTTCGATGCAGGACCTTCAGGCGATGAACGCCGCCGGGATTCGTGGCGCTCGGATCAACATGCTCTTTTCCGGGGGGATCGGCCTGGACGATCTAGAACCATTGGCCCGTCGCATCGCCGATCTCGACTGGCACTTCCAGCTCCTGATCGATGGGCCGACCTTAGCCGATCTCGAAGCGCGGCTCGCCAATCTGCCAGTGCCTGTCGTGATCGACCACATGGGTCATATGCAGACCCACGACGGCCTCGACCAACCGGGATTTCGTGCGCTGCGCCGGTTGGTGGTCCGTGGGAACACTTGGGTCAAACTTTCGGGAAACTACCGAATGTCATCGCAAAGGCCACGATTCGAAGACGTCGTGCCTTTTGCCCAAGCGCTGATTTCCGACAATTCCGAACATATGGTGTGGGGCACCGATTGGCCG
The DNA here is from genome assembly GCF_028807315.1 of Dinoroseobacter sp. PD6. Lineage (NCBI taxonomy): Bacteria > Pseudomonadati > Pseudomonadota > Alphaproteobacteria > Rhodobacterales > Roseobacteraceae > Dinoroseobacter > Dinoroseobacter sp. PD6. The sequence continues at coordinate 196,740 of NZ_JARAMN010000006.1, read as the reverse complement.
CATCCTGCCATGCTGGATTTCATGCCCGACGATGGGTCATTAGTTGATGCGTTGGACGCCTACGTCACATCTCAAGATCAGAAACAACGCATTCTGGTGGATAATCCTGCGACACTTTATGGGTTTTGATCGCGTTCCGCGATTAACATCGAGGGCTTTTATCCTTGCAAGTGGAAGAAGAAAGCAACCTTGATCGCGCACAGAAGCGCGTCAAACATGGTAGGCAACAGGATGATGGAGTCCTGGTGATCCGCACAGTCGCCATGCCGGCCGACACAAACCCGGCTGGCGACATTTTCGGTGGCTGGTTGATGTCGCAGATGGACCTGGCCGCCGGAAACATGGCGGGGCGCGTATCGCAGGGTCGTGGGGCGACGGTCGCAGTTGAAGCCATGCAATTCTCGCGTCCTGTCAATGTGGGCGACGAAGTCACTATCTATGCGAGCCTCGTTCGTATGGGGCGCACGTCGATGCGCATACACGTGGATGTCTGGGCCAGACCTCGTTTCAGCAATGCTTCGGTAAAGGTCACCAGTGCGGATTTCGTTTTCGTGGCGCTGGACGAGGATGGAAAGCCGCGCGATATCCCTACGTGAGTACGAGCTTGGCTGAGAGTGTTAATTTGCCTTTGGCTTGGTTACTGCGACAACCATGCGGGCGTTGTCTTCACGTAGATCTGAAAAAGCGCGCCGAGTAAAATTCCAAATCATAGTTCTTTCTGTTGGGAGCAAACTTGATTTGAGTGGACCCGCCCAAAACCCTGTTCGTTCGGACTGCCTGTAGAGTGCTAGGTTGCCGAGCATGGCTGAAAACCTGACTATTGATGGCATCGAATATGTCCCCTGGAGGATTGGACAGACTGTTCCGGCCAACCGAGGTTGTAGCTGCTGGAGCTGAGCAATCCGTGTGCAATCCAAGTCGAAGGTCCGCAACACGCACCAAAGCGGTCTCTTGCGCGGCCTCAGCGAAGTGTCACTTTGTCCGCAGTTCAGACATCCAACACCGCACATACCGAGCACGCGCAGCGAACGTTTCCTTCGAGGGGCCGCAGCGCAGCACCGTGAAGCGGTGGTCAACCGCAGGTCCGGCCCACCCCCTCCCCCCTTCCCCCTCCCCCACCGGCCTGCCATAGAAGGCCCATGTCCGCGTCCCAGCTTTCTCCCGGTCTTGAGGCCTTCCTCACCATGGCGCGCGCGACCGTGGCCGAGTTTCCCGCGCCCTTCGCAGCCCTGGCGGCGGAGGTGGCCATCGTCGTCGAGGACTGGCCGCAGGACTGGATGCTGGACGATCTCGGCATCGACGATCCGCTGGACCTGACGGGGCTCTATGAGGGCATTCCGCTCACCGAGAAGTCGAGTTTCGATCAGCCGATGCAGCCCGACACGGTCTGGCTCTTTCGCGAGCCGATCCTCGCCGAATGGCGGGAGCGGGACGGGGTCAGCCTGCGCGACCTCGTGGCCCATGTCACTGTGCACGAGTTCGCCCATCATTTCGGCTGGTCCGACGACGACATCGCCGCCATCGACCGCTGGTGGGAGTAGCCCCGGCGCGCGTGGCTCCGGGCCGTCAGGCAGGGGCGGGACCGGGCGCCCGTTGCGTCCGGCCCGTTGCGACCGTGCGAAGGTGCCCGACACTTGCCCGACACATGGCAGACAGCTATCCGACACGGGGCCGACCGGGGTCGGGCGGCCTTCCGGCGGGCCTCTCCGGCCCCGCGCGGGGCCTCAGTGGTTGCGGGTCGCCGAGGTGTCGCGCCAGCGGTTCACGATGGGATAGCGCCGGTCGAGCCAGAACGCCCGCTTGGTCAGACGCGCCCCGGGGGCAGACTGGAACCTCTTGTATTCGCTGATGAAAATCAGATGCTCGATCTTCTTGACGGTGTCCAGGTCGAACCCGTCGGCGACCAGTTCGGCCACCGATGCCTCCCGGTCGATCAGCCCTTCGAGGATCGCGTCCAGCACGCCGTAGGGCGGCAGGCTGTCCTCGTCCTTCTGGTCCGCGCGCAACTCCGCCGAGGGGGGCTTTTCGATCACACGATCTGGTATCAGCTCCCCCTCCGGCCCCAACATCCAGGGGCGGTGGGTCTCGTTGCGCCAGCGGCACGTCTCGAACACCCGGGTCTTGTAGAGATCCTTGATAGGGTTGTAACCCCCTGCCATATCACCATAAATCGTGGCATACCCCACGGCGACCTCGGACTTGTTGCCCGTGGTCAGCAGCATCTCGCCGAACTTGTTGCTCAGCGCCATCAAAAGCACGCCCCGCAACCGCGATTGCACATTTTCCTCGGCGATCCCCGACGGTGTCCCGTTGAAAAACGGGGCCAGCACTTCGGTCACGGCCGCCCGCGGACCAGTGATCGGCAGGGTGTCGATCCGGCAGCCGAGGTTGCGGGCTACGGCCTCGGCATCTTCCAGCGACTCCTGCGAGGTGTATTCCGACGGCAGCATGACACAGCGCACGTTTTGCGGACCGATCGCATCCGCCGCGATCGCCGCAACGATCGCACTGTCGATCCCGCCGGAGAGCCCCAGCAGCACCTTGCCGAACCCCGACTTGCGCAGGTAATCGCGCAGGGATTCCACCATGACACGGTAGTCCGCCTCCCACTCGTCGGGGAGCGGGTCCTTGCGCGCGTCCTCGATCCGCCAGCCCTCCGCCGTATGGGTCAGGTCGAGATGGGCGATCACCTCTTCCATCGCGGGCAGTTGCATCGCCAACGCCCCGTGGGTGTTCAGGGCAAAGCTGGCGCCATCGAACATCTGGTCGTCCTGCCCGCCGACCATGTTGAGGTAGATCAGCGGCAAACCGGTCTCGATCACGCGCGCCACCATCAGGTTCAGGCGCGTGTCGTGCTTGCCCCGGTGATAGGGGGAGCCATTGGGCACGAACAGGATCTCGGCTGCGGATTCGGCCAGGGTTTCGGCCACGTCCGGGTACCAGGCATCCTCGCAAATCGGCGTGCCGATGCGCAGAGGGCCGATCCGGTACGGGCCGCTGACGGGTCCGGCGGAGAACAGGCGTTCCTCGTCGAACACGTCGCTATTGGGCAGGTGATGCTTGAGCACCCGCGCCTTGACCGCGCCGCCCTCGAGGATGGCGTAGCTGTTGTAGAGCTTGCCGCCCTGAACCAGCGGGCACCCGATGCCCAGCGCAGGCCCGTCCGCGCAATCCCGGGCCAGCCCCTGCAACACCCGTTCGGCGTCCGCGGCGAAGGCCGGGCGCATGACGAGGTCCTGTGTCTGGTAGCCGGTCAGGAACATCTCCGGCAGCGCCACGAACTGCGCGCCGGCCAACTTGCCCTCCTGCCAGGCTCGCAGGGCCTTCTGAGCGTTCTCGCTCAGCGCCCCCAGGGTCGGGTTCAACTGCCCAAGGGTCAGGCGGAACGTGTCGGACATCAACGGGGCCTCGTATGTCGGAGCGGCTTCTGCGCTCGGTTGTAGCAGGTCTCACGCTGCGGGAAAGGGCAGGCGAACAGGTACGCTTTGCGACCGGATCGCATGGACCGGCTGACGCGCTATTGCCCCGCTTTGTCTCGTGATCTAGCGTTGTGGGCAAAGAAGGCAGGTGTCCGCGAAACCGGCGGCGCCAACCCGGCGAAACCGGTGGCGGAGGGTCAAGATCGTGCAACTCGGAAATGCAGGACGTGTCATGCGAAGCGTGGCTGTGGTCACCCTGTTCGTTGCGGCAGGATCCGCGCAGGCGCAGGACGCGCAGGTGGTCAAGCAATTCGACGATGGCGGCATCTACGAAGGCAGCTTCGTCGACGGGTTGCAGGACGGGGTGGGCACCTACACCCTGCCCAACGGCTATGTCTACACGGGCGAGTGGGAACGGGGCGAGATCAAGGGCCAGGGCGAGGCGCGCTTTCCCAACGGATCGGTCTATGTGGGCACATTCGCCAAGGGCAAACCCGAAGGCCAGGGCCGGATCACCTATGCCGACGGGTCGACCTATGAAGGCACCTGGGTGGACGGCAGACGGACTGGCGCCGGCACGGCCAGCTATGCGGATGGGTCGATCTATGTCGGTGACTTCCTGAACGGACGGCAGCACGGCCAGGGGCGGATGGAAACCGCCAGCGGCTATGTCTATGACGGGGACTGGGCCGATGGGGAAATGACCGGCCGCGCCGTGATCACCTATGCGGATGGCGCGGTCTACGAGGGGGAGGTGGTGAACGGGGTCCGCACCGGCACCGGATCGGTGACGACGCCCGATGGCCTCGCCTATACCGGGTCCTGGCGCAACGGGCAGTTCGACGGCGAAGGTCGGCTGGTCCAGCCCAATGGCGACATCTACGAAGGCACGCTGTCGGAGGGGAAACTGCAGGGATCGGGCGTCATGCTCTATGCCAATGGCTGGCGTTACGAAGGCACGTTCGACCGCGACATGCGCCACGGCCAGGGCGTTTTCGAAGGGCCGGACGGCTACCGCTACGAAGGCACCTGGATCGAAGGGCGCATCGAGGGGGACGGCACGGTCACCTATCCCGACGGCTCGCGCTACGTGGGCAGTTTCGTGGATGAAAAGCCCGAGGGCGTCGGCGAGATCACCTACCCTGACGGGTCGACCTACACCGGCACCTGGGTGGCGGGTGTGATCGAGGGCGAAGGCATCGCGCGCTATGCCAATGGCATCGTCTACGAGGGCGCGTTCCGCAATGCGCTGTCCGATGGCACCGGGACGATTACCTATCCCAACGGATACAGCTATACCGGCTCGTGGGTTGCGGGTGAAAAGCAGGGGCAAGGCACGGCCACCTACCCGGATGGCTCTGTCTACCAGGGCGAATTCGTCGGCGGGGTGCGCGAAGGCGAGGGCGTTGTCGCCCTGGCCGACGGGTTCCGGTACGAAGGCAGCTGGCAGGGCGGCGAGATCAACGGATTCGGGCGCGCGACCTATGCCAATGGCGACGTGTATGAAGGGTTTTTCGAGAACGGAAAACGGGTGGGTCAAGGCACCCTGCGCTATTTCAGCGGACAGGTGGAAACCGGCGAGTGGCGCAACGGCGTTCTGGTCCAGCCCGCGGCGGAACCCGCGCCCGCATCCGAGTAGGTGGCGGTCGCCCGGCGCGTTGAACCCGCCCACCGGGCCCTGAGAGCTAGATCCGCGCCCCGTCCGCAAGCCGCGCCATGAGCGCGTCGCCTTCTTTCAGAATGGTCTTGCGGCGATCCTCTTCCATGCGGTCGAAGGTCCGGTACATCTGCGCCACGCGGGGGTTCTTTTCGAACCGGTCCCGGTGGCGCATCAGGAAATGCCAGTACAAAAGGTTGAACGGGCACGCCCCTTCGCCGGTCTTCTGCTTCACCTTGTAGGCGCAGCCTTTGCAATAATCCGACATCCGGTCGATATAGGCCCCGCTGGAGACATAGGGCTTGGAGCCCAGGAGCCCGCCATCGGCGAACTGGCTCATGCCGATGACATTGGGGGCCTCCACCCATTCATAGGCATCGGCATAGACCGCCAGGTACCATTCATGCACCTGCGCCGGCGCCACCCCGGCCAGCAGCGCGAAATTGCCCGTCACCATCAGCCGCTGGATATGGTGGGCATAGGCCTCGTCCCGGGTCTGGCCAACCGCCTTGGCCACGCAACGCATATCGGTCTCGCCGGTCCAGAAGAAATCCGGCAGGTCCGCGTCATGGCCCAGCGCGTTGCGCGCCGTGTAGTCCGGCCCTTCGCGGAAGTAGATCCCGCGCATGTATTCCCGCCAGCCGATGATCTGGCGGATGAACCCTTCGACCGCGTTGAGCGGCGCGTGGCCCGCGCGCCAGGCGGCCTCCGCCGCGTCGCAGACCTCGCGCCAGTCCAGCAGCCCCGCATTGATGTAGACCGACAGGATCGAGTGATAGAGGAACCGGTTGTCCGCCAGCATCGCGTCCTGGTAGACGCCGAAGCGGGGCAAGGCATGGTCGATGAAATGGGTCATCGCCTCGCGGGCTTGGTGGGGATCCGTGGCGAACCAGAAGGGGCGCAGGGTGCCGAAGTTGTTGCCGAACCGGCTCTCGACCAGGTCGAGCACCTCTTCGACCACCTCGTCCGGGGTGAATTTCAGTGGACCTTCGAACGAGATGTCTTCCGGCGCCGGTTTGCGGTTGTCGTGGTCGAAATTCCACTTGCCGCCCTCGGGTTTGTCCCCGTCCATGAGATAGCCGGTCTCGCGACGCATCTCGCGATAGAAGTATTCCATCCTCAGTTGCTTGCGCCCCTCGGCCCAGGTCTCGAACCGCTCGTGGGAGGCGAGGAAGCGCGTATCCGGCATCTGCAGGACCGGGATCGGGCAATCCTCCAGCGCCGAGATCAGCCGCCACTCGCCGGGCTCGGTCGCGATCACTTCGGTGGCGTCGTGTGCCGCGGCCCGGCGCAGAAGCTCGCCCGGGATCGAACCGCTGTTCTCGGGGTCGTCGAGCCTGGTGTAGGCCACGCGCCAGCCGTCTGCCGCGCGCTCTGCGGCGAACTTGCGCATGGCGGCGAAGATGAAGGCGATTTTCTTGGGGTGATGGGGGACATAGCGGGCCTCGTCGGCGACTTCGGCCATGACGATCACGTCGCGCGCCTTGTCGGCCTCCTGCAGGGCCGCGATGTCCGGCGACAGCTGGTCGCCGAGAACGAGGATCAGGCGCGTCACCAGGGCACCTCCTTGCCGGCCCAGTCGAAAAATCCGCCGGTCTGCGCGGCAGTGACGCCGTCCATGACCCGCACGAGGTTGGCCGCGGCCTCCGCGGGTGCCACGGCGGGGTGTCGTCCGAGGTATTTCGCGGTGAACGGCGTGGCGACCGTGCCGGGATGCAGGGCGATCACCGCCGCCTGCCTGTGGGTGCGGGAAATCTCGATCGCCGCCGTATGGACGATCTGGTTCACCGCAGCCTTGGCGGCCCGGTAACTGTACCAACCGCCGAGCCGGTTGTCGCCGATCGAACCGACCCGCGCCGACAGCACTGCGAAGACGCAGGGGGTATCCTTGGGCAACAGCCGCTGCGCGTGCCGAAGCACCAGTGCCGGCCCCATCGCATTCAGGGCGAACTGATCCAGGAGACCCTGCGGCGAGAGGTCGCGCAGGGACTTTTCCGGTGCCGCCCCGCCGATCTCGAGCGCGCCGGTGGCGACCACGACCCGCGCGAAAGGACCCTCCAGACGGCTCAGATGGGCGTTGACCGAGTCCTCGTCCGTGATGTCGAACCCGTCGACGCTCCGCGACAGGCCATTGATTTCGTGTGTTTTTGTTAGCTCCGCAACCAGCGCGGCACCAATGCCGCCGGAACTGCCGAGCACGAGGGCGCGAGGGGCCATGGCTTCTCTCCTTCACAGGAGGGTGACACTTAGGTCGCAGCGGCAATCTGCCGAGGCTTTTTATTAACCTTTTCGCGGTAGCGTTTTTGCAAGGCTGAGGGAGGCGACATAGAGTGAGTTTGACCTATGACCAGACTGCTATTGGCCGCGCTTTTGACCGCGCTGCTCGGGGGCCCGGCCTCCGCGATTGAACTGCACCTGCTGCGGAGCTTTCCCGCAGATGGCCCCTCCGGTCTCGCCTATGACCGGGATGCCTGCGCCCTCTGGGTTGCGAATGAAACCGGCACCGTCCGCATGATCGATCTGTGGGGCAACGAGGTGCGCAGTTTCCAGGCCCCCCTGCACCGTGTGGATGCGGTTGCCGTCGAAGGGGATCACCTGCTGATTTCGGACGGATCGGGCATGTACCAACGGGTCTCGCGGGACGGCGAGGCGCTTGGGGAGGCGTTCCGCCTCTCGGTCAACCTGCGCGATACGGACGGGCTTTACGTGGACAACGCGACCTCCGATTTCTGGGTGGCCGATGACACTGCGGCCGAGGTCGTGCAGATCCGCCAGGATGGCACGACCGTGCGTCGCCTGATCGGGTACATGCAGACACCGCAACTGATGGAGCCGCAGGGCATCACCCAGGATCCCGTCCATGGCACGATCCTCGTGGTCGATGACGCCGACGCCTCCGACAGCCTGTTCGAGTTTTCCGCCGATGGCGTGTTGCGCTCGGTCACCTCGCTGGCCTTTGCGGGGATGGATGCCGAGGGCATCACCGTGAACGCCGAAGGCAGCCAGATCTTCGTCGCCTTCGACGAAGGCGGCATGATCGCCGTGTTCGACTACATCCCCACCCAGCTGGACGTCGCCGGAGAGCCCCTGCCCTCCGCCTGCCTGATTTCGAGCTTGGAATTCGGCGCGCCGCCCGTATAAAGGGGCTATGACGCCATACGTGTTCTCATCCACGACTCCGCCGCGCGCTGGCCACAGCGCGCGCGGTGCTGCGCGTCTCCTGCTTCTTAGCCGCCTCTGAGCGTGCCGTCCGGCGCGACCGCTCAGAGGTAATCCTGCGCCATTTCGCGACAGACAGCTGAGAGCTTACCAGAGAGACATCCCATGACAGACAAAACCGATCAGGACCGCGTGTTGATCTTCGACACGACCTTGCGCGACGGCGAGCAGAGCCCGGGCGCAACCATGACCCATGACGAGAAGCTGGAGATTGCCGCGCTGCTCGACGAGATGGGCGTCGACATCATCGAGGCCGGGTTCCCCATCGCGTCGGACGGGGATTTCGCCGCCGTCAGCGAGATCGCCAAGAATTCCGTGAATTCGGTGATCTGCGGGCTTGCGCGGGCCAACTTCAAGGATATCGACCGCTGCTGGGAGGCGGTGCGCCATGCCCTGCAACCGCGCATTCACACCTTCATCGGCACTTCGCCCCTGCACCGCGCGATTCCGAACCTGACCATGGACGAGATGGCGGACCGCATCCATGACACGGTGACCCATGCGCGCAATCTGTGCGACAACGTGCAGTGGTCGCCGATGGATGCGACACGCACGGAATACGATTATCTCTGCCGGGTCATCGAGATCGCGATCAAGGCAGGCGCCACCACGATCAACATTCCCGACACGGTCGGCTATACCGCCCCGCGCGAGAGCGCCGATCTGATCGCGCACCTGATCGCCGATGTGCCGGGTGCCGAAGACGTCACTTTCGCCACCCACTGCCACAACGACCTCGGGATGGCGACGGCCAATGCGCTGGCGGCCGTCGATGCCGGGGCGCGCCAGGTCGAATGCACGATCAACGGGTTGGGGGAGCGCGCGGGCAACACGGCGCTGGAAGAGGTTGTCATGGCCCTGCGCGTCCGGAACGACATCATGCCGTACCAGACCCGCATCGACACCCGCAAGATCATGAACATCTCGCGCCGGGTCGCGGCGGTCTCGGGCTTCGCCGTGCAGTTCAACAAGGCCATCGTCGGCAAGAATGCCTTTGCGCACGAGTCGGGCATCCACCAGGACGGGATGTTGAAGAACGCCGAGACCTTCGAGATCATGCGCCCGGAGGATATCGGTCTGAGCGAGACCAACCTGGTGATGGGCAAGCATTCGGGCCGCGCGGCATTGCGCGCCAAGCTCAAGGACCTCGGCTACGAGTTGGCCGACAATCAGCTCAAGGACGTGTTCGTCCGGTTCAAGGCCCTCGCCGACCGCAAAAAGGAGATCTACGACGAGGATCTCGTTGCGCTGATGTCCGAATCCAGCACCGATCCGGCGCGGGAGCGGCTGTCGGTGAAGTTTCTGCGCGTGATCTGCGGCACCGAAGCGCCGCAATCGGCGGACCTGACCCTGTCCATCGACGGGGTGGACAAGCAGGTGACCGCCCAGGGCGATGGCCCCGTGGATGCCACGTTCAACGCGGTCAAGGCGCTGTTTCCCCATACGGCGCGGCTGCAACTCTACCAGGTGCATGCGGTGACCGAGGGGACCGACGCCCAGGCCACCGTGACCGTTCGCATGGAAGAAGACGGGCGCATTGTGTCCGGCCAGGCGGCCGACACGGACACGGTCGTCGCCTCGGCCAAGGCCTATGTCGCCGCGCTCAACCGGTTGATCCTGCGACGCGAGAAGTCGCCCTTGGGCAGTGATCGCAAGGAAGTGTCCTACAAGGACGTGAGCTGAAAACCGACCTCGGCAGAGGGGTGCGAGGCGTCCTTTCCCGGGCGCCTCGGTCCCGCGCAAGCCCAATCGGGCTTTCTTGTGCCCCGGTCGAGAGAGCCTCGGGACCGGCAACGCCACGGAGCCAGCGGAAAGCTGCCCGTGCCATCCGGAAATGGGTCTTTACCCTGTGGGGTGCAGGGTTCATTAAGACTTGCACCTCGGCGCGGTCGAGTCTGTGCCAACGATTCTACTCATGAGGACTGCGAGCAATGGCAGGTGGCTTTTCGCTCTTCTCCACGGACATGGCGATCGACCTCGGGACGGCGAACACCCTTGTCTACGTCAAGGGGCGCGGCATCATCCTGAACGAGCCCTCCGTGGTCGCGTACCATGTCAAGGACGGCAAGAAGCAGGTTCTGGCCGTGGGCGAGGACGCCAAGCTGATGCTCGGGCGCACGCCGGGTTCCATCGAGGCGATCCGCCCGATGCGCGAAGGCGTCATCGCGGATTTCGATGTCGCCGAGGAGATGATCAAGCATTTCATTCGCAAGGTCCATCGGCGGACGCTGTTTTCGAAACCGAAGATCATCGTCTGCGTCCCCCATGGGGCAACCCCGGTTGAAAAGCGGGCCATTCGGGACTCCGTGCTCAAAGCCGGGGCGCGGCGTGCCGGTCTGATTGCCGAGCCCATTGCCGCGGCAATCGGGGCGGGGATGCCAATCACGGATCCCACGGGGTCCATGGTCGTCGATATCGGCGGCGGCACCACCGAGGTTGCCGTGCTGTCGCTGGGCGATATCGTCTATGCGCGCTCCGTGCGCGTAGGAGGCGACCGGATGGACGAGGCGATCATCTCGTATTTGCGGCGGCAGCAGAACCTTCTGATCGGCGAGGCGACGGCGGAGCGGATCAAAACCTCGATCGGGACGTCACGGATGCCCGATGACGGGCGCGGCGCGACGATCCATATCCGGGGGCGCGACCTGCTCAACGGTGTGCCGAAGGAGGCCGAATTGAACCAGGCGCAGGTGGCCGAGGCACTCGCGGAGCCAGTGCAGCAGATCTGCGAGGCGGTGATGACCGCGCTGGAGGCGACACCGCCGGATCTGGCGGCGGACATCGTGGATCGCGGCGTGATGCTGACGGGGGGCGGCGCGCTGCTGGGTGAGTTGGACCTCGCCTTGCGCGAACAGACGGGCTTGCCCATTTCTATTGCCGACGAGTCGCTCAATTGTGTAGCCTTGGGCACGGGTAAGGCGCTGGAATACGAAAAGCAACTGCGCCACGCGATCGACTACGAAAGCTGAACTGTCCCCTCTCACGGGCGCGCTGAGGAGAGACCTTGGCAAGGCATCGCAACGAAGACGACATCTATTTCAGGCCGATCCGCCGGGTGCTGATCGGGTGTCTCGTCATGGTATTGCTCGGCCTGTTCGCATTCTGGCGGATCGACAGCCCACGCGTCGAGCAGATGCGGATGAGCGTGATAGAGCGCGTGGTGCCCAACCTCGACTGGGTGATGGCGCCGATCACCGCAGTGTCGCGCATGGCAGAAGACTTCCAGTCCTACGCGCGTCTGTTCGAGCAGAACGAAGAGTTGCGCCGCGAATTGCAGCAGATGAAGGCGTGGCGCGAAGCCGCCCTGCAACTGGAGCAGGAGAACGCGCAGCTTCTCGGGCTGAACAATGTCCGGATCGAGCCGGAGCTGACCTTCATCACCGGCGTTGTGACGGCCGATAGCGGCTCGCCGTTCCGGCGTTCCGTGCTGCTTAACGTCGGCTCCGAAGACGGGGTGCAAGATGGATGGGCCACGATGGACGGTCTCGGCCTCGTCGGCCGCATCGCGGGAACGGCGCCGTCGGTGGCAAGGGTGCTGTTGCTGACAGACCCGTCGAGCCGGGTGCCCGTGATCCTGCAGCCCTCGGGGCAGCGCGCGATGCTGGTGGGCGACAACTCCGCAGCCCCTTTGATCGACTTCATCGAAGCGCCCGAGCAGGTGCGCGCCGGCGACCGGGTCGTGACATCCGGGGATGGCGGGGTCTTTCCCGCCGAGTTGCTGGCGGGCCAGGTCGCCATCGGTCCGGATCGCCGGTTCCGCCTGCGCCTCGCGGCGGATTACGAGCGGCTGAAGTTTCTGCGCGTCCTGCGCGGCCAGCCGACCCCGGCCCTGCCCGAGGCCGCCCCGATCGACGGGATCGACACGCCACCCATCGCTGCCCTGGAGGAACGCGCCGATGGGTAGCGCGTTCGAGCCGAAGCTGTGGGTGCTGCGCGTGGTCTTCCTGGCCCTTGTGGCGGCCGTCCTGATCGTTGCGCTGTTACCGCTGAGCGTGGCGGCGCCGCGGATCCCTGGGCCGGACGTGGTGCTTTGCGTCATCCTGGCCTGGGTCCTGCGGCGCCCCGATGTCCTTCCGGTCACGCTGATCGTGGTGGTGGTGCTGGTGGAGGATTTCTTGTTCCAACGCCCTCCCGGCCTTTGGACGCTTCTTGTGCTGGTCGGCTCCGAGGTGATGCGCCGCCAAGCCTACCGGGAGGGCGAGACCCCGATCGCCGTCGAGTTCGGCCTGGTCGCAGCCACACTCACGGCGATGACCGTGGCCGAGCGCGTCCTGCTGGCGATTGCGCTTGTGCCGCAACCGGCGTTCAGCGCGCAGATGCTCCACCTTCTGTCGACGCTCGCGATCTATCCGGTGGTGGTTCTGGCGAGTGTCTATCTGTGCGGCGTGCGCCCCCGCCCGACCGATGGTCCGCGCATTCTCGGGATGCGGGTATGAAACGGGCCGACAAGGACATGAAGCTCAGCGCGCGCACGATCACCCGCCGGGGGCTGATTGTCGGCGGGCTGCAACTGGGCGTTCTGGGTGCCCTCGCGGTTCGCATGCGCGAGTTGCAGGTGAAGGAAGCCGAACAGTACAAATTCCTGGCCGAAGAGAACCGGATCAATATCCGCCTTCTGCCCCCGGCGCGTGGGCTTATCTATGACCGTGACGGGGTTCTGCTGGCGGGCAATGCGCCGAATTACCGGGTCGTGATCGTGCGAGAGGACGCCGGCGACGTGGATGCGGTCCTGAGAACACTGACGGATATCGTCCCGCTTCCCGAAGAGGACCTGGCGCGCGCGCGGCGGGAAATGGGCCGTCGGTCGCCCTTTGTGCCGGTGACGATTTCCGACCGGCTGACATGGGAGCAATTTTCCGAGATCAGCATCAACGCCCCGGCCCTGCCCGGCATCGTGACCGAGGTGGGGCTGTCGCGCTACTATCCGCTGGACCAGGATTTCGCCCATTCCATCGGCTACGTCGGCCCGGTCAGCGATTTCGATCTCGAACGGCTCAACGATGACGATCCGCTGTTGCAGATCCCCCGCTTCCAGATCGGCAAGACCGGGGTGGAGGCCAAGTTCGAACAGGCGCTACGCGGCTCGGCCGGCAGCAGCCAGATCGAGGTGAACGCCGCGGGCCGGGTGATGCGAGAATTGCGCCGGGACGAGGGTCAACCGGGCGCCAATCTGCAACTCACACTCGACCACGCGCTGCAGAACTACACCGAAGCCCGACTGGCCGGGGAAAGCGCGGCCGTGGTGGTGATGGATATCGAGGATGGCGATATCCGCGCCATCGCCTCGGCACCCAGTTTCGATCCGAACAAGTTCGTGCGGGGGATATCCAGCGCCGATTACAGAGCCCTGCTGGAGGATGAATACCGTCCCCTGGCCGACAAGACGGTGCAGGGCACCTATCCACCCGGTTCGACTTTCAAGATGTTGACGGCGCTGGCCGCGCTGGAAGCAGGGGTGATCGACCCGGGCGAGCGGGTCTGGTGCCCCGGGCATTACAAGCTGGGCACGCGCCGATTCCATTGCTGGAAACGCGGCGGCCATGGCTGGATGAACCTGGTCGACAGCCTGCGGGAGAGCTGCGACGTCTATTACTATGACATCAGCCAGAAGGTCGGCGTCGACAAGATCGCCGAGATGGCGCGCCGCTTTGGCCTCGGCACCCGGTTCGATGTGCCCATGTCGGCGGTGGCCGAGGGCCTGATGCCCAACCGCGCCTGGAAGGCCGCGAACCGGGGCGAGGCGTGGCAGGTGGGCGATACGCTGAATGCGTCCATCGGGCAGGGTTTCGTTCTTGCCTCGCCGCTGCAACTGGCCGTGATGACAGCGCGGCTCGCAACCGGGCGCGAGATCATGCCGCGCCTGATCCGGGCTGTGAACGACCGGCCCGTGGCACGGCCCGACCCCGCGCCACTCGGCATTCGCCGCGCGCATCTGGAGGTGATCCAGCGCGCGCTCTACGAGGTGACGAACCTGCGCAGCGGTACGGCCTATGGCTCCCGCATCGCGGAGAGCACCTATCGGCTCGCCGGAAAGACTGGCACCAGCCAGGTCCGCAACATCACCGTTGAAGAACGCGCCCGCGGCGTGTTTCGCAACGAAGACCTGCCGTGGAACCGGCGCGATCATGCCTTGTTCGTGGGCTATGCCCCCTTCGATGCCCCGCGCTATGCCGTCTCGGTCGTTGTCGAGCATGGCGGCGGTGGCTCCAAGGCCGCGGCCCCGATCGCGCGGGATGTCCTGCTACAGGCGCTTTATGGCGGCCTGCCCCCGCTCAGCGCCTATCCCGCCCATCAGCGCAACATGATCGACGAGCGGCAACGCGCACTGGAGTTGCGCCCGCGCCAGGAGCCCGAGCAGGGCCGCAGCCGCGCATGAGCTATCTCGAGTCACAGATTCAGCGGGTCCCCACCGGACTCGCCAAGGTGCTGCACCTCAACTGGGGGCTGATCCTGCTGATCGTCGCGGTGGCCAGCTTCGGGTTCCTGATGCTCTATTCCGTGGCGGGCGGATCCATGACCCCGTGGGTCGAGCCGCAGATGAAGCGGTTTGCCCTCGGGTTGGCGATCATGTTCGTGGTCGCCTTCACCCCGATCTATGTCTGGCGCAACCTTTCGGTGCTGGCCTATATCGTGTCGCTCGTCCTGCTGCTGGCGGTGGAATTCTTTGGCGTGGTCGGCATGGGCGCCCAGCGCTGGATCGATCTCGGCTTCATGCGCCTGCAGCCTTCGGAACTGATGAAGATCACTCTGATCATGCTGCTGGCTGCCTATTACGACGTGCTGGATCTGAAGAAGACCTCCCACCCGTTCTGGGTGCTTGTCCCCGTGCTGCTGATCATGATCCCTGTTGCCCTGGTGCTCCGCCAGCCGGATCTCGGCACTTCGATCCTGCTGATGGCCGGGGGCGGGGTTGTGATGTTCGTGGCGGGGGTTCACTGGCTTTACTTCGCGGTGGTGATCCTGGGCGGCATTGCTCTGGTCGCGGCGGTTTTGATGTCGCGCGGAACCGACTGGCAGCTGTTGCAGGACTACCAGTATCGGCGCATCGACACCTTCCTGAACCCCGAAAACGACCCTCTTGGCGCGGGCTATCACATCACGCAATCCAAGATCGCCCTCGGGTCCGGCGGCGTGACGGGCAAGGGGTTCATGGAAGGCACTCAGAGCCGTCTGAACTTCCTGCCCGAGAAGCACACCGATTTCATCTTCACGACACTGGCCGAGGAGTTCGGCTTCATCGGCGGCATCTCCCTGCTGGCACTTTACGGTCTGATCGTACTCTTTTGTCTTGTGTCCGCGATGCGGACCAAGGACCGGTTCTCCAGCCTGTTGATCATCGGTGTGGCCGCGACCTTCTTCTTCTTTTTCTCCGTGAACATGGCGATGGTGATGGGGTTGGCCCCGGTGGTCGGCGTGCCCCTGCCGCTGGTCAGCTTCGGTGGCTCTGCGATGCTGGTGCTGCTGGTCGGTTTTGGCCTGGTCCAGAGCGCTCATGTCCACCGCCCCAGGTAAGGATATCGAATGCCCCGCATCCTCTTCGCCGCGCAGGACGCACGGTGGGACCAATACCAAGCCCCGCTGACAGCTGCCCTGGAAGAGGTCGGTCTGACGGCACGGCTCGACTGCGATACCAGTGATCCGGCGACGGTGGATTACATGATCTATGCCCCGGGCGGACCGGTGCAGGATTTCACGCCTTTCACGGGCCTGAAACTGGTTCAGAACCTCTGGGCCGGGGTGGAAGGGATCGTGGGCAACGACACCCTGCGCGTGCCTCTGACCCGCATGGTGGATACCGGGCTGACCGAGGGGATGGTGGAATGGTGCGTCGGCCATGTGCTGCGCCATCACCTCGGCATCGACCGGATGCTGGCCACCCAGAACGGGGATTGGCGGCATTTCGACTTCATCCCGCCGCTTGCACGGGACCGCAAGGTGACGGTTGTTGGCCTCGGCGCGTTGGGGGCCGCGGTCAGCGAGGCGCTCGTGGCCCTGAATTTCCAGGTGCGCGGCTATGCGCGGCGCCCCAAGGACATCCTGGGCGTCGAGAGCTTCTCAGGCGACGCGTTGCATGCAGCCCTCGTTGGGGCAGAAGTCGTCATCCTGCTGGTGCCTCATACGCCCGCGACCGAGGGCATCCTCGATGCGGGGGCGCTGGCTTGCCTCGCGGAGGGTGCGGTGGTGCTCAACCCCGGACGCGGCGGTTTGGTGGACGACAAGGCGCTGCTGGCCGCGCTCGACAGCGGGCAGGTCGGTCATGCGACCCTGGACACCTTCCGCACCGAACCGTTGCCCCCGAGTGACCCGTACTGGTCCCATCCGAAGGTCACCGTCACGCCCCATATCGCGTCCGAGACGCGTCCGGAAACCGCAGCCCGGGTGGTGGTCGAGAACATCAGGCGGGGCGAAGCCGGCGAGCCGTTCCTGCATCTGGTGGACCGGCAGGCGGGCTACTGATCTGGCTGCGCGCCAAACGCGTCAGCGCGGCGGCTATTTCAGTTTCGGCGGGCGGTCGGGGTCCATGCCCGGCGCAGAGGGGCCGCTGAACGCCTCGGGCTCGGGCAGGTCGAACCGCAGCCCGTGGCGTGCCAACGCCCCTGCCAGCGGGTCGCTGTCCCGCAGAAAGCCGACATCGAGCGCCCCGGCTTCGATCCCGGAAAAGACCAGCGCCTCGCGCACGGCCGCCGCCAGGGCGGGCTCTGCCCCGGGCACCGTGCCCAGAAAGCCCAGAAGATGCCCGCGGCGTCCTTCCTCATAGGCGACACCGGCGAGGTAAGCCCGACGCGCCAGTCCCGATGCCGTGGCCAGCTTGGCATCGAGGGCGGTCAGCACCGCTTCGGGCAGCCCGCGCGGGGGCGTGATTTCCGCCGGTTTCGCGGCCAGCTCTTCGGGGGAGACCCCGAGCGTTTCGGCCAGCCAGGTTACACCTTCCGGCGGCAGCAGCATTGCCGATGGCGCGACCTCCAGGTTCAGACCCAGCCCGAGGCCCTGCGCGGCCAGGAGTTGCACCACACTCCGACCGGACAGCCCCGCATAGGCCGCGGGCCCTTCGGCAAATCGGGTCAAACGCTCTTCGCGGTCGAAGGCCAGCACATAGCGGTGCTCTTCCACCGGAAAGACCCGGGGGGTGATGCGGTCGCCCTCGGCCTCGCCCTCCAGCAACAAGAACAGCTCCGCATCCGCGAGACGGTCATAGAAACGCAGCCGCGCGGCATCATCCTGCGGATCGGCTTCCATTGCCGCATGCGCGGTATCGAGTGGGCTTGTTTCCGTCATGTCTCCACCTGCTTCAACACCTCGCCGAGGCGCGCCCGCAGGGCAGGCAGACATTCCGCTTCGAACCAAGGGTTACGGTTGAGCCATGCGGTATTGCGCCACGACGGGTGCGGCAAGGGGAAAACATCGGGCGCGTAGTCGCGCCAGCGGCGCACGGTCTCGGTCACCCCCGCCCTTGCCTCTGGCCCGAGATGCCATTTCTGCGCATATCCCCCGATGAGCAGGGTCAGCGCGATCTTCGACAAGCCCGCCAGAATGGGCGCGCGCCAGGTCTGCGCGCAGATCCGGGGCGGCGGCAGGTCGCTGCCCTTGGCATCGTAACCGGGAAAGCAGAAGCCCATGGGCACGATCGCGAACAGGTTCTTGTCATAAAAGGTGTCCTCGTTCACCCCCAGCCACGCGCGCAGGCGGACACCAGACGGGTCGGTAAACGGACGCGCGGCCTTGTGCGCGCGCATCCCCGGCGCCTGGCTCGCGATCAGCACCCGTGCGGTCGGGCGGAACCACACCACCGGCCGGGGCCGATGCGCCGAGGCCGTGGTCGCAAAACGGCTCGCGCAGAGCGTGCAGGCCGCCAGGTCTTTGGCAAGAGCGTGATCGGACATGACCGCACCCTGCGACAGGTCGCCGAAAGACCCAAGAGGGAGCTTGCAAAAAACTATATTTCTATAATCATAGAAATATGGAAACGAAAACCGACTCACGCGCCCAAGCGGCGGCTGCCTTTGCCGCCCTTGGTGCCCCCCAGCGCCTCGGCGTGCTCGAAGTGCTGGTGCGCGCAGGTCCCGAAGGGCTGCCCATCGGTGTTCTCGGGGCACGGGCCGGTGTCACCGGCTCGACTTTGACACATCATGTCAAAACCCTCGTGCAGGCTGGCCTGGTCCAGCAGACCCGCGAGGGTCGGATCATCCGCTGCACCGTCGTCTATGACCGGGTGACGGGCCTTTCCGACTACCTTCTGGCGCAATGCTGCGCCGATACGCCCACAGGACACGACCATGGCCGAGACCTCCACACAGCCTCCTGACCTCGGCCACGCCAAACGGCGCCGCCTGCCCCGCCCCGATGCGGCCCTCACCGCCATCGCCGTTATCCTGGTCGCGATTGCGGTCCTCGACACGGCCGCCCTGCGCCCGGTGATCGAGAACACGCTCGGGTCCTTTGGGCATACGCTGATCTTCATCCTGTTCGCGATCGGGAGCGTCGCCTATCTGCGCGCAGCAGGGGCCACGACCCTGCTGGCCAAGGTTTTTCAAGGCAACGAGACCCGCATGATCGTGCTGGCCGCCGCCTTCGGCGGGCTCTCGCCCTTTTGTTCCTGCGAAGTGATCCCGTTCATCGCCGCCCTGCTCGCCGTCGGCGCGCCGCTGAGCGCGGTGATGGCGTTCTGGCTGGCGTCGCCGCTCATGGACCCGGCCATGTTCTTCATCACCTCCGGTGCTCTGGGCCTCGATTTCGCTTTGGGCAAAACGGTCGCGGCCATCGGCCTGGGGATGATGGGCGGCTTTTCCGTGCGCGCCCTTGCCGGGACAGCCCTCTACACCGACCCTTTGAAATCCGCGCCGAAGTCCGGGTGTTGCGGGTGTGGCCCGACGCCTTTCGATGGGCGGCCGGTCTGGGCGTTCTGGCGCGAAGCCCCGAGGCGTCGCGAGTTTCGCGACGTCGCGGTCCACAACCTTCTGTTTCTCGGAAAATGGCTGTTGCTGGCCTATGTGCTGGAATCGCTCATGCTGCGCTACGTGCCCGCAGACCTGATTGCGAGCGCCATGGGCGGGGACGGCATAGGTCCGATCCTGATCGCCAGCATCGTAGGCGCGCCGCTTTACCTGACCGGATACGCGGCTGTCCCCCTGATTGCGGGGCTTCTGGAACAGGGCATGTCCCCGGGTGCGGCCATGTCCTTCGTGATCGCGGGCGGCGTCAGTTGCATTCCGGCCGCCGTTGCGGTCTGGGCATTGGTGAAACCGAGGGTTTTCGCGTCGTATCTCGGGTTTTCCCTGACAGGCGCGATCCTCGCCGGGCTTGCCTGGAACATGATTGCGTAACCAGTACCGTGAGAGCGCTTGCCACACTCCGGATCTGCTCTCATCAGCGGCCAAGCCGTATACCGGCCTGGATCAATCCACTTTATCAATACGATTGATCAAGATCGTCATGGGTGTTGTGTATGTCGTTAACTTGTCGAAGTTATCCGTTAGGCATTCACGGCGTTCGGGAGCAGTCGATTGATCGAGTTCGATCAGGTCAGCAAGTCCTTTTGGACCGGTAAATCGCGCAAGGTCATCCTCGACCGGGCATCCTTCCGCGTGGAGGAAGGGCGCTCCATGGGCATTCTGGCCAAGAACGGCACCGGCAAGACCACGCTGATCAACATGATGGCCGGGCTGGAGCAACCGGACGAAGGCCAGATCACCCGCAAGGGGCGAATCTCTTTTCCCCTGGGGTTCATGGGGGGTGTTTCCGGCAAGCATACCGGGCGCGAGAACGCCCGTTACATTGCCAAACTCTACCACCTGGATGCCGATTTCGTGGAAGCCTTCTGCCGCTACGTTGCGGGTATAGAAGAGTATTTCGACATGCCCGTTGGAACCTACAGCGCCGGGATGCGTCAACGGTTCTGCTTTTCGCTCATGCTGGCTCTGGACTTCGACTTCTACCTGATCGACGAAGGCATGCCCGCGGCCACGGATGTCGGGTTCAACAAACGCGCAGGAATGATCATGAAGCAGCGCCTGGAACGGGCCACGGTGGTGATCGTCTCCCACGATGCGAAGACTATCGAGAAGTTCTGTCGGTCCGCGGCGGTGCTGCAGAATGGGCAACTCCACATGTTTGACACGCTAGAAGAAGCAAAGAGGCTCTATGACTACCAAGGCGAGAGCTAAGAAGTACCGGATCCGGCGCCGCGATGTCGCAGACAGCCTCGCCCTTCCGGCGGGGGATCTGATGCTGCCGGACCCGGATGCCGAATTACAGGCAGACAACGCGATGGAACAGGCGATGCGGGCCGCGGCTTCTCCTGAAAAGCCCCCTGCCCCTGCCAAGACCGAGAAAGCCCCTGCGCCCGAAAAGCCAACGATGCAAGCGGCGGCCAATGCCGCTGCGCAAAGGGCTGCTAAACCGCGCATGGCCAAAGCGCGGCACATGCGCAAAGGCTCCAAACCCGATCCCGACAGTGATGCCGCGATACTCTCCGAAGGTCTGACGGGCCGGCAATTGCGTATTGCCCGTCGGGTCGCAAATCGGCACGGGCTCGATCCGGCGTCGGACATCGAAGCGGTCCGAATGCTGCGCAAGAAGGGCATTGACCCTTTCACCCGGGAGACGATCCTCGATCTGGTATCGGACAAATCGCGCAAGAACCTGCCGCAAACGGTCCCACAACCCCAAGTCGCCTCTCCGGAGGTCACGACCGAAGCGGACATCGCGCGGGAAGTGCGCAAGATCCAACAGGATATCGCACGGCGGCGGCGGTTGAAGATGACGCTTCTGGTGGCGCGGTTGGCCTTCTTTGTGCTGCTGCCCACTGCGCTTGCGGGTTACTATTTCTTCCGCATGGCCACGCCCATGTTTGCCACCCATTCGGAATTCGTGATCCAGCAGGCGGAGTCCCAAGCCGGGCCTGGTGGCCTGGGGGGCATGTTCTCTGGCACGATGCTGGCGACGACCCAGGACGCTGTGGCGGTCCAGTCCTACCTCACGTCCCGCGAGGCGATGCGACGCCTCGATGCGGATCTCGGTTTTCGCGATCACTTCTCGGCACCGGAGATCGACGCGCTACAGCGGCTGGATGCGGACGCCACTTACGAAGATGCCTACGACATCTACAAAAAACGGGTCAAAATCAGCTTCGATCCAACCGAGGGGATCGTGCGGATGGAAGTGGCTGCCGCCGACCCGCAGACGAGCCAGGCCTTTTCCGAGGCGTTGCTCTCTTATGCGGAACAGCAGGTTGATGACCTGACCCAACGCCTGCGCGCAGACCAGATGCGCGGCGCACGGGAGAGTTTCGACGACGCCGAAACGATGGTACAGGCCGCCCAGACCCGGGTCCTCGACCTCCAGCAGGCGCGTGGTGTCTTGAGCGCGGACCTCGAAGTGTCGAGCCTCATGTCCCAGATTTCGACACTTGAGGTGGAGCTCAACACCGAAAAACTGCGCTTGCAGGAGCTTCTTGTGAACGCGCAGCCCAATCAAAGCCGCGTCGCGATCCTGGAGGGCAATATCGCAAGGCTGACCCGCCTGATCGAGGATCTGCGTGGCCAGATGACCGAAGGCGGCAGTTCCGGGGCGTCCCTGGCGCGGATCTCCGGAGAGCTTGTGATTGCCCAGGCAGATCTCGAAACGCGGCAGCTTATGCTCAGCCAGGCTTTGCAGCAGCTCGAGACAGCCCGTATTGAGGCCAACAGGCAAGTGAGGTATCTGTCCACGAGTGTCAGTCCGATCGCGCCGGATGAAGCCAGCTATCCGCGAGCATTCGAGAACACCTTTCTCGCATTTCTCGTATTTGCGGGCATCTACCTGATGATCTCTCTGACGGCGTCGATCCTTCGGGAACAGGTATCCAGCTAGGCCAGAGAACTCCGACATGAAAACACTCCAGATCGGCGAACTGCGCGTCGGCAACGATCAACCGCTGACGCTGATCGCGGGTCCGTGCCAACTCGAGAGTTTCGAACAGGGGCTTGAGATTGGCGCTGCGCTGAAGGAGGCGTGCGATCGCTCCGGCGCGCAGTTCATTTTCAAGGCCTCTTACGACAAGGCGAACCGGACATCCGCCGGGGGCGTGCGGGGCATGGGCATGGCCGCGGGGCTCGATGCCCTCGGGCGGCTGCGGGAAACGCTCGGGGTGCCCGTGCTGACCGATGTCCATGCCGCCGAGCATTGCGCGCCCGCGGCGGAGGCTGTCGATATCCTCCAGATCCCGGCCTTTCTGTGCCGCCAGACTGACCTTTTGATCGCAGCCGGCGAAACCGGGGCCGTGGTAAACGTCAAGAAGGGGCAATTCCTCGCACCCTGGGACATGCCCCATGTGATCGGAAAAATCGAAAGCACCGGGAACACCCGTATCATGCTGACGGAACGCGGGGCCTCTTTCGGCTACAATACCCTCGTCGCCGACATGCGCAGCCTGCCCACCATGATGAAGACAGGATACCCGGTCGTCATGGACGCCACCCACTCGGTCCAGCAGCCCGGCGGCCTCGGTGGCGCCTCGGGCGGACAACGGGAGTTCGCACCGGTCATGGCCCGGGCTGCGGTCTCGCTTGGTATCGCCGCGGTGTTTATCGAAACCCACCCCGCGCCGGACACAGCCCCGTCCGATGGACCGAACATGATCCCCCTCGCCCAGATGCAGGACCTCATCGGCGACCTGATGGCGTTCGATGCCTTGGCGAAGACCAACCCGATCCGGTTGTAGCCCTGCCCGGCCCGTGTTGGACCAGACGGAACAGCGCCCGACACTCTGCCAAGGCACCCCCGGCAAACTGCAGAAAAACCTGCAAACAGGCCTTGCGCAAAACCTGAAGGAGTCGTATTCCGACGCGCACTGTTGGGGTGTAGCCAAGCGGTAAGGCAGCGGTTTTTGGTACCGTGTACCGTAGGTTCGAATCCTACCACCCCAGCCACTTCTTTCCTGATATTGCGACGGTGTTTTCCGGAGCGGGTTTTGTGGCGTGTCATCTTGGGGTTCATCGCCATGGCAAAAGCTGTTGGGCTTGCGATCTTGTCCCAGATCTGCAGCACGACAGAGCTCTGCATCTCGGCACACAGCACCCACCCCGAGGGTTGGTCCTGCTCGATCATGAGCGGGCCTCCGGGGGCGCGGGACTGGTGTCTCGCGCCCCATATTGACCAGCCGTCAGGCCGAAACAGCGTCCGGCACAGCTACAATCGCGATCATCTCCACGCGCATGCCGGGGCGGGCCAGACCGGTGCCGCCGGTCGCGCGCGCGGGCGGAACATCGGCCTGCAGCCAATCGTCCCAGACGGCATTCATGCCCTGGAAGTCCGCCATATCGGCCAACCACACCTGCACCGAGGCAATGTCGGATTTGGTCGCGCCAAGCTCGGCGACAACAGCATCCAGTTTCGCCAGCACCTGACGGGTCTGCGTTTCGATGTCGGCGCTCAGGTCGTCGGGCACCTGACCTGCGAGAAAGGCGATATTGCCGATGGTCACGGCCTGGCTCATGCGGGCGCCGGGTTTGAGGCGGGAAAGGGTCATGACGTGTCCTTCGTTAGTCGTTGTCACTGAGGGTTGATCCTGCGCCTGCTCGCGACGCTTCGGTTGCGGGCACGGTGGTCCGCATGGCGAGCGTATTCAGCGCCGCGACAGTGTCGGCAGTGGTGTGCGCCTTGGGCTTCGTGGTGGCGCAAGGATGATGGTATCGCGCCGCGCGTGCGGTCAGGGCGAGGTCCAGTTCCAAGACACTGAGCGCTCGGGCAGCGCGCTGCAACCACACATCCTGGTCGTCTATGCACACCCTCCCCGTCTCCCATGTCAGGGTGAGGGCAAGGTGGTTGTCATGCGCGAGAACTGCCAGGAACGGGACCAGCAGAAGGGGTGCGCTGACCGGACCAAGGGTGAGTGTTCGCCCGGAAGAGGGACCTTCGGGGAGGGTTGCGTAATCGCACAAGGTCGCGCCTAGAATGATCGGGCAGTTGGGCTGCCTGGCCGCGTTGCGCCACAGACCGGGTGTCACGGACGGGCACAGTTCGGACCACGCCCGGCCATCGGAACGCTCCAGATGCGCGCGCAGATGGGACGGACCATCGATGCCGTGGGACACCAGCCACGCGACGGCAAACCCGGCCTCTTCAGCCATGCCCCAACTCATGCCGGCGCCGCGCGCAGCCTTGGTGCACAGGGATGCCGCCTCATTGCATGACAAAGGAGCTGCCTGCGCGTCCCTGAAGACCGGTGTAGTCTCGCCACGTGTCTGATCGTGCGGCTCCGTGTCCATGCTCATACCGAGGCCTCCATCTTGATCTCGTCAGGGAAGGGCGCCCCGGCAAACAGGTTGATGCGCACCCAGCGATCCGACCGGGGGTCGAACTGGCTAGCCCCGAAGAAGGCCAGCTTGCAGCGCAGAAGGTCAATTGGCAGCATGTCAGCCGCGATCAGATTGTCCTGAACCTCGGCATAGGGGTGGTGCTGGGCCACCTGCGCGCGGCGCACCGCATATCGATGTTCAGGGTGGGCCAGCATCAGCGCGGCAACGGGTTGCGCGGCGTCAAAACCCAGAACGGTCGCGTGAAGCTCGGACATCAGGCGAGCGATGCACAAGGGCTGTTCCAACGTCGCGCCATCCTCGGTCGCGCGCTCGCCGAGACGGGGTTCCAGCTTTTCCTCGGAGACATACCAGAACCGCGCGATGTTCTCGGGCGTGGTGAAGTCGATCTTCAATGCCCAGGCGTAGTCGGTCTCAAGGACATGCCTCAGCTCGGCCACCGGCATGGCGCCATTGATGCGGAAACTGGCCGCTTCATCAGCGCCCATCGTCTCCGCCAGATCATCGATCAGCGCACCATGGGGCTCCAGCATAAGCGACACCAGTGCCTCCTGCCCTTCATGGGTCAGGGTGTTCTCGCCCCAGGTCCACAAGGCATCCCACGGGGCGGCCCCCGTCCAGTCCCACGTTGCGAGCGCCTCGGCCAGCACGGTCAAGTCGCGGCGCAGATCGTGGAGCTTACGCACCTGAACGGGGTGCTCGGAATGCCAGACCTCGGCGTTGGTGACCGCCGCCTCCAAGGCTGTGCCCAGATCGGAAACGGCTTGCGGCGTCGCGCTTGGTTGCGCGCGGACGCGGGCCAAAGCCTCCTCGCGGGCCACCATCCAGTTGTTGAGCAGGACCGGGTGCCGCACTATAAACGGCGCCATCCCAAGCCCGGTGGAGTTGCCCACCCCAAGGCTGCGCCGTGTGGCTCGGTCAAGTTTCACAGCGGTGTCGCCACCTTTGGCAGCAGCGATATGCTCGACGATATCGATGGTGAAGGCCCGGATCAGCCACACTGTCAGCATTTCAACCTGAAACGGAGCGGCAAGCTCGGGGCGAGTCGCGATGTCTTCACGGTCCGAGGCCCCGAATTTGCCCGAGCCATAGACGGCCGTCGTGCGCATCAGGTACCCCACAGCCTGAATTTCGGCCGGGTCAGGCTGGCGGCCTTGCGACAGGGTAGTGACGACATGCTCGAACAGCCGGACGGAGCGGTTTGCGCGAGCCAGCGTCAGCTCCTTGGGGCTGATCCGGCCAGCTTCCTGATAGGGCACGTTCGCGGACAGGCGCGCGATATCTTCGGGCGTGGGATCGCCGTCGAACAGGGTAAAGGTCGCGTCCCAAGCTGTCGCGATCACCCGGTCCGACCGCAGCTCCGGTGGCAGGTCATGGGCAAAGGCCACAAGGCTGTAGGTCCGCTCAGCGTTTCGGACACGGTAGACACCGATCCCAACGCCTTTGGCATCCACGTCCCAGACCGGGCGGTCGATCTGCCAGTCCTGCTGCGCCATCCTGCGCAACAGGACCCTTAGAAACGACAGCCGCGTGGGATGGGAACTGCCCATCCGGGCAAGGCGCATGACCTCGGACGCGGGGCGCAAGAAACGTCTTGTTTCCGCCGCCGTGTTCGGTGTGTTCGCAGACATCGCAAATCCCCCCAGGAGCGCAGTTTCACAAGCGGTGGCGCGCAAGCTCTGCGCACCACCATCTGTATCAGGCGTGCTTCGCCTCGGGCGTGCGCCCCAGCATCCACGTAATACGCAGCGCGTCCCACAGGGAAGGTAGCAGGATCAGCGATACCGGCACCGCCGTCACCACGATGAAGCTCTGGAGCTTGCCAATGCCTCCTTCTCCGGTGGAAATCAGGATCAGCGCCATCACCCCCATGGCCAGACCCCAAAAGGCGCGCATGGCAGTCGAGGGCTCTCCGTCGGTCATGGTCGACGAGATCACGTAGCTCATCGAGTCGCTCGTCGTGGCGACAAAGCACATGGTCAGGACAAGAAACAGTACAGACAGGATCAGTCCCATGGGCATGGCCTGGGTGATCGCAAGCAGGCCTGCGGGCAGGTTGAACCCTTCGAACGGGCCAGAGACGACGCCCGGCTCGGCGATCTCGAAGAAGATGCCGGACCCGCCGATAATCGTGAACCAGAAGTTCGTGATCAGGGGCGCTGCAATAGACAGGGTGATGATGATTTGCCGGATCGAACGGCCGCGGCTGATACGTGCGATGAACACGGCCATCAAGGGACCGTAGCCCATGAACCAGCCCCAGAAGAACACGGTCCACCATCCCAGCCATCCGGCATCGCCAAACAGGCCCGCATCGCCGCGATACATCGCCATGTCAAAGAAATGCGTGGCATAGACCTGCATTCCACCGAAGAAGCCCGCAAAGATGTTCATCGTGGGACCGGCGACCAGCATGAAGATCAGCAGTACCACCGCGAGAAGCACGTTGATCTGCGACAGGATCTTGATGCCTTTCGCCAGCCCCGTGATCGCGGACACGGTGTAAAGTCCCACAAGCGCCAGGATCGCGATGGCTTGGGTGGCGAAGGTGTCCGGGATGCCCGTCAAATCGTTGAGCCCGTAAGACATCTGCAACCCGAGAAACCCGATCGGGCCAACGGTGCCTGCGACCACGGCAATGACGCAGGATGCGTCAGCGATCAGGCCGACAGGTCCGCTCAGTGCGCGGTCACCAAACAGCGGATAGAGCAGAGTCCGCGGTGCCAGCGGCAACCCTTTGTCGTAGTGGTAGTGCATCAACATGACCGTGGTCAGCGAGCCCAGGATCGCCCAGGCCAGAAACCCCCAATGCAGGAAGCTTTGTGCGAGGGCGGCATGGGCTTGCGCCTGCACGTCACCACTCAGGTCGCCAAAGACCGGCGGTGTGGACAGAAAATGCGCAATCGGCTCGCCTGCAGCCCAAAACACCCCACCGCCCGCAAGCAGGGTGCACATGATCATCGCGGCCCAGCTGAAAGTGCCGAATTCCGGCGTGCTCAGCCCGCCCATCAGGGTTCTTGATCCGGGCAGAAGGCACAGGACCAGCCCGATCAGGAAGGTGGCGAGCAGCAAAACCTGCCAATACAAGCCGAAATACTTGGCCGAGAAGGCAAAGCTTGTGTCCACCAGCGCCGACAGCCCTTCGATGTCGAAGAGTGCATAGGCGCAAAACAGGGCGATGAACCCGCCCGTGACGGTAAACAGCGCCTTGTCTGCGCCCTTGGGCGCAAGGCCCGGTGTCCGTGTCGTATCGCTCATCTCTCAAGTCCTCCCATAAGCGATGGCACGCGGCCTACTCGGCGGCGTCTTGTTTGGTCGTGGGGGCGTCCTGACGCCCGAAGCTGCGCGCGAAGAAGGCGTGCCAGTTGTCGCCCATGATCCCGTCCGTGGTGGCCTCATCCAGTCCGGCGGCGCGCAGGCCCGCCCGAATGCCCGCCAGATCGCGGTTGTCGCGGAACCAGTTGGGCATCGCCGGGAAACCCGCATTGGCCGCGCTGCCCTCGCCGTAGTCGATGGCCTTGGTCCAGCGGCCCACACGCATCCATTCCACGATGCTGTCGGGCTGGTCCTGGCACAGGTCCGTGCCGATCCCGACATTCTGCGGACCCATCAGATCCACGGCCAAGGCGGCCATGTCGCACCACGATTGCAGCGTGCAATCGCCGCCACCCTTGAGGTGATGCGGGTAGGCCGACAGCCCCAAAAACCCGCCGCTTTGCCCAAGCGCCCGCAGCAGGTCGTCGGACTTGTTGCGCCGGGCCTTGTGCCAGCTTGCCGGGTTGGCATGGCTGATCGTGACGGGCCGCGTGGACTGCGCAATCGCCTCGAAGGTCGACCGCTCGCCGGAATGGCTCATGTCCACCACCAGGCCCACGCGGTTCATTTCCGCGACGACCTGACGCCCCATCCGGGTCAGCCCGGTATCCTCGTCCTCGTAACAGCCCGACGCCAGAAGCGACTGGTTGTTGTAGGTAAGCTGCATGAACCGCAGGCCCAGCGTGTGCAGAACCTCGACCAGACCGATGTCGTCCTCGATGCAGGACGGGTTCTGGGAACCGAAGAAGATCGCGGTGCGGCCCGTCTCTCGCGCGCGGCGCACATCGTCTGCGGTGCGCCCCTGAAAGATCAGGTCGGGAAACTGTTCAAACCAACGGTTCCACTGCTCGATCACCAGCACGGTTTCTCGAAACGTCTCGTGGTAGGTGATCGTCACATGGACCGCATCCACGCCGCCCGCGCGCATCTGGCGAAAGATCTTCTCCGACCAGTTGGCGTATTGCAGACCGTCAATCAGATAGCTCATGCGGGCGCTCCGGCGGCGACATAGGCGGTCTTGACCGTGGTGTAGAATTCGGCGGCATAGCTGCCCTGCTCGCGCGGCCCGAAACTGGACGCACCGCGTCCGCCAAAGGGCACGTGGTAGTCCGTGCCTGCGGTCGGCAGGTTCACCATGACGCATCCGGCGCGCATGTGCGCGCGGAAGTGGCTGGCGCGGGCCAGCGAGGTCGTCATTATCCCGGCGGTCAGACCGAACTGCGTGTCGTTGGCGCGGGCCAGGGCCTCGTCGTAGCTATCCACGCGTTGCACTGCGGTGATCGGCGCGAACATCTCCTCACGGTTGATCCGCATATCATTGGCCGTGCCTGCAAAAACCGCCGGGGCCATGAAGTAGCCGTCGGTCGCCATTTCCAGCCGGTCGCCACCACAGAGCAGTTCCGCGCCCTCGTCCTTGCCAACGCCGATATACTCCATGTTCTGGTTCAGCTGGCTTTCGCTGACCACTGGACCCAATTGCGTGCCGTCCTCAAGCGCGTGACCCACTTTCATGGCCCGCGCCGCTGCGACCAGTTTTTCGACGAAAGCATCATGAACGGCGCTGTGTACGATCAGGCGGCTCGCAGCGGTGCATTTCTGACCCGTGCCCCCGAATGCGGAACTCGCGGCATGGGCCACGGCCAGATCGAGATCGCAATCGTCCATCACGATCAGGGGGTTCTTCGACCCCATCTCCATCTGCACCTTTGTCATGTTCTGCACTGCGGCCGCAGCAATGCCGCGCCCTACGGGGACCGAGCCGGTGAAGCTTATGGCGTCCACCTCGGCGCTTTCCACAAGACGTTGGCCCACGTCACGGCCCGGCCCCGCGACCAGGTTGAACAGCCCCTTGGGAATGTCCTGGCGCGCGATGATCTCGGTCAGGGCAATGGCGCTTGCGGGCGTAACATTCGCGGGCTTCCAGACGACCGCATTGCCGAAAGCCAGTGCAGGCGCAATTTTCCACGCGGGCGTGGCCACGGGAAAGTTCCAGGGTGAAATGATCGCCACCACACCCACGGCTTCGCGGCGCACGTCGATCTCGATCCCAGGGCGCACGCTTTCGGCGAGATCCCCGTGCTGGCGCAGCGCTTCGGCGGCAAAATAGGTAAAGAACTGCCCGGCACGGTAGACCTCGCCCTTGCCTTCGGCCAGCGGCTTGCCCTCTTCACGCGACAACAGGCGACCGATTTCGTCAGAACGCGCCATCAACTCGGTGCCGATGGCCATCAGAACGTCGTGACGTTTCTGAATGCCGGCGGCCCACCAGGCGGGCTGTGCCCGGCGTGCGGCGGCGAGGGCGGTGTCCAACTGGCCCGCATCCGCCTGCGCATACATACCGATCAGGTCAGTGGTGTCGGACGGATTGCGGTTCTCGATCTGGGCGGTACCCTCGGTCCAGGCACCGTCGATATAGAGTTGCGTGCGATCCGTCATGGCTCTCTCCTGTTTGCTTGATTGCTCCCTAGACCATTGCGCTTAATTCAGTCAGTCTGAAAAAATTGAAAAAATCTTCAGGTATTCTGAATGTCTATCAAGCTCGAAATGCTGAGAACCTTCTCGGTGGTGGCGACGCAAGGAACACTGGCAGGCGCGGCCGCGGTTTTGGGGCGCTCACCCTCCGCGGTGTCGATGATGTTGGCGCAGCTTGAGGACGACATAGGCGCGCCTTTGTTCGAGACTGACCGCAAAAGCCGTCTGACACCCCTGGGACAGCTTGTGCTTGAAGAAAGCCAGCGCGCTACGGATGTCTTCGACCGCAGTGTCGCTGCCATTCGCCGGCACGCCATGTCCGCGGGCGGGATCGTGCGCATCGCGGCGGTGCCTTCCGCCACAGTGGCGCTCTTGCCGGATGTGATCGAAGCTTTCCGCAAAGCACACCCTGATGTGCGCATCGAGATCAGCGACGTCGATAGCGCCGCCGTGCGCGCGCGCATCCAGCGCGACGCGGCCGATATTGGGATCGTTTCGGCACAGCCTCGCGACACACCGGAGGGCACGCGCATTCGCTCGGATGATTTGGGGATCGTTTGTGTCGAAGGAGGGGCCATACACCTCGCGCACATGAATACTCAGGGCATGTCGGGATGGGAATTGCTGAAACGGGAGCCTCTGATTTCGAATCCGCTGTGCGAACTGGTCGATGATCCTCTGGTTGCGGAGATGAGGATCGCCAGCACTTTGGAGGCGCGGAACACCACGGCAATCCTGTCGTTTGTCAAACGTGGATTCGGGGCAAGCATCCTGCCCTTCGATGCCGTGCGCAATCAGCCCGACGGTGTGGAGTTCTTCGTCCCTGCCCACTCCACCAGTCAGCGTGAACTGCGCAAGATCAGGCAGGATAACGGCCGGATGCGGGGTCCAGTTGCCGCGTTCTGGGACCTGCTGAAAGACTAACGGTCAAAGGCGAGCCCCGATGCAACAAATCGAAAACGGCATCCGGTTGGACGACAAGCTAATCCTCAAAGATGACAACCTCGGCGCCCATGCCACCAATCTGAGATCGAGAAATGCGCCGAAGCAGACAGCACTAAGCTTTGATTGCTGTACGCTTCTGCAATGGCCCACCCCCGAGCATGACCAGCCTTGCAATTCCCGATAAGTTCTGTCAGGATTAATTTGCCCAGCCAAGCCTCGATCTGAGCCCGGCTCCATTGTGATCGTTGCAACGGTGCGCATCTCTTCGCGCATTGCAACAAAGGAGGCTGGACATGCTTTTACATCTATTCCTTTCCAACCCGTTCCGCGCCGCCTGGAACGCTCCGCAACAGCCTGGCCTTGCGCCCATCCGGAGCGGAGCCGTTATCGATGTTTGACCATCAAGGCCCTCGCACGACCGAAAGCTGCTGCGGCAGGAGAAACGACCCCATGTCGGTGCGCATCGAAAAGGCCGGCCTAGAGCCACGCGATCAGGTCGTTCTTCAGACCGCGCGCTACTTTTTCGAAAGCTTCGCAAACCCCGAACACCAGAGCTGGTTGCTTGGGCTCACATGCCCGACCCTGACCTATGGCGAGATCGACGGGGTCCGCGTCGCGAGCCTTGTGCTCGGTGCGGTGCAGGCGATGCGACAGGCGCGCCAATCCTGTTTCCGGTTCAACAATCCCCATTGCGCAAACTGCGCGCGGCTTCTTTCGGAACATGAGGGGTTGTTCATGCGCAGCTTCATCGCCCTGCGGGAGGGGCGGCGCCCCGTGGCGTTCTCCTACGCGATGCTGCTTTGCGAAACCAACCCGGTGGACACGTTCCTGGCCGCGCAAACACGACTGATCAACGCAACCGACGCGCTGGAAATGCAGCCCATGTCCTGAACGCGCAGTCGCATCGTGATTGCGCCCCCATCCAACGCCCCCAGCAGCCAGTTTCGGGAGACTGCCATGTTAGATGCAAAAGAGATCCGGGAGGCGCGCACCCACAAGGCCGGGCGCGCGCGCGACATTGCCGAGGCGCTCGGGCTGCCGGAGGCCGCGCTGGTCGCGGCGCAGGTCGGGCATGATGCCGTGGCGCTGCGCCCGCATCCCAACGACCTGATCCCAGCCCTCGGGGCCCTCGGCCCGATGATGGCGCTCACGCGCAACGACGCCTGCGTCATCGAAAAGGATGGGGAATATACCGACTACCACGGGGGCGATCACGCGACGATGACCCTCAACGAGGGGATCGATTTGCGGATGTTTCCGCGCCACTGGGTGCATGCCTTCGCGGTCTCCGAGCAGGTCAAGAGCGGTCTGCGCCACAGCGTGCAGGTGTTCGACGCCGCAGGCGATGCGGTGCACAAGGCCTATCTGCGCGACGGCGCGGACATGGCGGCCTGGACACGGCTGCAATCGGACCTCGCCCTGCCCGCACAAACCGACACCTTGGCCCTGAAGGATCGGGAGCCGCCCGAGGGCGCGCGGATCAATCTCGACAAGCGCGACATCCTGCTCAAGGAGTGGGCACGGCTCACCGACACTCACCAATTCCTGCGCCTCTGCGCCAAGCTGAAAATGAACCGGTTGGGCGCCTATCGGATTGCGGAACCCCCCTTCGTGCGGCCGCTTGCGCCTTCGGCAGTGGACACGATGTTGCGCGCGATACAGGTTGCGGGATTCGAGATCATGCTGTTCGTCGGCAATCGCGGCTGCATCGAAATCCACACCGGCCCCCTTCGGCGGATAGAGCCGATGGGCCCCTGGGTGAACGTGCTGGACCCGGACTTCAACCTCCATCTGCGCGGCGACAAGGTCGCGGAGGTCTGGCAGGTCGAAAAGCCGACACAACGCGGCCCGGCTGTCTCGGTCGAGGCGTTCGACGCCGACGGTGTCCTGATCCTTCAGGCGTTCGGCGTTCCGAAGGAAGGCAAGGATACCCGCACCGCGTTCACCGAGATCGTCAACGGCTTGCCGACACAGGAGACCACGGCATGATGTTTCGACTTGCCCTGATCCTGTTTCTCGTGACCGGTCCGGTGCTTGCCTCGGACCGGGTTCTGGCCATCGGCGGGGCGATCACGGAGATTGTCTATGCCTTGGGCGAAGACGCGCGGCTTGTGGGCCGGGACACCACGTCGGTCTTCCCCCCCGAGGCCGAAGCGTTGCCGGATGTCGGTTACATGCGCGCATTGTCGCCGGAGGGCGTGCTGAGCCTCGCGCCGGATCTGATCATCGCCGACGAGGGCGCCGGCCCTGCCGAGGCGCTCGATGTTCTGACCTCCGCGAGGGTTCCGATCGTCATGGTCCCGAACCAGCCCGATGCAGAGGGCCTGGTGAGCAAGATCATGACCATCAGCGACGCGCTTGGCGTCCCGGAGCGGGGGGCGGAGCTTGCCGAGGCTGTCAAGAGCGACCTGGAGAAGGCGCGCGCCCGCGTTGCGGAACTTTCCGACGGGGATGATCCCAAGCGCGTGCTGTTCATCCTGTCGACCCAAGGGGGGCGGATCCTCGCATCGGGCACAGACACCGCCGCAGCGGCGATGATCACCCTGGCCGGCGGCGTCAATGCCAATACCGGTTTCGAAGGCTACAAGCCCCTGAACGACGAGGCCGTTACCGCACTGGCACCCGACCTGATCCTGATGATGGACCGGGGCGGAGATCACGATGTTGCGGTGGACGAACTTCTGGCCATGCCCGCGCTGGCCAGCACACCGGCCGCGCAGAACCGTGCGGTGGTCCGGATGGATGGCCTGTTCCTGCTCGGGTTCGGCCCACGAACAGCACAGGCGGTCCGCGACTTGTCCCTTGCGCTCTATGGCAACTGATCTGAGCCATCAGGCCGGAACCGCCGCGGGCGCCGAGGGGGGGCGGTATGCCCGCGCGATGCGACTGCATCTGTGGCTCTGGATATTTCTGCTTGCCGTATCTGCGTTCTCTTTGGGAATCGGGGCGGCGGGGGCACAGGTGCGTGCCGCGGTCGCAGACTGGATCCGCACCGGCACACTGGATGCGGGGGCGCAGGTGATCCTGTTCGACATCCGCCTGCCGCGACTGGCACTCGGGTTGCTGGTCGGCGCCGCCCTTGCGGTGGCGGGGGCCGTGATGCAGGGGCTGTTCCGCAACCCGCTGGCCGATCCCGGCATCGTTGGGGTCAGCGCCGGCGCCGGTCTGGGCGCGATTCTGGCGATCGTGCTCGGTGCGGCCCTTCCGGCCTTTTTCATCGATGCCTTGGGCAATTACCTGATCCCGCTGGCGGCCTTCGCCGGGGGCTGGGGCAGCACGATCCTGCTTTACAAGGTTTCGACCCGGCGCGGGCGGACGTCGGTCGCGACCATGCTCCTGGCCGGGATCGCCCTGGCCGCCTTGACCGGGGCGCTGTCCGGGATCCTGGTCTACATCGCCGATGACAGGCAATTGCGGGATTTGACCTTCTGGGGGCTGGGCTCCTTGGCCGGGGCGACCTGGACCAAGGTGCTGATCGCGGGCCCCTTGATCGCGGTGGCGTTCCTGTCGGCGCCCTTGCTGGCACGGGGATTGAACGGAATGGCCTTGGGCGAGGCCGCGGCGGCCCATATGGGCGTGGCGCTGGAGCGGCTCAAAACCGGCGCCATCCTGATCGTGGCCAGCGCCACGGGCGCGGCTGTCGCGGTGTCGGGCGGCATCGGGTTCGTGGGCATCGTGGTGCCCCCTCTGTTGCGCATCGCAGTCGGACCGGATCACCGGACGCTGTTGCCGAATGCGGCGCTCTTGGGCGCGAGCCTTCTGGTGCTGGCCGACTGCATCAGCCGAACCATCATCGCACCTGCGGAATTGCCCATTGGCATCGTCACCGCGGTTCTGGGCGCGCCGGTATTCTTGTGGATCCTGCTGCGCGCGCGGGGGGTCGTGGACCTGTGAGCCTGCATGCGCGAAATATCACCGTCAGGCTGGGTCGCCGGGATGTCCTGTCGGGCGTCGATTTCACCGCGCAACCCGGGGCGCTGACGGCGATCGTCGGGCCCAACGGCTCGGGCAAGACCACCCTGCTGCGCGCGCTGGTGGGCGAGATCGGCGCTTCGGGCGACGTGCGCCTGAACGGACTGCAGACCGCGTCGGCCAAACCCTGGGCGCTGGCGGCGATGCGCGGGGTGCTGCCGCAGGCGGCCTCGCTCGCCTTTCCCTTCACCGTTATCGAAGTGATTACCATGGGGCTGGAGGCAGGGCGTCATGCGGCGCGGCGTACCCTGCCCTTGCAGGCCCTGCAAAAGGTCGGCCTGAGCGGGTACGAAGACCGCTACTACCAGGAACTTTCGGGCGGCGAGCAGCAGCGGGTCCAACTGGCCCGCGTGCTCTGCCAAGTCTGGGAGCCGGTCTCGGCCGAGGGCCCGTGCTGGCTTTTTCTGGACGAGCCTGTGTCGAGCCTCGATATCGGGCATCAGCTCGGTATCATGCGGATTGCGGCGGACTACGCGGCGCGCGGCGGCGGCGTGATCGCCGTGATGCATGACCTGAACCTGACGGCGATGTTCGCCGATCAGGTCGCCCTTCTCAAAGGCGGCGCGATCCGGGCCGTCGGCACCCCGCGACAGGTGCTGACCGACACCAACCTGTCCGAAGCCTATGACTGCGCGGTGCGGGTCAACACGGCCCCCGCGGCCGATAATACATTCATCCTGCCGCACGCCGCGCAAATGTAGCCCCACCATGGGTGGGGCCACGCGCCGCAACGCCCGCCCCCTGGCTCAGAAGGTCCAGGTCAGGAACACGTCAACCGACCGCTTCTGTCCCTCGATCTGGTCGATCGGATCATAGGTCGTGTTCAACAGGTTGTTCAGCGCAACCGTCAGCGACGCGTTTTCGCTGATGTTGACGAAGGCATCGACCTCCAGCAAGCCGAACCCGTCGCCGGACCGCACCACTGCGCCGGTCTCGTCCCGCAAGGTGGCAGAGGTTTCGCCCCGCACATGCGCGTCCAGCACCCCGGTCATCCCGAACCAGTCGAAATCGTATTTCACACCGACGCGACCGAACAGTTCGGGCGTGCCTGAATCTTTGGTCTTGAACCCGTTGCCGAAATCGAATTCTCGCCGCACATATGTGAGCGAGGCGTAGGGCGACCAGTTGCTTGCCCCGATCCGGGTTTCGGCCAGAACCTCAAGCCCGAAGGCCTCGGCTGCAGCGATGTTGGTATAGCTCAGCGTGCCGCCACCTGCCGCTGTCAACTCGATGTAGTCGGAGCTGTCGGTATAGAAGAACGTGGCATCGATGGTTGCGCCCGCCCCGTCATAGCGCGCGCCCAGCTCCAGCGTGGTGGCAGTCTCCGGCTCCAGATCGGGATTGCCGATGACCGTTTGGCCGCCTGCGGAAGTTTCGAGGAAAAGCTGGCCCAGCGACGGATAACTGTAGCCTTGCGAGATATTCAGGCGCAGCGCCGTCTCGGGATTCGGGGTCCAGACCAGTCCGGCGGAGCCGAGAAACCTGTCGTCGTCATTGGACCGCGGGGCACTGCGCGTGTTGCGGATAAGCTCTGCATCCACCGCGTAATACCGCCCGCCCAGAAAGCCCGTGACCGTGTCGGAGAGATCGAATTCCTGCAAGGCGTAGAGGGAAGTGGTCTTGATGCTCGCATCTTCCTCGCGGCTATCGACACTCACAACCGGCGGTCCCGGCGGGCCGGGAGGCGGGTTTGCCGTGACAATCGAACTGCGCGCGGTGTCGAGACGGTCGTCTTCATACTCGAACCCGACAAAGCTGCGCCCGATGTCGAAAATCGACAACTCGGCTGTCACATTCAGCCCCCAGGTCCTGCCCTCGTCATCGCTCAGGCCCTGAATGTTCGTCGGCGCATTCGGCACGAACGGCGGCACACCAGTATTCACATCGTTTTCGAAAACCCGGTCGACGGTCTGATAATAGACATCCGCGTTCAGCTTCGGCATCCAGGGCGCGAGGTCCGTCCCTTCATAGAAAGCCGAGTATTTCGTGAGATCCCGATTGGGCAAGGTGATCGTGAAATCGGGATCGTCGGTGAAGACATCCGCCGATTGATCGTAACGCTGGGCTTTGAACATCACGTATTGGTTCGGATCAATCTGGTATCCCAGGTGCACGGCGAGGCTGTCACTGGCACTTTCCGAAGGCACCAGCGTGCGATCGGGCGTCTCGCGGTCCCCGAAATCGGCCGTTCCGGCCGTAATCCGGTAATCGAAGGCCCCGATGGTGCCCCCGACCGAGCCACTGGCGCGGTAGCCATCCGAGCCGCCGAAATAGCCCGCGCCGAACGTGACCTCTGCCGCGGTGTCGGGCGCGCCGCGTTTGGTCACGATGTTGACCACCCCGCCAATGGCGCGCGAGCCCGAGACCACCGACGACGCCCCCCGGATCACCTCGATCCGCTCGATGTTGAGCGGATCCACCAGCACAGGCTGCCCATAGGTCGTGTGGTCGGTCAGGGCTTGCCCATCGACCTTGATCAGAACCCGGCGCTCCGCCTCGCCCCGGATCTGAATACGCTGGATGCCCTGTTCGCCGATGATGACGCCCGGGACGCTTTCGAGGTAACTGCCGATCTTCTCAGGCGCGATGCGGCGCAACTGACCGTCATCGATCACGGTCACACTGGATGGGCTTTCGAAGACAGAGGTCGGCAAACCGGTGCCCAGGACGGTGATGGCTTCCAGGGCTGTGGCGTCCTGCGCGGCGCTGATCCGCGCAGATAGCCCAGTGGCGGTTACGAGAACAGTCGTGATGGTAAGTGCCTGTTTTAGCATGATCAGGTCCTTTGGAGTATTCGGAGCGGACTGCTGCTGGGCGCGAAACCTTGCTGAGCCTGAGGATGAAGAATCGGGGGTCGGGACGGGTCCGGGGCGCCGGGCCTTCGCGCCAAGTCAGAGATGGCGATCACGTCGTGCGCGCCCGGGTGCGAAGCTCGCCTGCCACCCATGGGCGCAATGAACTCAAATTTGCAGATCATGGTCATTCTCGCGCCGCCTTTCGTTGGCCTTGGCCCTGCGGGTCAAAACATCCATGCGTGGCGTGGCGAGACGCGCACCCTGGCCAAGGTCGGCAGGTACGGCATCATTGCTGCGATTGACATTTCCGATAAAAACAGTAAGAAATCAGCTTAGCAAGTGTTAACGCAGACTTTCCGGAGCGCACCGCACAGCGGGGTCACAAGGTCCTGCCCGGTGACGCCCCACACCACCACGCAAGCCCTGACCCGTCCTGGATGCGGTCACCGCCAGCATATCGCACACACCTTGTCGAGGGTTGCATGATGGCGCGAATACGTCCCTTCCCGACGTGGGTCGCATGGCTCACAGCTCACCCCACCATCGCACGATGGGTTCTGGCAGCCCCGGTTGCGATATGCTCCACGTTGTTTGTCATGCTCATGCTTCCGCAGGTGTTTCCACCCGGAATGAATGGCGGGGCATTTCTGCTCTTACCCTTCGCATTGGTTTTCATGCTCTGGGCGGCCGTTTCGGTCGTACCGGCGATCGCAGGGCCATTGGGCCTGAGCTTAGGGGTCGTGTTGGGGTTGGCGTTGGTCGAAATGGCCTTCCTGGTCAGCATTTTTCAGTGACGCCTGCAAAGCACGCCCCGGACCCGCTCGCCGCTCAAGGGCCACAACCACACTGCCGAAAGACATTCGCATGATCGATCTCGCCTCGCTTTCCCTGCTCGACCTCAGCGCGCTTCAGAGCTTCATGGGGCAGGGGGGGCCGGCCATCTGGGTCATTGCTGGCCTGTCGGTCATCACGCTGACCGTCATACTCTGGAAGCTGTGGCGTTTCGCTCGGATCGGGGCGTGGTCTGGACAGCGCGCCGACCGCGCCGTGCAGCATTGGGTAAAGGGCGACATGGGTGCTGCGCACCGGGCTTTGAGCGGGCAACAGGGGGTGCGGGCCAGACTGGTGGCGCGCGCCCTTGCGGCCCTGGACGATCCTGGCCTGTCTTTCGAGGGCGCAAAGGAGGAAACCTACCGCATCGCCCAGCGCGAGCTTGCGCAGTCACGCGCCGGGCTGCGGGTTCTGGAGTTGATCGCGACGATCGCACCGCTCATCGGCTTGCTGGGTACGGTGCTGGGAATGATCGCCGCATTTCAGGCCTTGCAAGACGCAGGCGCGCGC
This sequence comes from Dinoroseobacter sp. PD6, assembly GCF_028807315.1. Lineage (NCBI taxonomy): Bacteria > Pseudomonadati > Pseudomonadota > Alphaproteobacteria > Rhodobacterales > Roseobacteraceae > Dinoroseobacter > Dinoroseobacter sp. PD6. Next base: position 157,313 of record NZ_JARAMN010000006.1, on the reverse strand, counting down.
GCAGACCCCGGCACGCTGGCCGGTGGCATTTGGGAGGCGCTGCTGACGACGGCGGCGGGCATGGCTGTCGCCATCCCTGCCTCGATGGCGCTGAGTTATTTCGAAAGTGTCGTGGACCGGATCAGGCAAGATATGGAGGATCTCGCGACCCGGATCTTCATTCGCGCCGAAACCCGGGAGCTGACACCGAAACCGCTCCAGCAGGCCGCCGAGTGACCAGCTTTCGCCTCGATCCCACCCGGCCGCGTCGGCGGCCGAGCCTGACACCGATGATCGACGTGGTTTTCTTGCTGCTCGTGTTTTTCATGCTGGCGGCACGGTTCGGCTCGGACACGGGCCTGTCGCTGACACTGGCCGGCGGCAACAGCGGGGCGTATTCGGGCCCACCACGGGTGATTGACGTGCTGCCGGAGGGACAGCGTCTGAACGGTGTGGCACTGGACGAGGACGCGCTCCGCGCCACGCTTGCCGACCTGACCGCATCACCAGACGACCTGATCATCCTGCGGAGCCGGGACGACGCGGTTCTGCAACGGCTGGTCGATCTGGTCGCGACACTGGAAGCCGCGGGATACACACGCTTCGCAATCCTGGAGTAGTCCCGTGCGCATTCCACCGCCCCCGAAACCTCTGCGCAACGAGAGCATCATCCCGATGATCAACGTGGTGTTCCTGCTGCTGATCTTTTTTCTGATCACCGCCGAGATCCGCCCCGCGGATCCGATCGAGGTCGTGTTGCCCAGCACCGAAGACCAGGAGTTGGCATCCGAAACGCCGGTGCGGCTGTTTCTTTCGGCCGATGGCCTGATTGCCTTCGACGCGTTCACCGGCGAAACCGCGCTGGCCGCAGCCCTGGAAGAATATGGGCCCGAGCCGGGCGTTCCCTTGCAGATCCGCGCCGATTACCGGGTCCCGGGCACCGCGCTTGCAGCTTTGCTGCGCCGTCTGGCCGAGGCCGGGATTCGCGACGTCGAGTTGACCACGGCGCCGTCGTGACCATGGTGCGTCAGCTCGAACTGCCCGCGTTTGTGATGCTCGCAACCGTCCTGCATTTGGGCTTGTTTCTGACGCTGCCCGAGGGCGCGGCCGGAGATGCCGGCGCAGGCGGCGATGTCGCGATCAGCCTGACCGCCATATCGGGAGACCTCGACGCACTCGTCGAGGCGTTCGAGACACCGCCCGAAGCTTTGACCCGCGCACCGCAGATGGATCCGACGCCACTGGCCCCGGATCAGCCGCCCGAGGCCATCAGCCCCGCCACGCGCGCAGCGCCCCCGCCCGAGCCGCCGCGGACCCTGAGCGCCCCATCCGAGACGCCAGCCCTGCGCCTCGATACGGCGCCTCCCACCCCAGCGGACCTGCCTCGGCCGGACGCGCTTGCGGATCTTCCACCGCCCGCCCTGCCGTCACTGGATATGCCGCAGGCAATACCGACGCCCAGGGTGGCAGAGCCGGACCCTGCACCCGCACCTGCGCCGCCTGCAGCGCAGATGCCTCCCCCCGACCCTGCCACACCGCCGCCCCCGCCTGCGCCGCCTGCCCCGCCGGAGCCCGCGGTCGCGCAAGCCCAGCTGCCCGAGGCCGCCAAGTCACCGCCCGCGCCACGGCCGGAGCGCGCACAAGCGCCAAAAGCCGAAACAGCGGCCGCGCCGCAACCCGCCGCGCCGCCGCAGAAAGCCCAAAGGGCGAAAGGTGACGGCGATGCGGCAGCGGCCGGTCGCGGAACGCAGACCGACATATCCAGCCTCAGCCCCGGTGTCCGCGAGCGCCTCATGACACGCTGGGGCAGTCAGATCCGGGCCCGAGTCGAACGGCGCAAACCCTCGGGAACACGAGACCGCGGCACGGCCGTCGTGCGATTGGTGGTGTCGACCGAAGGTCAGCTGCTTGCCGTCAGTCTGGCACAAAGTTCAGGCGTGGCCGCGATAGACGCCGCCGCGATCAGCGCGGTCCAGCGCGCAGGCAGGTTCCCCAAGGCGCCCAGGGACCTCGATGGCACGCAACATGCCTTCACCTTGCCCATTCGGTTCGGAAGGTAGCAGGGCCGCCGGTCCAGGCGCGCGGCCCCAGGCGCCGAAAACGCCGGCGCGCTCAGACCGAGATCAGATGATTGTCCCAGCGCAGCGCCGTTTGGGCCGTGCGCACGGGCGCGCGGTTGGCAAGCGCCACTAACTGCCCGGCCCCCGAGGTGGCCAGAAAACCTGTGCCCGCCTTGACCACACCACAGACATCCGTCAGCTCATACGCCTCCAGAAACGTGAGGCTCCGCGCGTCATGGCATTGCAGGGTGTTGCCCCGCGGCGAGGTCACGGCGATCGTTGCCCCGTCCCGCGAGATAGCGATGCTGCCCACATAGCCGGCAAGCGCTCGCATTTCAGGCGCGGGGGCATGCACCAGGCGCGGCTCCGATCCCCGACGATGCAGACCGGCAAGTGCGGCGACCGGGCCGTCACCCTGCCGTTGCATGCCAAACGCCACCGCGCCGTCAGGGGCTACGGCAAGGTGGCGGATGGAATTCCGGTGCAGTTCCGGTGGAAGCTCTGCGATCTCGATAATCCGGCCTTGATCGAGATATGCAAGGTTGGGCCGCATGGTCGGGATATTGAGCTTGGCGCGGCCGCTGTCGGGGTGGGTATCGATCCCGCCATTGGCAACGACAAGCGTATCCGTGCCCGGCAAACGCTCAATATCATGGGGGCCGATACCGCCGCTGTCCCATTCGCCCAGGCGGATGTAACCTCTTGTCACGTCCCAGAGCCCGACACGCCCGCGCCCGGCCTCGTAGTCATTCTCGGTCGTATAGAGCAAGCTGCCATCGGCGCTGAAGGTCCCGTGACCATAGAAATGCCGCCCCTCGGGGGTCTGTAGCATCGCCTTCTGCGCGCCGGAAACACAGTCGAGAACCAGTGCGAACCTGCCCGGACGGCGGGCAAAGGCAACGGCTTCCGGGCGGCTCGGATGTGCCGCTGCCGCGTGGCCGCGGGCGGGCAAGGGCACCTCGAACCGGATCCGCAACGCCGCATCGATCCCACACAGCACATAGCGGCCATCGGAGGTGACCGCCGCAGAAAGATAAGCCGGGGACCCCGCATCTGCCCATGTCAGCGCGGGTGTCAGACCCGCCGAAAGAAGGCCGCCCAGAAAGGCACGTCTCCCGGACAAACCACTGGCCATGTCAGTCCCCGTCCAGGGCGTTGAACCCGGCGTCGACCCCGAGCTTCGGGCCAAGTCGGTCAGACACCGTGCTACGGATTTCGTTGACCGATTGCTGGATCACCTCGACTTTAAGGCGTGTTTGCGGCGCCGTCACACTGGCAAAGATGGGATCATCCAGCGCCTCCAGCCGCGACTGCGCACGGGCGAATTGGTCCCCAAGCCGCTCTCTCAAAGCGGCGTTGCCGGTGGCAAGACGCAGCGCCAGATCCTCGACCGACGCAAGACTGATGGCCACATGGCGCGCCGACCGACCGGACCGGCGCGCCTCGGCCCGCAGCGGGCGGGGGCGCTCGAACGTACCGAGGGGGCGCCCGAGGCGGGTGTCGGCGGTGAATTGCAGGCCCGTGGTCACCGCTTTGAACATCTCCTGCAAGGCTTCCTGTTCGGTGCGATACACCCCATCGGCTCGCGGGGTGCGCAACAGGTCTGCGTACCGGGTTTCCCAATCTGCCAGAATTGCGGCGGCGGTTGCGGCAATATCGGCCGTTATCGTCCGAACGAGAGTGCATCGATAATCGGCATTGCCAGTGGTGCTCAGCCCGGGGTCATAGAGCAGGAATTCCAGTGCGTAGAACCCCCGCGCAGCGATCGAGACGTCGGAATAGGTCTCGCCCCCCTGCGCGACCGGATCCTCCGTGGCGATCAGATCGCTCAGCACGCGCGGGGTTGCGCCGCGACTGTCGGGCCAGAATGCCAGAGCAAAGGCGCGGTCGTCCACTTCGGTCGGGCCGAAGCGCAGATGGCTGGCCGCGATCCAGGCATCGAATGCCGCGCCATAGGCCGCGCGCAATTCCGGCGCGTCCGCGCGACACTCCTGCGCGGCGGCATGCGACAAGTCAGCAGATGTCTCTGACAGCATCGCGAAGCGTGGCAGGATATGGTCGCTGACAATTCCGTCGATATCCGGGGCATTATCGTCCGCAAACGCCAGAACCGGGGCACAAGTCAGAAGGAAAGTCACAAGGAGATGCTTCATAGGCTTTCCAAAAACGCGATAAGAGCCTCGCGGTCTTCGGTAGACATGGCCACGACTGCATCGCGATGGGGTTGCGCCTCCCCCCCGTGCCACAGGACGGCCTCCAGCAGGGACCGCGCGCGTCCGTCATGCAGGAAATAGGTATGGCCGCTGACCGTCTCGGTCAGACCGATCCCCCAGAGCGGCGGCGTGCGCCATTCGCGCCCCGTGGCACGGGCCTCGGGGCGGTTGTCCGCCAGCCCCGGCCCCATGTCGTGCAGCAACATGTCCGTATAGGGCCAGATCAACTGGAAGCTCTGCTCGGGCCGGTCAGCCAGCCGGTGTGTCACGAAACTGGGTGTGTGACAGGAAACGCAACCGGTGTTGTAAAACACCTCCTTGCCGCGCAGCACCTCGGGGGTGTCCACGTTGCGCCGGGCCGGAACGCCGAGGTTGCGGCTGTAGAAGGCAACAAGATCCATCCCCAAGGCATCGATTTCCGTCCCCCGCGCATCGCCATCCCCGTGAACGGCGGTTTGGCACGCGGCCTGGGCGGGCGTGCATTCCCCGGCGCCAGCCGGAAAGAGCGGGTTGGAGATGCCGATATCACCTGCAAAGGCACCCGCCGATTGCTGCATGACGGTGGGATTGCCCGCCTTGAGCCCGAAACGCCCGAGCATGGGCTGGTCATATTCGAACGACCAGACGATGTTGGGGCGCCCGGAAATACCGTCGCCGTCCAGGTCCTCGGGATCCGCACGGGCCAGGATATCGGCCGCCGGGATCGCCTCCAGCAGGCCCAGACCGATCATCTGCGGGGCGACGCGGGGCGACAGCATCGCCTCCGGATGCAGCGGGCCATAACTCAGGTTGGCCGCGGTGTAGGTCGGGTGGCGCAACGACACCTCGGTGCCGTCCGCGAGCACGACGATCTCCTCGGTATAACGCACGTCCAGCCGGTATTCCGCCGCGTGGCCCTGAACGGCGAAATCCTGCAACTGGGTGCCGTAGGTCGGGTCCGGCAGGGTCGCGATATACCCTTCGATCTCGGGTATCCCCGCATCCACAGGCCCGGGAATCGACACCCGCAGAAACATCGAGATTGCATTATCGTCGGCGTTCTCCGGCGGATGGCCGCGCCCGTCCTTGATGTGGCAGCGCTGGCATGAGCGCGCATTGAAGATCGGGCCCAACCCGTCAGACGCGAGCGTGGAGGCGGGCGACGAAACCCACAGCTTCCGGAACAGCCCATTGCCCAGCTTGAAGGTCATTTCATCTTCGAAGCTGATATTGCCGGAAGGCAGCGAGAAGGCGTTCGGGTTGTCCAGCGCCCGCACCGTAGCCGCCCCGGCGGAGCGCTCCTCGAACTTCGCCGCGGCGCTGAAATCCTCGGTCAGCGCCGTGACGGCGGCGATCCGCGCCGCCTCCTCCGCTGTTCTGGGCACGACGTTCAAATGGGGATCCCCGAGCCTGGCGAAGGGGCTGTCGGCCCATGCGGCGGGCACGGCAGCAAAGATATACAGGAGCGCAGGGATGTGGCGGGTGAGCATGGCGGCAACTCGGCGCGGTATGGAGGGAAAAGGCAGGCCTCCGCAGAGGCCTGCCGTGAGCTTGATGCGGTGCGCGCGCAAGGCCGCACGGACCGCGCGTGGATCACTCGAACACAGCGCTCGGGTTGTCGAGGCTGTCGGAGCCTTCGATCTCGATCCCTTCGGCATTCAACACGGCGATGACCCGCTCGATCGACCTTGTCTGATCCACGAGTCCGTTCACCCCGCCCATGATCAACGCCTCGCCCGCGGCATTGCCTTGCTCCAGCATCTGGTCATAGGCAAACCCGGCTTCGGCGGCGGTCTTGATCCGTCCCAATTGCATCACGGCCATGGCCAGCTTGCCCTGCATCTCGGCATCGAGTGCCGGATCGGCCGCCACCACCAGATCGGACAGGGCCGGCCCCGAGACCAGCGTGCCATCGACGCGGACATACTCTCCGAGATAGACGTTCTGGATGCCGATGCCGTTATAGAAGTGATCGTTATGGGTATTGTCGGCAAAGCAGGAATGTTCCTCTTCGGGATCGTTCAGCATGACGCCAAGCCGCATCCGCTCCCCCGCCGTTTCGCCATATGAAAGCGACCCCATGCCCGTCAAGATCGCGGCGATCCCGGCCTCCGCATCGGCGGTCAGTTCAGCCCGCGCGGCCCCGTCATCGGCCCATTGTGCCACCATCCATTCCAGATCGGATACCAGAAGGTCGGTCGCCGCCTTCAGGAACGCCCCGCGTCGGTCGCAGTTGCCATTGGTGCAATCGTCCCCCGGAGCATAATCGGTCCAGGGCCGGTCGCCTGGTCCGGCACCGTGACCGTTCAGATCCTGTCCCCAGAGCAGGAATTCGATGGCGTGATACCCGGTGGCCACGTTTGCCTCGACCCCGTCCGCCTCGTGCAGCGTTTCTTCCAGAAGAGCCGGCGTGATCTCGGTCGCGTCAACCTCCGCGCCCGACAGCGTGAAAGTCGGGCTTGCAATCACATTGAGGGAGGCAAACGCGTTCTCGTCGGTCGGCCCGCCGTAAGAGGCGTCCACATAGTCGATCAGCCCCTCATCCAGCGGCCAGGCGTTCACCTTGCCTTCCCAATCATCGACGATGGCGTTTCCGAACCGGTAAACCTCGGACTGTTGATAGGGGACGCGCGCAGCAAGCCACGCCGCACGCGCAGCGGTCAGAGCCTCGGCAGAAGGCGTCGAAACGAGGGCGTCCACCGCCGCTTGCAGTCGCTGTGCGGTGATCAGGCTGTCTTCGTACTTGGCCACGGCCATGTCCGCGTAGTGATCCAGAACCTCTGCGGGTTCTGTGGCGAAGGCAGGCGTCGCAAGCACCAGCGCGAGCGCTGTGGAAAGGTGGGGCAGTCGTGTCATCGGGGCTGTTCCTGTATGTGGAGAGATCGTGAAATCGAAAAAAGGGCTGTTGCGCGCCCTAAGGCGCCGGATCAGAAGTCACATTCGAATTGTCGGATCTGTAGCGATCGGCGATCCATTCCGCAGACGTTTCGTCCGTCTCGGCAGACGCCATCAGCGCCTCCAGCGGATCGGTGTCAGCAAGACGTCGTGCCTGCGCGGTGGGTGATTGGCTTGTGTTTGGGTACAACTTCCAGGCCCTATTTGTGCTATTCATCGGGCTTCTCCGACCAAGGGACAGAGTGGCTGGAACTATCGAAAAGTTGACTTAATCAGTCGGAAAAGTCAACCCGACCAGTTTTATCAAGAACTCGTCGGGCCCTTTTGTCGCGCGTTACGCGTTCAGCGCAAAACGCTGCACGCGCGTGCCTCAGCGCACCGGTGAGCTGGTTCGATCTTGCTCTAACCTCAGGTAGCCACGTCGGCGTGACCGGGCTGGGAGCCATTTCAAACAGGTGTGAACTGCGAAGTGAAACAGGGAAGGACGGCTCGAACAGTCCACTACCCAAGGCTGCAAATCGAAGGGGATCGAACAACCGGCGTGGGGATTGATCAGGGCTTCCTTCGTCCGGTGGCAGAGTATCTCCCACCGCGCCCTCATGCCCGCCGGCGCAGCAGCCAGACAAAAAACGCGCCTCCGATCAGACCGGTGACGATCCCAATGGGTATGTCCTCAGGCGCCATTACGGTGCGGGCCGCGATGTCGGCCCAGACAAGAAAGATCGCGCCGACGAGCGCGGAAGCTGGCAGCACGCGGGCGTAATCGCCACCGACCAGCATCCGGACTATATGTGGGATCATCAGTCCGACGAAGCCGATGATGCCCGAGAAGGCGACCATGCACCCCGTCAGCAGCGCGCCCACGACAAAGACCGACAGTCGAAAGCGGGCGATGGGTATGCCAAGGGTCGAAGCCGTCTCGTCGCCAATCGTCATGGCATTAAGCCGACTGGCATTCGCGAGAAACCAGAGCCCGCAACCGACAAGGATCACAGCCGGGAAGAGCAGCTGGTCCCACTGCGCAAGGCCGAGACCGCCAAGCATCCAGAAAACGACAGTGTGGGTCGCGCGCGGGTCGCCGATGAAGATCAGGATATTCGCGCAGGACATGACGATGAAGGACACGGCCACGCCCGCCAGAACGAGCCGGTCGGCACCCGTCGCCTGCGCGAAGCTGGTCACGCCAAGGACAAGCAGCGTGGCGGCCAAAGCTCCAGCAAAGGCCAAGAGCGGAACGGTCAGCAGGCCGAGGAACAGCCCGGTGTGCAACAGCGCAAGGATCGCTCCGAATGCCGCACCCGACGAAATGCCGAGCAGATGCGGGTCCGCCAGCGGGTTGCGGGTGACCGATTGCAGGCTGGCCCCGACCAGCGCCAGCCCCGCCCCTACCATTGCCGCGAGAAGCGCACGCGGAAGGCGGATCTCCCAGACGATTGCAGCCTGTCCGGTTGTCCAGTCGGGCGTCAGCAGCCCCGGCAAAATCCGATCTGCCATGATACCCCAAACCGTGCCAAGTGGCACGGCGACCGCGCCCAAGCTGACCGCGACGGAGATCGAGAGCAGCAGCACCGCGACCCCCGCCGCCGTCAGCGACGGCATCACGAAGGCCCGGCGTGCGGGCGCTCCAACGCGGGTCTCGGTCATTCTGCGCGGAACGCTTCGGCGAGCGTTCTCACTGCGCCGATGTTGCGCGGGCCGGGCGTCGCCTCGACGTATTCGAGCGTGACGAACCGGTCATTCCTGACCGCAGACAAGTCAGCGAAAGCGGGGTTTTGCATCATGAAATCGCGCTTCTGCGCCGCCGTGACGTCGCCATAGTTCACGATCACGATGACCTCGGGGTCGCGTTCCACCACCGCCTCCCAGCCGACGGTCGTCCAGCTCTTTTCGACGTCGTCCATGATGTTGGTTCCGCCCGCGGCCTGGATCAGGGCATTCGGCATGGCGTAGCGGCCGGCAGTGAAGGGCATGTCCTCGCCACTGTCATAAACGAAAACGCGGGGGGCATTCTCCAGAGGTGTCATTTCGGCAAGGATCGCATCGAGTTCCGCGCGGTAGCCCGCCACCAGCGCCTCGGCGCGTTCCGCGACGCCGAAGATACGCCCGAGGTTCAGGAGATCGGCGTACATGTCATCCATCCGCGCAGGGGGCTTGTCCATGATATGGGTGCAACTTTCGGTCAGCTCGTAAACCTGGATGCCAAAGGGCGCGAGTGTGTCAGGCGTCACCTCGCCGCCGACCCGCATGCCGTAGTTCCAGCCCGCGAAGTAGAAATCCGCACCCGCGCCGATGAGGACTTCCTTGGATGGGTATTTCTCGGACAGTTCCGGCAACTCCCCAACACCCGCGCGCATGGCTTCGTCGAGCTTGTTCCAACCATTGATGCCGGTGAAGCCGACCATTCGCTCTGTCAGCCCGAGCACGAGCATCATTTCGGTCAGATTGACATCATTGGACACGGCCGCCTTGGGAGGGGCGTCGAACGTCACCTCGCGATCGCAGCTCTGGACGGTGACAGGATGCGCAAAAGCCGGGCCGGCAAACGCGAGAAGGGCGAGGGAAAGCAGGGGTCGCATGTTGGATCCTTAGGATTAGAGATGGAACGTCAGGTGAGGGTCGCCGCTGGGCGCAAGGGTCTGGCGCGAGACGCGGACACCGAAGGCGCGCGCGATCAGAGCTTCGCTCAACACCTCGCCAGGCGGGCCGTAAGCCAGAGCCTGACCATCCGAGAGAACCAGCACCTCATCTGTGTGGGTCGCGGCCAGATTGATGTCATGGAGCGAGGTGACGATTGTCGGACCCAGGGTGCCGATCAGGTCCAGCACTTCCAGTTGATGGCGGATATCGAGGTGATTGGTCGGTTCGTCCAGAACAAGCAGCCGTGGCTCCTGCGCCAGTGCGCGCGCAACCATGACACGCTGACGCTCCCCGCCTGACAGTGTTCCGAACATGCGATTGGCAAAGGCCGAAAGGTCCAGCCTGGCGAGGGCGGCGCGCACGATCCGGGCATCGCTGTCCCCAGCCGAGGCCAAGCCACTGCGATGTGGTGTTCGGCCAAGGGCCACGATCTCGCGCACGGTCAACGCGAAGTCGGTGGGCTGCTCCTGCAATACTACAGCGATGGAGCGGGCCACCTCGCGGGCCGAGATCGACCAGATGTCCACTCCGTCCAGCAGCACTCTTCCGCCGGCAGGGCGGAGATAGCGATAGAGCAAACGCAGCAGTGTGGACTTGCCCGCGCCGTTCGCTCCGACGACGCCGAGTATACGGCCAGGGGCCAGCGCGAAGGAGGTCGGGTGCAGGACGGACGCGCCACGCTTCGGAGCCCAGCTCAGATCCTCGACCAGCAGAGCGGCGGCCGTCACTGGACCGGCCCCCCTTCGGCGACGATCAGTGCTGCCGGCACGCGGGCCAATGTCGTGCGCTGCAGCTTGCCCGGCCGCGTGGTCGAGGAGCACCAACCGTCGTCCAGGTCGCGATACTGCCGTGCGAAGGCAACGAGATCTTCGATGTCCTGCCCCGGCTCGATGTCACCGAACAGGTACGTCGCCTTGGCGGATGCGTGGTAAGCGACAGTGCAGGGTCTATCGCAGCCGGCCATGCAGGCCACACCCGAAATCTCAAAATCGTTCGAAAGGAGACCTCCGGCCGCTTTGAGCGCCGCGCGCAAGCGGTCGATCAGCTCAAGGCCAGGGCGGCAGTCGCGGCCCTTGTGCCGGCATGACGTGCAGATCGTGATCCTGTGGGAATGATATCCGGTTGCGCCCATGTCGCCCTCCGCGAATACGCGAGAGCGGACATCGGACATGCAAACCGGAGCGGAACGCGCCCGTATGGAACATCATGACCTCCTGCCCAGACACCCCGCCTGGTCGAGTTTTATTTGGCGCCGAAAGCGCACCATCGATGGCAGGTCTCCTGACTCGCGGGTCACGGCTTCCCCGAACCTTCCCGGACCGCATCGGTCCAGTGGTGTCCACGGGGTCGCTCGCCGCTCACAGTTGCGGGGGCAGTCACGGGTTTGGTGCCTGATGGCTACGCCTCACCGTGTTCCCTTTTCATCCTTTCACCCTCGCGGGTTTCGGGAACCATCATTTCGACCATCGCCTGAATACCAATCCCGGTCAAGAACAAGGCGCGGATCAGGACCCAGTTGGCCAACACAAACCCAGCAACAGGTTGGATGCGTTCCGTAGAGCTTCTTCGTGTTTGACTGATCACCGCGCGTAGCGCGCCGCTGTCAGCCCCTCCATCGAGATTTCAGGCGGTTTTCCCATGATCACATCGGCGACGGCCCGGCCCGAGCCACAAGCCATGGTCCAGCCCAGCGTCCCATGCCCGGTGTTGAGGAACAGGTTTTCGTAACGCGTCGGGCCGAGAACCGGCGTGCCATCGGGCGTCATCGGGCGCAAACCGGTCCAACCTTCGGCACGAGAGAGATCGCCGCCCTTGGGAAACAGATCGCCAATCACATGCCGCACCGTGTCGGTTGCATGCGGGCCCAGGCGATTGGAATAGCCCACGATCTCGGCTTGCCCTGCCACGCGGATACGATCGCCCAAGCGGGTAATCGCGACCTTGTGCGTCTCGTCCATGATCGTCGATTGCGGGGCGAACGCGTCGTTCGTGACGGGGAGCGTGACGGAATAGCCCTTGACCGGATAGACCGGCAGCCTGATCCCGATGGGGTTCAGGACGTTCACGGCGTAACTGCCCATGGCACACACATAGGAGTCCCCGGAAATACGCCCGGCGATCTCCGTGTCCACACCCGCGATCTTGCCATTCTCGACGGCGATGGCGTTGATGGTTTGGCCGTACTGGAACTCAACGCCCATTTCGATGCACTTGTCGGTCAAGGCAATCGTGAACATGCGGCAATCGCCGGTGCGGTCCGACGTCAGGCGTAATCCGCCGACGAACTTTCCGCGGACTTCCGCCAAGGCCGGTTCTACTTCGACACAGGCATCGCGCCCGAGCACCTCGTAGGGCGAGCCGTACTCGGCCAAGACCGCTTGATCGGCCTTGGACGCTTTCATCTGCTTGGCGGTGCGGAAAAGTTGCAGCGTGCCCATCTGGCGTCCGTCGTATTCGATACCGGTGTCGGCGATCAGATCCGGCATGACATCGCGCGAATAACTGGACACACGCACCATGCGCCCCTTGTTGATCGTGTAGCTTTCGGCGTTGCAGTTGCGCAGCATCTGCACACACCATTTCCACATGGTCGGGCTCAGGAGCGGCATGATGAACAACGGACGACGTTTCATGAACATCCATTTGACCGCCTTGACCGGAATACCCGGCGCCGCCCAGGGCGAGCTCATCCCGTAGCTCAACTGACCCGCGTTGGCGTAACTCGTCTCCAGGCCCGGGCCGGTCTGACGATCGATGACCACGACCTTTACGCCTTGCTTGGCCAGGTAATATGCGGTGGTGACGCCGATGACGCCCGCGCCCATGATAACGACTTTCATGACAAGCCACTTTCCTTGATCAGGTTTGTCACGATCGAGACCCAACCTGGCGTTAATTCTCTTGCTGATGAGCGCCACCTTACAGGAAGGGCGCCGGTCAAACCGGGGAAATCGCGATGCGCGGCGTCACCGGGTCGCTGCGGGTTGTTCCACCTGAATGATGGTCAGCATCCGTCGCTGGTTTCCCCTTGTCTCCCAGTGGAAACTGGCGCCTTCCGCCAAGCCCAGCAGGGCGACACCGATCGGCGTCGTCACGGACACCCGGAGCCGGGCAATATCGGCCTCTTCGGGATAAACGAGGGTCACGGACTTTTCCTGTCCGGTCGCCTCATCGCGATAGGTCACCCTACTCCCCATACTCACGACATTTTTCGGCATCTTGGAGGATGCCACGATACGCGCGCGCGCGATTTCGTCGAACAAACGGTCCGCAAGTGCGGGCTGACGCCGCATCATGCCGTCCGCCAGCCCCTCGAGATGCTCGAGATCATCCGCACTGATGACAATTTTCGGAGAACGTTTGGTATGCTTTTTCGTAGCTTGAAGTGATGTAGACATCTGAAAATGTCCTTCTTGTTTAACTGTGGAATGTGGAGTCGGGGTTGAGGTCAGGTCGCGTGGTCAACTGCGATCACGGCAAGTCTGCCGATGCGACCATTCTCGAAGAGCAGAGGGGCACGCTGCCCCACCTGCATACCAATCAATGTAGCGCCCAAGAGCGACGCTACCGGAATGAGAGCACTCGTTGGCCCCTTGCGCACGCGGTGGACCAGTTGCCCCCTTAGGGGGTCACCACCATCGATCGCGTAGGTAACGCGAGATCCCCCAACCACGAGATCGCCCTGGTGCAGGTTTTCCGAGGGCCGTGTGTTCATCACCTTGTTGGCAAGCACGTAGACCAACAGTTCCGAGGCTGGCGGTATCGCGCACACACAACTTTCCAGATGCTCTTGCAACTGCCGGTAATCCGCCGCAGGCAAGCGGGTCCGTCTATCCTGCAAGGCGCCGGATGAAGGCTCAAGCTCTACTTCCGGGTGATCGAGATCGAACATGATTTCTCCTCGGGGCGAACGCCCGCTGTCACGATTTTTGCAAGTGAGGAGACCCCGGGAAGTGTGTTAGGCGCAGGCGCCTAGTCCCCCCGGGGAAGCGGGCGGTTCAGCAGTAGAAATCGGAAATGATCTACGTGTTCCAGCATGCATCGAACGTAGGGACTGGCATCGCTGTCGTCAATCTCGGTTGCTTTGCACCGGCACGTTTGCGCGGTCCTTGGCCAATGGCCCAGGATCCACACAAACCGCGGTAATTTTGGCAGCCCAAGCTCTGACAGGCGCCGAGTCCAGAGTCAGCCCGTTTGCACCATCCGCTTCGAAAATCATCCACCCGAAAGCCCGAGAGAGCACTTCATAGCGACCCTTGCCCGAAAGCGCATCATGATCGCTGGTAGGCTCTGCCGAAAAGGCTTGCAGGGAACCTCACTCGCGCCTGAAGACGACAGCCGTCAAGGTTTTGCGCTTGGCAACCGAGACCGGTACTGGCACTGGCGGCAGGAGCGTCAGACTGTTCAAACCGACCCCTTCGGCAAGGCCACCATGGCTTGTCGGACCGTTTGATCTGCCTTTTGCAGCATCTCGAAGGCCTCGAAACGTTTTTGATGTAGCGCCAAGATCTCGGCAGACGACGGGTCGAAGCGTGCTTTGACAGACGACATCGCGGACATTGCCGATTGGATTGTCGGATACGCCCCGGCCGCGACCGCTCCCAACATCGCGGCGCCAAGCAACACGGGTTCGGCCGAACGTGTCGACAGCACCGGAAAACCGCTCGAGTCCGCCAGAAGCTGCTTGATCGTATCGCTTTCCCCGGCACCGCCGCTGACCACGATGGTCGAAGGTCGCACTCCATGCTGGCCTTGCGCCTGCATGATCTGCCTCAGCCCGTATCCGACGCCGAGGACCGCGGCGACATACGTAGCAAGGAGGTCCTCGAAATCCGCAGACAGCGTCAGGCCCGAGATCGCGCCCGTGGCCCCCGGGTCTGCAAACGGGGCGCGGTTGCCGAGGAAATCCGGCACCACCACGCGCGCACCGGCGAGCAAAGCAACTTCGCTTTTTTCCGAGACGCGGCGGTCAACTTGGCGCAGGAGATAGGTTTGCAATGACAGCCCCTCGGCCCGGGCGGCTGCCTCGGCCTCGGCGCTGGCGGGATGGACGGTCACGAGATGCGCAATGGCTTCGCCCGCTGCGGATTGGCCCCCTTCGGACAACCACATGCCTGGCACCATGGCAGAGTAATAGGGCCCCCAGACACCGGGCACCCTGTGCGCTTCGGGCGATGTCGACATGGTGCAGGCCGAGGTGCCAAAGACGTAGGCCATCGTGGCCTCGGGACCGCGCTCGGGATCGGCACCGACCGTGCCGATCCCGCCCGCGTGCGCATCGATCAATCCCGCTGCAACAGGTATCCCGGCCAAAAGGCCCATCTGAGCGGCGGCGCCATGGCTCAGGCCTTGGGCCAACGCAGATCCAGGAGGCACTATCTCAGTCCCGATGCGGGAGAAGTTCTCCGACGCCAGCTCCCGCAAACCGATTTCTTCGAAATAGCTGTTATCCCATCTATCCTCATGCGCGAGGTAGGTCCATTTGCATGTCACCGTACAGCAAGAGCGCGCCAGTGACCCGGTTGCGGCCCAGGTCAGGTAGTCGACAAGATCAAAAAACTGCCCGGCAGCCGCGAAGCTCTCAGGCATGTTCTCCCGCAGCCAAAGCAGTTTCGGGGTCTGCATCTCCGGCGAGATTGCACCACCGACAAATTCCAAAACGGGATGCTCCTTGGCGTTTATCCGAGCGGCTTGATCGGTGGCACGCTGGTCCATCCAGACGATGACATTGCGCGCGACATCGCCCGAGGCGCTGACGCTGAGCGGGTGCATGTCGCCGTCCAGGACAACCAGGGAACAGGCCGCGTCGAAGCCGATGCCGCGGACCTCTTGCGGAGAGATCCCCGCATCGGAAATTGCCCCACGCACGCAGCTGCAGACCGCCTGCCAGATATCATCGGAGGATTGCTCTGCGATGTTGCCAGGTGCGCGCCACATCTGGATGTCGTGCTTCCTGCTGGCAAGAAGGGTCCCTTCGAGATCAAAAACCCCTGCGCGGGCGCTGCCCGTGCCGACATCGACACCGATAAAACAGGTCACAAGTCCACCGCGTTTGGCAAAAGGACGAGGTCGCGGATCGTCACGTTGGAAGGCCGCGTGAGCATGAAAACGACGCAGTCGGCAACTTCCTTGGGTTGCATGAGGCTGCCTTCGGCCAAGGCCTGTTCCATCTTGGGCTTGGGCCAGTCATCCAACAAGGCCGTCACGACCGGTCCGGGCAGTATCGCGCCGACGCGCACACCGTGTTTGGACATCTGCCGCCGGACGCTGTGGGTGAAGGCTTGCACGGCATGTTTGGAGGCGGTGTAAATCGGCTCCCACACTACGGGGATGACGCCTGCGACCGAACTCGTCAGGATGACGTCGCCCGAGCCCTGCTTCGCCAGGTGCGGCAAGACCGCATGCACAGATCGGAACGCGGCATTGATGTTGAGGTTCAGCACATGATCCCATTCGTCGGGATCCCCTGCGAGGACATCGCCACCGACATAGGCGCCCGCGTTGGCATGGAAAGCGTCCAACCGTCCGGCTTTGTCCAGAATTCGGGACAACATCTGCGCCACGCTCGCCTTGTCCATCAGGTCCGTCACGATCGGAACGGCCTGCGCGCCGAGCTCGGCGCGGACCTCTTCCAAAGCCGTTGCGTTTCGATCTATGATGGCAACCTTGGCCCCCGCGTCGATGCACGCACGCGCGCAAGCCAAACCGATCCCCGAGGCGCCCCCCGTGATTGCCACGACCTTTCCAGACAAATCCGTCATATCTGCGCCTTTCCGTTCAAACCTGGTTTCCTGGCTTACCCATAGAAGAGGTGCATACCCCGCCAAATGACTGCCGCCGGACTGCCCTGGATACTATCGGTATGCTCCAGCGAGTCATCGGCAGTCTCTTCCGCGCTCGGCCTTGTATCTACTGCGCATGGTTCAAAGGCGGCGAGAGTACATACTGAGTTGCCCAGTCTGACCGACCGAACGCTGCGCTGGCTAAGACCACCTGTCAGAGCCAGGACATCAGAACCAGCGACTTGCGCCACGGCGCTTATCCGGAATTCAGGCGGCATCGGGATTTCCTTGTGTCCAGGCCTGCTGGAACTGACCAGAAAAGCAAAAGATGGGCAGAATTGCGCACCAGCGGGATTTCCGCTTGAGACCCGCCGTTATGAAAGCGATTTCCAGCCAAACGCATTCACGGCAATGCCCCCCGTTCTGGTTTACCTTCGAGATGACGCGTTCCGCAGCCCGGCGCAGAGCGCAACTGCCCTTGTGGACGCAAGGGCTAGTCATATGCTGGAATACCCACCTTCGATCATCATGACCGCGCCATTGACCAGGTCCGAAGCGGGCGACGCCAAGTACAATGCCATATCCGCGATCTCGATCGGCTCCCCAAATCGCCCGAGTGGCGTGCGGGCAATGAAAGGGTCTTTTCTCTCCGGCGCCGACCACAGTTCCTTGCCCATTTCGGTCAGCACCACGGTGGGGCAGATGGCGTTGACCTGCACATTATGCGGGGCCGCCTCGGTCATCAGGGATTTGGTCAGGGCATTGAGCCCCCCCTTGGAGGTCGCGTAAGCCGCATGGTCTTTCAAGGCGATCACACCTGTCTGCGAGGATATGTTGATGATCTTGCCCTGTTTGCGCTGCATCATCCCGGGCATTACTGCCTTGGATAGAATGAATGGCGCGGTCAGGTTGACGGCCAGCGTGCGTTGCCAGTCGTCGAGATCATAGTTTGTCACCGGGCCGGTCACGGCAATGCCAGCCGAATTCACGAGAATGTCGATCTTGCCAAAAGCGGCAAGGGCTCGGTCCGCGACGTTCTGCGTTTGATCCGGATCGGCCAGATCGCCGGTGATCGCCGCGAACTGGCGCCCCGTGGTCTTGATCTGCGCGCCGAGATCCGTCAAGCGGTCCAAGTCACGTCCTTGGCCGACAATATCAGCGCCGGCATCGGCGAACACCTCGGCAATGGCTCTGCCGATCCCGGATGAGGCCCCGGTGACAAGGGCGGTCTTGTCTTGCAGGCTGAAGCGGTCTTGCCAAGGCATTGTCTATTCCAGGTTTGTGTGATTGGCGCGCATGGCCTCAGGCGCGACCTCCATAAGGGCACGCAAATCGAGCACGAGGATTTCGAAGAACAGAAACATGTATACCTCGTAGAGCGAGCCCATGGGCAGGATCGAGGTGGTCTTGTCTCCCTGATCTGCAGCCATCGTCTGAGCCGGCAAGGTCACACAAGCATCGACACTTCGCGGTACCGCACCGCCTGGTTCCGCGGTGATGCAAATGGTAGCGGCTCCGCTCAATCTGGCGACCTCGACCAGCGCTGCGACGGTCGCAAACTGGCCGGGACCGGCGCTGACGAACAACAGATCGCCCTGTCCCACCGGAGGCGCCGTCATGTCGCCAACGACATGTGCGTCGCAGCCCAGGTGATAAAGCCGCATGGCAAGCGCCTTCATCATCAGGCCTTCACGACCGACGCCGTAACACAAGATGCGCTTCGCACCTGCCAACGCCTGCGACAATGTCGCGACCTGCGCCAGCACCTCGGCCGAAAGACCGGGACGAAGCTCGTCCAGCAATCGATCTGCAAGCCCGTCGAGAGCCAAGGTCATGACGCCCCCATCTTGATCTGGATCTTGACATCGGTTGGTCGTGCTTCCACCGCTCGGTCAAAAGCCGCGATACTGTCTTCGAAGGGAAAGGTTGCAGAGATCAAGGGCTTCAGATCGACCTTGCCCGATGCCAACAGGGCGATGGCGCGGTCATACATGTTCGCATAGCGGAACACCGTTTCCATTCGCAGTTCCTTAGACTGGGCCAGAACGATGTCCACCGGCACCGGATCGACCGGCATCCCGACCCAGACAACGCAGCCGGCGGGCGCTGCGGCTTCCAACGCTGCCTGGATAGACGCGGCCGCACCCGCGCATTCAAAGACGACATCGGCCCCCCAACCCTCTGTCGCCTCTTGCAGAACCTCCGCCGGGTTGTCGCGAGGGATCAGGATCGGGTGGATATTGTCATAGCCCGCAGCAATCGCCAGCTTGTCTTCCACAAGATCGGATACGAACACCTTCGCACAACCACCGGCCAGAGCGGCAAGTGCGACCATCACGCCGATGGGCCCTGCACCGGTGACCAAGGCCACATCCCCGGGCTTGATCCGGGCCTTTGCAGCGGCCTGCATCCCAATGGCGAAAGGCTCGACCATCGCTCCTTCGGCAAAGCTCACGTGATCCGGCAGTTTGAATGTGAAGGCCGCGGGATGCACCACCGAGGGCGTCAGGCAACCGTGCACAGGCGGCGTTGCCCAGAACTGTACCGCGGGGTCCACGTTGTAGACGCCAAGCTTGGAGGCCTTGGAACTGCCATTGGGGATGCCGGGTTCCATACACACCCGGTCGCCCAACGCCAGATGCGTGACCGCCGCGCCAATTTCCGTGACAATGCCCGCCGCCTCATGACCAAGAACCATTGGTTGCTTCACAACGAAGGGGCCGATCTTGCCATGCGTGTAATAGTGCACGTCGCTGCCGCAGACCCCGACAGTATCAATCGCGATGCGGACATCCTCTGGACCAAGCTCGTCGGGAAGATCGATGTCGCGCAGCGCCAGCTTGCGCGCTGCTTCTAATACGAGTGCTCTGGCCATGTGCGCTCCTCCGTGTGGGTCATTTTGCGCGATCTTCCAGCAATGCGACGGCTGTGTATTCGTCGGTGACCAGCGTGTCGACAAAGCCACGGGTCAAAGCTGCGTTGATGACGGCAACCTTGTGCAAGCCACCCGCCGCGAGAATGACGTTGTCGATCTTCGCCATATCATCCAATGACATCCCGATGACGCGCTGGTTCAACGGGTGGTCGATCAATTCGCCCTTAGCATCCAGAATATGCCCGGTGATGTCCCCCACCCCGCCCAAGGCGCGCAACTCATCGGCTGTAATCCCGCTCGGCAAGGCATCCTGCACCAGCAGGGAGCTTTCCAGATCGCCGGTTGCGAGGGCAATGGCCTGGCAAGAGCGGATCTTCTCGAGCATGTCGCGGATCACGTCCTGTTCGACGAACAAGGTGCGGCTTTCCGCGCTGCCCGCGTATAGGGGTGCAGTGAAAAAGCTGTGTTCCGCATTGCAGAGATCCGCAAGGCGCGTCGTGATTTCGTATCCATTCACATCGGAGCCGCGCGACACGCCCCCCATGATCGACACGATCTCCAGATCAGGACGATCCAAGGGTTGCATGTGCCGGGTCGCCATATTGAGCGTGTTGCCCCACGACATGCCGAAATGCGTGATCTCTTTGTCGCGCAGCAACTCCCCCAGTAGTCCGCCAAGCCCTGCGCTGACCAACTGGGTCACCGAACGCGCATCCTGGGGGGACGGCACGACAACCGCCTGTTTCAATCTGAACCTGCGTTCCAGATTCCATTCCAGTTCGGCTGCTGCGGCGAAGACGGAGTCGATGTTGACGCGCAAGATGCCACGGCGACGTGCCTCGCTCAGTGCTCTGTTGACCCGAAGCCTCGTGACGTTGAATCGCTTGGCGGCTGCGGCCTGGGTCATGCCTTCGAATTCACACGCCCAAGCAAGGCGCACCAGGAGCTGCTCTTCCGGGTCGATCTGGTCCAGTTTGATCGTGCGTGACATGCGCTTCGCTTCTCTTGGCTACTCGTCGCCCAGGCGCGCAGCCAGAACAGGGAAAACCGATGTGAAGATCATTTGACCGCTCCCATCGTCAATCCGCGGACAAGTTGCTTGGATGCGATCAGCGCGAAGATAAGCACCGGGATGACGATTAAGGTGGAAGTCGCCATGATCTTTCCATAGGGCAGATTATAGCCCTCCATGAACGACACAGCCATGGCCGGGGCTGTCTTTGCCTCCGAGCGGGTCAGGATCAGCCCGAACATCAATTCATTCCACGAGAAGATGAACGAAAAAATCGCAGATACCGCCACACCCGGCATGGCCAAAGGCAGGCAAATCTTCCGCATGATTGTGAACTGGCTCGCCCCTTCCAGTCGGGCGGCTTCGTCCAGATCATAGGGGATCCCGCGAAACTGGTCCGTGACGATCCAGATCACGATTGGCAGGTTGAAGGTGAGGTAGATCAGGATCAGCGTGATATGCTTGTCCAGAAGCCCGAGGTTCCGCGCGATCAGGAAGAATGGCAGCGCAAGAACGATGGGCGAAATCATCCGGTTGGTGATGAACCAGAACCACAGGTCCTTCTTGCCGCGAAACTCGAACCGCGCCAGAGCAAAGGCCGCGGGTACGCCAAGGACGAGCGCAAGAAACGTCGTGCTGATTGCGATGATCAACGAGTTGATCAACGTGCGCAGAACGCCGTCTTCGAACAGCGCTTCGCGGTAGTTGCTCAGCGTCGGCTCGAAGATCCAGACGGGCGGGGCTTCCAGGGCGACAATCTGGGTTTTCAGGGAGGTCGTAACCATCCAGTAGAACGGAAACACGCATACGGTGATGATCAACACCAGTAGCGCGATCTGCGAAAAGAGGGAGCGGGTCGATGTCATGGCTCAAACCTCCTTGTAGAAGACGCGGATGTAGATTTGCGCCAGCACGATAGTGATGATCAGCAGGATGATCGCCTGTGCCGAAGCGAGGCCCTGATCAAAACCGCGAAAGCCGACACGCTGGATCATCAGCGATATGAACTCGGTCGAGGACCCGGGCCCTCCGCGCGTGAGCGTGAAAACCATGTCGAACAGTTTCAAGGTATCCGCGGTGCGCAGGATCAGCACAGCAACAAGCCCTGGCAGCAAGAAGGGCAGCTGCACGTAGCGCAAAACCGTCCATTTGGATTTTGTCTCCAGGCGCGCAGCCTCTTCAACCTCGCCCGGGACCATGGTCAGACCTGCGAGCAGAACGAGCGCCACAAAGGGGGTCCACTGCCAGACATCCCAGAAGATGATCATTGCAAAGGCGTTTTCCGGATCGCCAATCCAGTTGATGTCGGCGCCGCCCAGAAGTTGGTTCACGACTCCGAATTTCTGGTTGAACATCACCTGCCCCAGAAGCCCGACCACTGCATAGGTCGTCGCCATCGGCAGAACCAGGCTGAGCCGCGCCAGCGTTTTGACCAGGGTCAGACCGGGTTGATGGAGAACCAGCGCGATGCCAAGTCCGAGTGCGATCTGCAACGGAAGGGCCGTCCCGAGCAAAAAGAACGTGCGCCCCATCGCCTGCCAGAACACCTCATCCGTCAGGACCGTCCAATAGTTCTCCAGACCGATAAACTCGACCCGCCGCAGCTTGGTCAGGTTGTAGAAGTGTAGCGATGTCCAGAGGGCGTAGAGCAGCGGGGCAATCCCCACCAAGGCCAAACCGATCACAGCGGGTCCGATAAATGCAAAAACAGTTTTGCGGGGGACTTGGCCGCTCATGATCTTCTCCAGGGTTAGTGGGCCTATGGGATTTCGGGGCATCCCTCAGGATGCCCCGAAACGCGGTGTCGTGATTACTGGGCGAGCGGCTTTTCGCCCGAGTAGTAGCCGGCGGCGTCAAGCACCTCTTCCATGCGGGTGCCGATTTCCTGCGCACCCTCTTCGGTGGTGACTTCGCCGAGCATCATCTTGGTGCCCCACTCCTGCACGATCTCGGTGATCTCAGGCCATTCCGCAAAGCGCGGGCGGAACTCAGGCACACCGTCCTGCCAGCTTTCCACCAGCGCCGGGACGAACTTGAACTCTTCCAGACCGTCTTGCTGATAAACGGACTGGCGGGCCGGAACGCCACCACGCTCAAGGTATTCGCGCGCGTTTGCCTTGGATGTTGCCCACTGAATGAACAGATATGCCGCGGCCTGTTCAGCCTCGTCCGCCTGCGAGGCCACCGCGAGAGAGAAGCCGCCCAGAGCCGGTTTGCGACCGGCAGGCCCCATCGGCTCGGGCGCAATCTCGACGCAATCCGCGACCCGCGATGTCTCGGGAGAAACGACCGAAGAGTAGAATGCAGACCATTCGGTGATCATCGCCACATCGCCCTGCGAGAACGCGTTCACCGTTTCGGCATGGTCATAAGCGACGATGCCATCGGGCATGTACTCCATGAGCTCCTGGCGGAACTTCAAGCCCGCCTGGCTTCCTTCGCTCATAAGGTTGGACCGGAATTCCTCGTTCAGGAAGGAGCCGCCAAAGGGCCACAACATCCGTGCGAAGCTGTCTGCGGACTGGGTTTCATTCCGCTTGGACTGCAAGGCAAAAGCGTATTTTCCATCCTTGGTCAGCGCCGGGCCATAAACGTCCTTCAGTTCTTCCCATGTCGACGGCGGCCCGTCGAAGCCCGCCTCTTCGAGCATGCAGCGGTTGTAGAACATCAGGCCCGAATAGTTGTCGAACGGCAGGCCGTAGATGGTGTCGTTCCAGCCGCCAAAGGCGTTGAGGACAAGAGGAAAGAAGTCGTCGATATCTAGGTCCGGGTCGACCGCATCAGGGAACTTGGCCTGGACATCGGCCAGAGGCAGGATCCATTCGTTCTCAGCAAAGCTCCCGATCCAGACAAGATCGATCAGCGCGATATCAAGGTCGCCACCCGCCACGAAATCGCGGACTTGTTCGCCAAGCGCGTTCTCATAGGGGTGCTTGATCACGTTGACCTTGATGCCGGTCTCCTCTTCGAAGGCAGGCAACATCGCCTCGATCGCCTCGTAGCCGGGGCGCAACAGGAACACGACATCGACGGTCGTGCCCGCGTAAGGCGCGGCTGCGTCCTTCAAGCTCCAACCGTGGCCATCGGCCATGGCGCCAGATGCCATCACGCTCGCGACGGCGGCAGAGCACAACAGATTTCTCAGAGTTTTCATGAGTATGGGTTCCTCCCTTGGCGGAACATTTGGATTGCCTTCCAAATGGATTTACGTGCTTACAAAAGTAACATTGCAGTTGCCTGTCAATACAAAAGTTTCTAACTTGATACATATGGTGGCGGGCTTCTGATGGCCCGGGGAGCAGGAGGTTCGCGCCGTGGCAGGCATCAAGATCGACAAAATCAACAAGTTCTACGGGACGACCCAGGCGCTTTTCGACATCGACCTAGACATAGAGGACGGTGAGTTCGTCGTCTTTGTCGGCCCGTCTGGCTGCGGCAAGTCCACGTTGCTGCGCACGCTGGCGGGACTGGAAGGCGTCAGCTCCGGCCGTATAGAAATTGGTGGGCGCGATGTCACGACGGTCGAGCCTGCCGATCGCGACCTTGCGATGGTATTCCAGTCCTACGCGCTCTATCCGCACATGACCGTGCGAGAGAACATGGAATTCGGGATGAAGGTCAACGGGTTCGAACCGGACCTGCGCAAGGAACGCATCGCGGAGGCCGCGCGTGTGTTGCAACTTGAAGATTATCTCGACCGCAAGCCCGGTCAGTTGTCGGGGGGGCAGCGCCAGCGGGTTGCGATTGGGCGCGCGATCGTGAAGAACCCCAGCGTTTTCTTGTTCGATGAGCCTCTTTCGAACCTAGATGCTAAGCTGAGGGTGCAGATGCGGGTGGAGCTTGAAGGACTCCACAAGCAGTTGGGCGCGACCATGATCTACGTCACACACGACCAGGTCGAAGCCATGACCATGGCCGACAAGATCGTGGTCTTGAACCGCGGCCGCATTGAACAGGTCGGTTCCCCCATGGACCTCTACCACAAGCCAAATTCTCGATTCGTCGCGGAGTTTATCGGCTCGCCAGCGATGAATGTCTTCTCTTCCGATGTGGGATT
The DNA here is from genome assembly GCF_028807315.1 of Dinoroseobacter sp. PD6. Lineage (NCBI taxonomy): Bacteria > Pseudomonadati > Pseudomonadota > Alphaproteobacteria > Rhodobacterales > Roseobacteraceae > Dinoroseobacter > Dinoroseobacter sp. PD6. The sequence continues at coordinate 132,824 of NZ_JARAMN010000006.1, read as the reverse complement.
ACAGGACATTTCTCTCGATGCATCGGCGGCCTTTGTGGGCTGCCGTCCCGAACATATCGAGATCGTTCCAGACGGCGATGGTCACATCGCCGCCACGGTGCATGTCAAGGAGCGCCTCGGAGGCGAGAGCCTGCTTTACCTCGGTTTGAAAGGTGGCGGCCAGATTGTCGCCCGCGTTGATGGCGACGATGAAACAGAGGTTGGTGCAGCTGTCAGTTTGCGCTTCTCGCGACACAGGTTGCACCAGTTTGACGAGGCGGGCAGAGCCATTTAACAGCGCGCCATGAATACCCCGCGAAAGCTCCGCCCACCGCAGACCTGCACGGACCTGTTTGGCGATGTGGATCTGGTCATCTTCGACTTCGACGGAGTGATCGCTGACAGCGAGGTTATCTCCCTTGCCACTCTACAAGCGTCGCTAAAGGCCTTCGGGATGGACCTCACGATTGAAGAGATCCGCCAGAAGTTCCTGGGAAAATCGCTCAAGACGATTTCGACCTATGTGGATCAACACAGCTCATCGCAGGCCCCAGCGGACTTTGGTAATGCCTGGCAGGCAGAGCTTTACAGCAGGTTCCGCGCGGAACTGAAGCCGCTGCCGCATCTTGAGAAGCTACTGTTCGAACTCGCCGAGACCGCCACGCGGTTCTGCATCGCGTCCAGCGGCACGTTCGAAAGGATCAATGTCGCCCTGTCTGCCATGAGCATGTCGGATTGCTTCGATCACGTCTTCAGTTCAGAACAAGTCTCGCGCGGCAAACCGGCGCCGGACCTGTTTCTCATGGCGGCCGAAGCTCTGGACGTAAGTCCGTCCAGGTGCCTGGTCATCGAGGACTCTCTCTACGGGATTCGCGCAGCCAAGGCCGCTGGCATGCGCGGGGTCGGCTTTCTCGGTGGCGCACACCTGCAAGGCATCGTCGAGCAACACGGGAAAACGTTACTGGAGAACGGCGCGGATATGATCCTCGCCTCCCATCAAGACATCGCGGCGCGCCTGGCACCCAAGCGCACGCAGCAGAACTGACTGCCAGGCGATCAGGACAACTGGCCAGATGGCGAGTTCGGCGCTCCGCTTACCGCAGCACAACAGCCAAAAACGCCTAGCCCAGTTCCTTCAGCAACCATTCCGCGCGTGCGATATGGGTCCGCGCGATCCCGAGCTTACTTTCCAGCCGGGCCTTTTTCTTGGCCGAGCTGGCGGCCGCGATCTCGGCTTCCAGCTCGTTGGATTTCACGCGGAGCTTTCGCAGGACCTTTTCCACATGGCTGGGCGTGATCCTGCTGGCCTTTCCACTGTCGAGGCGGGCGTTATAGTCGGTTACCTTGTCGGCGAGTTTTTTCAGCCCCATCCTGTTTGCCCCTCTCTTCGCCACTCGGTCTTATCCTGCACGAAGTTCATGACTGCTCCGTGACACGGTCGTCTGCGCGTGACGCGATTGGGACCTCGCGGGGCGTGGTCATCGCCTCAGCCAACTCATCTTCGTCGAGCGACAGCAAACTTTCGACTTCGGCGACAGCACGATCGCGTTCCACATAATAGCTGCGCGCAGCTTCGATCATCGCGCGCATTGCGCTGAAGGCATATCCGGAATCGTTCATGAAAGAGGTGGCAGCCGCCGGCGTGAGCACGCCCTTTCGGATCAGCGCATCGACGCGCCGCGACGTGGACAGCGCATCCTCTTCGATCCGGGCGCGCTCCTGTTCGAGCCAGAGTGTGCTGCGATCCTCCGGCGCGGCGCGGTCGAGTTTGCGGATTTCCACCGCGATCCGGGCGATCTGCGTGCGCAACTCGTCATAGAGTTCTGTCGTCGCCCCCTGGGGGCGGACTGTGTAGCGCAGGACGTTCTTGCGCAGGTGCTTGACCGCTTTCACCGCGCGCACGATCTCGGCAGACACGTCGCGCAGGGCATAGATGCGCTCGGCGATATCCGGGGGCGTTCGCTTGTCTCCGGCACGGGTGGTGTACTCGACAATCCCCGAATAGAGCGTTTTCACCCGGCGATCATAGCCCTCCGTCAGATCGAGATCGAGAGGTTTGCGGCACTTGCGAACCAAAGCGCCCACATCCTCGGCGGCGTATACCTCGTCGCGATGCAGGTTCAGTCCATGCAGGATCAACTCGGCGGCATTGTCATAGAGGTGCAAAACCTCCTTGCGCAGGGCGACCTCCAGCGTTTGGGGAAACTCATCCACCGCCTCGTTCAGGTAGCGCGGGAGGCTGATATCGGGCACCGGCTCGACGATGCGGCGTTCGAGAAAGGCGATGAGCCGCGACAGGAAAGGCAGCATCAGCACCACGCCGAGCACGTTGAATATCGTGTGAAACACCGCCAGCTTCATGGTGAAATCCGTGGCGGCGATACCCACAAGGTCACTGATCCAGTCAACGCTCTGGCGCAGAGGGTCGATGAGCACGAGCGCCACACCAGCGGTGACCAGGTTAAAGATCAGATGGGCCAGCGCGAGGCGCTTGCCTTGGTAGTTCGCACCGATCGCGCCGATCATCGCGGTGATCGTGGTGCCGATGTTCGCACCGATTGCCAGGGCCAGCGCGTTATCGTAGCTGATCTGTCCCGCGGCGAGAGCGGTCAGGATCAGCACCATCGTTGCGTGGCTCGACTGCATGACCACGGTGGCGGCGGTACCGATTAGGGAATAGACCGCAAGCCCCAACAGCCCGGACAACGCAAAACGCGTCAGGTCGATCTCATCCTTGAAGGCATCGAACCCTTCTTTCATGTAGTGGATGCCAAGAAAAAGGAACCCCAACCCCCCAAGCGCGTAGCCGATCCCCCGCGCCACCTTGGACTTCTGGAACACCAGCACGATGCTTATGGCGATCATCGGCATGGCATAGGCCGCGATATCGACCTTCAGCCCGAGCCCGGCGACCAACCAGGCGCCGGTGGTGGTGCCGATATTGGCCCCGAAAATGATGCCCACCCCGCCGACGAGCGTGATCAGGCCCGCGCTCAGGAAGGAAATGGTGACGATGGACACCAGCGAGCTCGACTGCAGCAGCGTGGTGGCCACGATCCCGAACGACAGCGCCCGGGGCACCGAGTCGGTCGTGCGCTCCAGCAGTCGTTCTAGCGTACCACCGCCAAAAGACTTGAACCCATCCTCCAGCATCAGCATGCCGAAAAGGAAGATCGCGACGCCGGCCGCGATTTCCTGGGCGTCGGGGCTGACCCAGAAGGTCACCACGAGGGCCGCGATCACGAGCGGCAGGTAGAAGCGCTTCACGCTGGCGGCCTCCCTTCATCGCGTTGCAGCCTGGAAACATATCCTAACCCGAGGCACTCGCGTTGACCTGGGTCATATGCGCCGCCCCACCCTCAAGGAATATGGCGCCGCCGATCTTGCGCCAGAGGGGGCCTGCGCCGTGCTGCGAACCGACCATATCGAAAAAGCCGTTCAGCGAAACCGGGATGAAGTTTTCCGTTTCGGAACGGCCCTGATCTTCATCGTGGGCATCATGTTGTTTACCATCGTCCGGACCGAGGGCGGCACCGATGGCATCTTGATGGTCGCGGCCGCGATGATCGGTGGCTACATGGCCATGAATATCGGCGCGAATGACGTGGCCAACAATGTCGGACCCGCGGTCGGGTCCCACGCGATCACTCTGACCGGTGCCATCGTGATCGCCGCCTTTTTCGAGGCCGGGGGCGCCTTGATCGCCGGTGGTGACGTCGTAGGCACGATAAAGAGCGGGATCATCGACCCGGACCTGGTGGGCGACCGGGACACGTTCATCTGGCTGATGATGGCGGCCCTGCTGGCGGCGGCGGTCTGGCTGAACTGCGCAACGGCCATCGGAGCCCCTGTTTCTACCACCCATTCCATCGTCGGCGGCGTGCTCGGGGCGGGCATCGCCGCTTCGGGCTGGGGTATCGCGGACTGGTCCGTGGTGGGCCGGATCGCGGCGAGTTGGGTGATCTCTCCGGTGATGGGCGGGCTGGTCGCGGCCGGCTTTCTCTATGTCATCAAGCGGACGATTACCTACAAACGCGACGTGCTGGCAGCCGCAAACCGGATGGTTCCAATCCTGGTGGCCGGCATGGCGTGGGCCTTCGCGACCTACCTCATGCTGAAGGGCGTCAAGAAACTCATCGCGGTGCCATTGCCGCTGGCGGTCCTGATCGGGCTGGCGGTGGCAGCGGCGGTCTATGTCATCCTGCGCCCCCATATCGTCGCGCGGACGGCGGCCATGGAGAACCGCAAGGCGAGCGTCAACGAGCTTTTCACCGTGCCGCTCATATTCGCGGCGGCGCTGCTGAGTTTCGCCCATGGCGCGAACGACGTGGCCAACGCGGTCGGCCCACTGGCGGGGATCACCGAAGCCATTGCCGAGGGCGGTGTCTCGACAAGTGCGGGCATCCCGCTCTGGGTGATGGCGGTGGGCGCAATCGGGATCGCCCTGGGTCTCGCGCTTTATGGACCGAAGCTGATCCGTACCGTGGGCAGCGAGATCACCGAACTGGACAAGATGCGGGCCTTCTGCATCGCGATGGCGGCCGCGATCACAGTGATCATCGCCTCGCAATTGGGGCTGCCGGTCAGCTCCACCCATATCGCCGTGGGCGGGGTGTTCGGGGTGGGATTCCTGCGTGAATACATCAAGTCGAGCTACGCGCGGATGCTCGACGAGATCAGGGAGCACCACGCCGAGAGCGACCCGGAAGCGGTGGAGGCCTTCCTCGCGAAGTTCGAGGCCGCCGACGTTGCCGGAAAAGGCGAGATGCTGAGGGAAATGAAGGCCCAGGCCTCTGCTGATCGCCTTCTGAAGAAACGTGAACGGCGCGGACTGGGGCATGTGCACCGGGTCGAGCTGGTCAAGCGCACCCTGCTGCTGCGGATTGCGGCGGCCTGGATCATCACGGTCCCGATCGCAGCGCTGCTTGCGGCGATGTTCTTCTTCATGATCAGGGGCATGATGCTGCCTTGATGGCCTTCATGCGCATGTTGCGCCGGACTCAGGACAAGGCAGCCGCTGCTGCGGCCCGCACGTTAATCGTCGTGAAGAGTTTGCGCGTGGTGGTTGCAAGACGCCTCGTTAGTGCTCCGCAAGACGCGGGCAGCATGGCGTTGGGGCCGGAACGACCGGCGCGGCGCGGTCGATCGGTCTGATTTCCGGGCGCGCTTTCTTTATCAGGTTGGCGGTCTGTCGAACCACTTAACACAGCCTTGCCGCCAGGTTTTTCCCCGAATTCGACATCACCAGCCCCCATGACACAAACGCTCCAGACTGGGCGGTTCAGGTGCAGAGCGATACAGTCGGCGTTCACGTCACGGGTTTTGAGCGCCCGCGACAATTGCCGTGGCGTCTTGTCGCCGTGAACCGTGACTTCGCCATGGTCGTCGCGCGTTACAACGCCACGGAATGGCGGGCCTTGGAAGCAGCGAAATAGCTATCGAATGCCGCTGCCACGATCCGTGCCAGCGGGGCGCCTTTGGAGGTCACGCGCAGGCCCGTCGCGCCGCATTGGACAAGTCCATCCCGCTCCATATCCCGCAGTGAATCACGCTCGGGCCCCCACCATCCGGCAGGCACCCCGTAGCGCGCACCAATAGCATCCGGGTCCACGTAACCGTCGCACATGATCCGTTCGATCACCGCGGCACGCATCAGGTCCTCGCCTGCGAAGGCGCGGCCCTTGGCAACCGGTAGCGCACCGTTTTCGATGGCGCGCGCCCAGGCGCGGGTCTCAGGTTGGTTCTGGATATAGCCCTGCGGCGTCCGCCCGATAGAGGTCGCGCCCAGACCGACCAGGGTGGCCGCAGGATCGTCCGTGTAGCCTTGGAAATTGCGATAGAGCCGCCCTTCGGCCTGCGCCCGGGCGAGCCCGTCTTCGGGCTTGGCAAAATGATCGATGCCGATGGCGCGATATCCGGCCTCGGTCAGCGCACGCGCCGCAGCGGACGCTTGCGCCGCCCGCGCCCGTGCGTCCGGCAAGGACTCCTCCGGGATCATCCGCTGCGCCTTGGCGACCCAGGGGACATGGGCGTACCCGAAGAGCGCAATCCGGTCCGGGCCCATTTCGGAAACCAGGTCCACCGTGTGCAGCAGCGTCTCGACACTCTGGTACGGGAGCCCGTAGATCAGATCGAAATTGACTGCCGCGATGCCGTGCCGCCGGAACATGCCGACCGCCTTTGCAACCATCTCCGGCGGCTGGATACGGTTGATGGCGCGCTGCACCTTCGGGTCGAATTCCTGCACACCGAAACTGGCCCGATTGAAACCGAGTTCTGCCAGCCGCGTCACCATCGGCTCCGTCAGGGTACGCGGGTCGCTCTCGATGGCGATCTCGGCATCCGGCAGGATGTCGAAGGCCACCCGCAAGGCGTCCATGATCCGGGCGATCTGGTCCGGCGACAATGCGGTTGGCGTCCCACCGCCCCAATGCAGATGCGCCACCGGTACGCGCCCCGGCATCGCCGCCCGCACAAGAGCGATCTCCTTCAGCAGCGTCTCGACATATTCGGCAAGCGGGCCTTCGCGCTTGACGAGTTTCATGTTGCAGCCGCAATACCAGCACATTTCGCGACAGAAGGGGATGTGGACATAAAGAGAGATCGGCTCCGACGCATCAAGCGCGCTCAGCCATCCGCGATAGGTCGCCTCGGGAAACGCGGGCTCGAAATGCGGCGCCGTGGGGTAGCTGGTGTAGCGCGGGGTCGCCACGCGCGCATATTTCTCGACGATTTCATCCACGGTCTTGTTCCTCATTCCGGTCGGCTCCTGCCCCCTTCGACAAGAAGCGTGCACGATCCGACCATCCCCGTTATCCTCCATGTCTCGCATGGGTCCGACAAAGGCGTCCTTGACCTTCATCAAACCGCAGCCGTTGGCGACACACCATTATCAGGGCAGTGGACTGACCCCGAAAAGCCACGGATGCACCCCGATCAGAATGAGATAAAGCACGACCCCAAGGCCGAGCCTGAGCAGGCTTTCACCCAGAGGAAAGGCCCTGAAAACCGGCGTTTGCCGGGATTTCTGCAACAAGGGGCTCCATTGAGAGCCAAGCGTGCGCCGCGCGCGCCGGTCCACTAGGCGTCCACCCAGCAGAGCGAAGGCCGCAAAGGTGCCGAACAGTATCACATGCGCGAGATCACCGTTCGGAAACAGGTGAGCCCCAGCCCAGATTGCCAGTGCTAGAAGAAGTGGATGACGCGTCACCCGGACGATGCCCGGACGGTCCGGATCGAAGGTGTCATTGCGCGCGCCACCGAAGGAGAACGGGTTGGGTCGGCCAAGTGTCAGAGCAATAATCACGCAGACAGGCAGCATCGCGGCGAGTACCAGGTGCGCCTGCCAGGGGGCCCAGTCCCAGAGTGGCACAAAGGGCGCGCGCCCGGCAGCGCCGATCAACCAGGCCAGTACGCCAAGAGACAGGGCCGAATAGGCCAGCGTGAAGCCGCGCGCCCCGAGCCGCGCTTCGAGCCAGGGCCGCATCGGCGGGCGAACCGGCACCCCGTGGGACAGAAAGAACACCGTGAAGGCGAGGATGAACTCGACCCAACCCATATGCATGCACCCCTTTTGCAACGCAGCACCGCAAGCCGCGCTGACCAGCAACCTGCCCGCGGCACGATAGCCCTCCAGCCGCAAAATGGCAGCGGCATAGATGTCGCGCATCAGCGCCTCTGATGTGGCAGTTGACCTTCGCTGCCCGCCCCTCCTCTATGGCCGAAACCACATCGCAGGAGGCTCCCATGACCCAACTCACAACCCGCAGCGGCGCGCCCGCCTCGTCTCTGTGCTTCGGGTGCATGCAGTTCGGGGGGACGGCCGACAAACCCGCAAGCGCCGCCATGTTCGAAGCCTGCCGCGCCGCAGGGATCAACTTCTTCGACACCGCGCATGTCTATACGGAGGGTCGATCCGAGACCTGGCTTGGCGAAATGGTCACGGACCAGGTAGATGATCTGCTGATCGCCACGAAGGCCGGGTATGTCGGCGGCAGCGGTCGCGCGAATATCCGCGCGACCTTCGACGAAAGCCTCAGGCGCCTCGGCCTCGATGCCGTCGACATCCTTTACCTGCATCGCTGGGACGCGGAGACGCCGCTTGAGGAGACCTTCGAAGCCCTTGCCGATCTGCAATCCGCGGGTCGCTTTCGCTACATTGGCGTGTCGAACTTTGCGGCTTGGCAGGTGATGAAGGCACAGGCGGTCGCTGAACAGTTCGGCACGCGCATCGACATCCTGCAGCCGATGTATTCCCTGATCAAACGACAGGCCGAGGTAGAGATCCTGCCCATGGCCCTGTCCGAGGGAATCGCGGTCGCGCCCTATTCGCCGCTCGGAGGGGGGCTTTTGACGGGCAAATACGCCGAGGGCGGCACGGGGCGTCTGACCGAGAATGAAAAGTACGAGGTGCGCTACAGCTTGCCCTGGATGCATGAGACTGCAGTGGCGCTGCGCAGTCTCGCGGCCGAGATAGGCGCGGCGCCAGCAACCCTCGCTGTGGCCTGGGTCGCCGCCCATCCGGGCGTGAAAGCACCGATCATCAGCGCCCGCGACGTGGCGCAACTGGACGCCTCGCTTGCCGCACGCGACATGGCTCTGCCTCCGGAACTCTATGCCCGCATCACCGCCCTGTCCCAGACCCCACCCCCGGCCACGGACCGGCTGGAAGAGGCACTCAGCTGATCGCGGCGACAGTTCATCCCGCGAGGGGGAAGGTATCGATCACCTCGAACCGACCATCCGCACGTTCACCCACAAGCGCCAGGCCGGATATCTCGAACGGAGCGGGCAGAGGCGGAAGAAGATCGGCCAGCACGACCTCCCAATCGGGCAATGCTGCCGCAGGGAGACGGTCGGTCAGGGTCATGTGGAACCGGTATGCCGACAGGACGTAGGGATAGCCCCAGTTCGTCAGGTTGGCCTCCAACTCCGGACGCAATCCGCTGCCCCGCCTTCGGGAAAATTCCTCCGCCGTGGGTGAGGCACGAAATGCATCGAGTTGGGTCACGCAAGCCGCCGCCAGATGGTTAAGACCCGTCGCATCCCCCACGGGCAGCAGCGCCAGAAACCGCCCCATCCGCCCGAGCGCCAGCCCATCGCAGCGCGCCGGCGACAGGCGTCGGGCAAGCGTGGAGACCGCCTCGGATAGCCCTTCCAATGCGCAACCTTCCCCGAGCCGGAAGGGGGGCTTCAGGGTCGCATGAAAGCCATAGCGGTGTGCCGTTGCGGTTACCGCGTCACGTTCCGGCACTGCCAAGGGCACCGAGGGGCACCCCGCCGTTACATCCCAGCCCAACCACGCAGCCCCGAACGCAGACAGCGCCCCTTGCGGAGGCACATGATAGATCGCGAAGCGCTGATATGACATTCAAGCGTCCTTTCCGGACCTGGGCTTGCATACAAAGACTTTTGAAAGTTCAATGGTCTTGCCAAGGTCCCGGACCAGTCCCTATTAGCCAGTATGGACCACGTGGCCTCGCGGCCAGGTTAGGTAACTTTCTGCCTGCGGCGCGACGTCGTTGATTGCGCGCCAAAGTGCTCCGGCAACGCGGGCTAACGCGCAAGTGCTCCGCTGAGGGCCGGATAAAGCGCCAGGTAACGAGCGTAGATCTCTTCATAGGCCTGCACGGCTTTCGGATTCGGCTCTATCACGCGACCGGGTTTGACCATCGCCGCGATACCCTCGTCTATGGTCGCGAAGTATCCCGCGCCATGAGCGGCGAGGATCGCCGACCCAAGCGTCGGCCCGTCGGTTGAGGCCGGGATACGCACCGGGATGCCCGCCGTGTCCGCATGGATCTGCATGAAAAGGTCGGAGTTGGTCGCCCCACCGCCCGCAACCATTTCACTGCCCTCGTATCCGCCCTTGGCGAAGGAATCGAGGATCGCGCGGGTGCCCATCGAGATACCCTCCATGATCGCACGGAAGACGTGATGCGGCTCATGCGCTAGGGTCAGCCCGGTGATCGCCCCACGCGAGCGCGCGTCGGTGTAAGGTGTCCGGTTGCCCTGGAAATGGTCCTGCACGATCAGCCCTTCGGACCCCGGCGGCAGCGCGGCGGCCTTGCGGTTCATCTCGTCGATATCGAACTCGCCACCCACGAAGCGACGTAGCCAATTGATGATCGAGCCGGTGGAGGTCTGGCCGCCTTCGACGATATGACGACCCGGGTAGACGATATCGGCATAGGCCCCCCACATGCCCGGCGCGTGAAAGGGCTTCTCCGTCACTCCGAATTGCAGGTGCGAAGACCCGGTGATCAGGCACAGCTGACCCGGTTGCGACACACCGAGGCCGATCATGCCGATCAGGGCGTCCGCTCCTCCTTGCACAAGCTTGGTCTTGGGTGTCAGGCCCAGCGCCTCGGCGGCATCGGGCGTCAGGCTGCCAACCACCTCGCCGGGGGCCGCAACGCGCGCAGGCCATTTCTCGACCAGATCGGGCATGCCCAGTGCGGTCACGAGGCTTTCCGCCCAGCCGCCATCGCGGTTGGCATAGTGCCAGCGCAACCCGACATTGTTGAGCGATGCGCAGCGCTCCCCGGTCAGCCGAAGCGTGAGGTAATCCTGATACTCGCAAATCGTCGCGGCAGCATCGTAGACATCCGGCTCATTGCGCTTGATCCAGAGCGCCTTGGGAATCATCCACTCGGCCGATACCGGTCCGGCCCCGTCCGAATTCAGCCGAAGGCGCGCATCGCCCGTGGCGAGGACCGCTTCCGCCTCCTCGTCGGCGCGCACATCCATCCACAAAAGCGCAGGGCGCAGCGGCTTGCCCGCCTTGTCGAGCGCGACAACTGTGCAAGAGGTCGTGGCATAGGCCATTGCATCGATCTGCTCCCCTGAAAGGTCGGCCTCGCCCAGAGATGCACGGGATGCCTTGCACAGGCAGGTCCACCAGTCCTCGGGGTTCTGTTCGGCCCGGGCACCTGGGGAAAACGTCGTCTCGTAAGGTTCCGCATGAGAGGCGACACACACGCCGTTTATATCGTAGATTCGGACACGCAGGCTTTCGGTTCCCCCGTCCGCCGCCAGAAAATACGCCACGCTCCTATCCTCCCTCGGTCTGCGCCGTGTCACGGTGCCGCGATAATCGACGCGACCTCCTCCGTCGCGTCCCAGTGCGGCATATGTCCGGCCTCCAGCATGTGACAGGCCACGGCAGGCGGCAAGTGAAACGCGTGATCGCGCGGAATGATCTGGTCGGAGAGCCCGAAGATCGCCCGGACCGGTATCTTGCCTGCCAGGCTGCGCAGCGGAGCGATCGTGTCGATCCGCTGCACATCAGCGCGCGCCGCCGCCGCCGCCAAGGCTGAAAGCCGATCTCCCTGCAACTCCCGAGACAGGGCCTCCAGGGCGTGATTGTCCAACTCTGCCGCTTTCCGACCCAGGAGCCGCATTAGATGGGCCAACTCGCCAACGCTGGGCGCGGCCGCCATGCCGGACAGAAAGGCACCGTTGATCTCGATCCCGCACCCTGCCGGAGTAAGCAGCGTGAGCCGGGCAACCCGGGACGGAACGCGCAGTGCAGCCCGGGCCGCGACATGCGCGCCAAGAGAGTGCCCCACAAGCTGAACCGGCTCCGGTTGGCTTGCAAGGTCCGCGGCAAGCCAGTCGACAAGCGCCTCGATACTTCCGGCGTCAACCCGATTGCGCCCGTGTCCGGGCAGATCAGGCGCACTCGATGTAATGCCCGCGCGTTGCAGGCTGGCCCGCAGGGCGGCCCAGTTCGAACCGAGTCCGGCGAAGCCATGCACGCAATAGACGGATGCCGTCGCCCCGGGCGCTGCCTGGATCACCGCTGGTGTCGATGCACCTTCTTTCAGCATAGCGCGCACATCGCCCGCTTCTATTCGCCCGCGACGTCCTGTGCCGGTCACCTGGGAAAGCGCAATATGGTTCTCTCTGGCGATCCGACGCGCCAATGGCGTGGCCCGAAGACGTGCTGCATCAGGTGAGACGGGCGCTTGCGCCGCGGTGCCCGCCACTTCCGAAGGAGAGGCCCCGGGGGAAGATGCAGCGGCGTCCGGCTCTTCCACATTGTCCCACGCATCGCGTGTTTCAATCACCGCAATCGGCGTGCCGACTTCAACCACGTCACCGGGGCCGACAAGTGTTTCCATCAGTATGCCATCGCCCAACGCCGGGTATTCCACCATTGTCTTGTCGGTCTCGACCTCGAGCAAAGGATCGCCGCGCTTGAAGCTCTGTCCGGGCTGGACCAGCCAGTCAGCGATGGTCGCTTCTTCCATCGTCTCGCCCAGTCGCGGCATCGGCAGCGTCAACCTGGCCGGAGAACTCATGCGAACATCTTCCGCGCAATGTCCACGATCAACTCCGGCGTTGGCACCGAATTCTGCTCCAGCAGCGGTGACACCGAGATCGGAATATCCTCCCCCGCAACGCGCACCACGGGTTCTTCGAGGAAATCGAAGCATTCCTCCGTGATCCGCGCCGACAGTTCGGCCGCCACCCCACAGGTCATCACCCCTTCGGAAACCACCATTGCGCGCCCGGCGGCTTCAACGAGGGGGCGGATCGTGTCGAAATCAAGCGGGTTGAGTGTGCGCAGATCGACAACCGTGACATTGATGCCATGGGCACCGGCCAAGGTTTCGGCAGCCTCCAAGGCATGGTGCACCTGCCGCGAATAGGTGACGATGACCAGATCGTCGCCCTCGCGCAGAACCGTCGCCTCGCCCCAGCCGGCAGGCGCGGCATCGGGGTCGAGGGCGCCCTTCATGGTGTAGAGACCCTTGTGTTCGATGAAGACAACGGGGTCGGGCTGCTGCAACGACTGGCGCAGCAGGTGATACGCGTCCTCGACCGTGGCAGGCATGGCAAGCCGAAGGCCCGGCGTGTGCATGATATACCCTTCGAGGCTTTGACTATGCTGTGCGCCTGCAGATCGCCCCGTGCCGCCCTGGGTCCGCAGCACCATCGGGACACCGATCTGTCCGCCGAACATGTAGCGGATCTTGGCCGCCTGATTGGCAAGCTGATCCATCGTCATGCCGATGAAATCCACATACATCAGTTCGGCGACCGGGCGCAGACCAGTCATCGCAGCCCCCACGGCCGCACCGACGATGGCTGCCTCGGAAATGGGCGTATCGATCACCCGCTCCGGCCCGAACTCCTTGATCAGGTCCTTGGTCACCCCATAGGCCCCACCGTAGCGCCCGACCTCCTCGCCCATGACGATGACGTTTTCGTCTTTGGTCATGGCTTCGGACAACGCGAGGCGCAGAGCGTCGCGATAGGTTGTCTGCTGCACGGCCATTACCGCGGCTCCTGTGCCAGAATGCGGTCGAGACGGGTGCGCACAGGCTCCGGCTCCGGCTGCGACGGGGCATAAACATCACGGAACATCGACTGCATCTGCGGTTCGTTGCCTGCAACGGCAAAGTCGATGGATCCGTCCATTTCGGAGGCCACCCTCGTGTCCAGCGCATCGAGCTCGGCCTCCGACATCAATCCGCCGGAGATCAGTTTGTCGCGTGCTCGAAGCACCGGGTCCTTCTTGCGGCCCTCTGCCTCTTCGGCTTCGTCCCGGTAGGGCGACTTGTCTTTGCGGGCGTGGCCGAAGAACCGGTAGCAATCGATCGACAGAAACGCGGGTCGACCCGCACGGGCGCCCGCAATCAAGTCTGCCGCGGCATCGGCCACATCCTCGACATCTAGGCCATCGACCGTGCGCGCCGCCAGACCGAAGGCCGCGGCACGTTCGTGCAGGTTGGGGTTTGCCGTGGCCTGATCAATGCGCGTCCCCATCCCGTACTGGTTGTTGATGCAGACGAAGATCACCGGCAGCTTCCACAACGCGGCCATGTTCATGCTTTCGTACAAGATGCCCTGGCCCGTTGCGCCATCTCCGAAAAAGGCGACCGAAATGGCGCCGCTCTTCTTGTGCCGTGCAGACAGACCTGCCCCGACGACCGCCGGAATACCGCCCCCAACGATGGCATTGGCCCCAAGATGGCCCAGCCCCATATCCGCAATGTGCATGGAGCCGCCCTTGCCGTGGCAATAGCCGCTTTCCTTGCCCGCGATCTCGGCCATCATGCGGTCAGGGTCGGCCCCGCGAGCGAGAAAAATTCCGTGACCCCGGTGATGGGTTGTGAACGTATCACCGTCGCGCATATGTGCGCAGACCCCGACGGCGGCGCTTTCCTCGCCAATCGACAGGTGCAGCATGGACCCCGCCGATTTGCCGCGCACAAACAGTTCTCCGACACGCTCCTCGAATGTCCGCACCCGGCGCATGTCTTCATAAAGCTGTGGCAGCGTCGTGTTCTTCATTCTCGTAGTCTCCCGGGTCCGGTCAGATGAGACCGTATTGACACGCCTTGTTGCGCAAAAAGGGCAGGCCGTTTTCCATCACCTCCGCCTCGCCGGAGGCAACGGGCCGCCAGACCGAAAGCCCTTCGGCGATCTCCGCGGGCATGTTGATGAAGCTCTCCATTGCCAGACCGCCCTTGAATCCGACCGCCCGCAGGGCGCTGAAGATCTCGTCCCAAGCGATGGTACCGGCCCCGGGCGTGCCACGGTCGGACTCCGACAGGTGGATGTAGCGCAGGTGCTCACGCGCATCGATGATGCCTTGCGCGATGCCCTTTTCCTCGATGTTCATGTGATAGGTGTCGAGATGGACGAACATGTTCTCCGCCCCGATGCGCTCGATCATCTCGACGGCCTGCCAGCCGGTGTTGAGCAAATGGGTCTCGTATCGATTGACCGGCTCGATCCCGAACAACAGCCCGAGAGATCTGGCATGTCGCGCGGCCCGTGTCAGGGCATCTGCGACATTGTCCATCTCGGCCCGCGTCGGAGGCTTGCCCGATCGCTCCCCGATGCCGCCATAGACCACGCCGGACAACGCCTCAGCCCCCATGGCCGCGCATTTGTCCAGCGCAATAGTCAGGAAATCGACAGCACCTTCGGGATTGCGCGATGCCCAGACCTCCTGCGGCAGGCCAAGCGAACAGACCGCGCGCATCCCGGCCGCCTCGAGAACCGAACGGCTGTGTTCAGCATCGACATTTGGCGGGTCCAGAAGCGCGATTTCCAGAAAATCCATGCCATAGGCCCTGGCCTTCGCGACCGCCTTCTCGCAACCGGCCTGGTCCCATGTCATGGTCCACATGCTCGTATGAACGCCGAAACCTTCCATTACACCCCCACATGCTCACTTGCTGTGACCAACTTGGTGGCGAGCCCCTCATCGATCAGCAGTTTCCTCACGAAGCCGGCCCGCAGCACCGCCAGCGTTGCCGTCAGCTTGCCCGCGCCACCGGCCAGCAGAACCGTGTCCATCGCGCCCATGTCCTGCGGTTGCACACATGGCGTGCAACGGTTCAGTTCGATATCTGCCACGGAGCCATCGGCCTTGTAGAAAACGCCGCAGCAATCCCCGACCACATCGGCATCGCGCAATTGCTGGATCTGCGCCGGGGTAAAGATATCGCTGTCGAACAGGATCGCGCCCTCGCGGCATTCTCCGACGCTCATCAACGCATGATCGGCCTTGCGGGCGACACTCATCGCTTCGCGGACCAGACGCTGTGACATGATGCCAGCGCAGGCATCTGCACTGTCGGTCACGAACGGCGCTGGCATCAGGATCGCGCGACCGCCGGTCTGGGCGGCCAGTCGCACGCAGACGTCGCCCGGTGCGGTATGCGAGGCATAGGTCACCGACCCCATAAGCGACACGAATGTCAGGCCCGGATGGCGAACGCCGGTCACATTGTCCGCCATGGCAGACAGGGTCCGCCCCCAGCCCAAACCGATGGTGGCCTGACTGTCGGACGCGGCAATGCGGGAAAGGTACCCGCTGGCCAGGATAGCAACAGCGTTGCGCGACAAGACTTCGTCGCCGCTATCTGCGCCGATCGGCGCCACCTGCACCTCTTGCAGCCCGAAGGCTGTGACCAGTCTGTCGGCCAGCGACAAGGCCCGTGATGTGCGATGCTCGACCGCGATTCGCACCAGCCCCTGGTCGCGCGCATCCGCAAGCATGCGCAGAACCTTGAACCGGGAAACCCCCAGCCGCTTGCTGACCTCCTGTTGGCTCAGATTGCCCACATAATACAACCAAGCCGCCTGTGCGATGTCATCATCAGCCTGGCGTTTCTGCATCAACATGGCGCGTCCGGGGCCTCCCAGCTTCTTGCAGCAAAATGGCTTGACCGAGGCTTTCGTGGTTATATAGTCACAAACGTGCAGTCAATGCACAAGTGTTGAATTGGCGTCCAGCACTGCTGCTGTGTATGGTAAGGCGGACGTTCAAATCGACTTTTTGCCTGGGCTGACGGCACCCCCGCAGCCTCGGTCAAGGACCCGCAAATGCGGGCACAGGGAGGATCAGATGAAGACCAAATTCACACTTCTGGCCAGCGTGGCAATGGCGTCGTCGGCACTTTTTGCGACACAGGCGGTGGCAGACGGCCACTCCAAGGATATCGCAACCGTGGTCAAGATTGCCGGCATCCAGTGGTTCAACCGCATGGAAGAAGGCGTCAAGAAGTTTGCCGAGGAAACGGGCATGAACGCATTTCAGGTCGGCCCCGCCCAAGCAGATCCGCAGCAGCAGGTCGCGCTGATCGAGGACATGATCGCCCAGGGCGTGGACGCGCTTGCCGTCGTGCCGATGTCCCCCGAAGCACTTGAGCCGGTCCTGGGCCGCGCGATGGAAGCAGGCATAACCGTCATCACTCACGAGGCGGCTGCCCAGCAGAACACGACCTATGACCTCGAGGCCTTCGTCAACGAAGACTTCGGGGCGAACCTGATGGAACAGCTTGCTACCTGCATGGGCGGCGAGGGCGAGTACGCAGTTTTCGTCGGATCGCTGACCTCCCAGACCCACAACCAGTGGGTAGATGGTGCCATCGCCTACCAAGAGGCCAACTATCCGAACATGACGCTGGTCGGCGACAAGAACGAGACCTTCGACGACGCCGAGCAGGCCTACACCAAGACGCAGGAGGTTTTGCGCGCGTTTCCGAACATCAAGGGCATGCAAGGCTCTGCTTCTACGGATGTCGCGGGCATCGGGCGCGCCATCGAAGAGCGCGGCATGGAAGACGCCACCTGCGTTTTCGGCACCTCCCTGCCCTCCATCGCCGGTCAGTATCTTGAAACCGGCGCAGTGGACGGTATCGGGTTCTGGGATCCTGCGGTTGCAGGCGAGGCCATGAACAAACTCGCCGTGATGGTGATGAACGGCGAGGAAGTTACCGACGGCATGGACATTGGACTGCCGGGCTATGAGAGCGTTTCGCTCGATGGCAAGGTCATCTACGGCCAGGCATGGGTAAATGTCGATGCGGAAAACATGAGCGAATACCCGTTCTGATCCCCTGACCGAAAGGGGGCGGCGAATGCGCCGCCCTCATCCTTGTGAATGCCCTAAAATCAAGTTGGTTGTTCATGTCTTCAGACCATGACACCGCGTTCATCGATCTGCGTGCGATCACCAAGCGCTACGCGGGTGTGACGGCGCTCGACTCGGTCGATTTCACCGTGCAACCCGGCGAGGCGGTCTGCCTTGCAGGTGAAAACGGCTCCGGCAAATCGACCCTGATCAAGATAATCTCGGGCGTCGAGCCTGCGACCGCAGGCACCGTTCGAATTGCTGGCCAAGAGCATGTCACCCTCAACCCGCGGATTTCAGCGGCGGCGGGCGTGATGGTGATCTTTCAGGATTTCTCATTGTTCCCCAACCTGACCGTGGCCGAGAACATCGCATTCACCACGCAGCTTTCGACTCGCCAGCGCCTGTTCAAGTTCCGCGCGGTGCGCGACATCGCCCGCGCCGCGCTGGACCGGATCGGCGTTCAGATCGACCTCGACGCACGGGTCGAAACACTGCCGGTGGCGCAGAAGCAACTGGTCGCGATCTGCCGCGCGTTGGCATCCAAGGCCCAGTTGATCATCATGGATGAGCCCACCACCGCGCTCACCGAGAAAGAGGTGCGGCGCCTTCAGGGGATCATCCGGATGCTCAAGGAGGAAGGCGTCGCGGTGATCTTTGTCAGCCACAAGCTGGCAGAAGTGCTGGAGGTGTCCGAAAAGGTTGTGGTTCTGCGCAATGGCAAGAAGGTTGCGGAAGGCCCGGCCTCGGAGTTCGACACCCAATCCCTGACCTATCATATGACCGGCCGTGACGTACCCGAGGTGCCGCCCAGCGACGTCGCCGCAGGCGCGCAAACGCTCATGCAGGTGCAGGGACTTGGCAAGGCGGGCTCCTTTTCCGATATCAGTTTCGAACTCAGAACCGGAGAAGTGCTGGGGATCACAGGGCTTCTGGGCTGTGGTCGCACTTCGGTTGCCAAGGCACTCTTCGGTCTGGTCACCCCGGACGCAGGCAGCATCCTGGTCGACGGCAGCCCTGTGCCCCTTGGCGATCCGCAGGCCGCGTCGCTGGCCCGGATCGGCTATGTGCCCGAAGACCGCCTGACCGAGGGCTTGTTTCTGAGCCAGTCCATTCTGCGCAACGTCGCGGTCGGGCGGCTCGATGCGCATACGAGCGGCGGTTTTCTCGACATGGCGGGGCTTGCAAAGGAAGCCTCCGACTGGCTGCGCCGGCTCAAGGTCAAGGCCCCGGATGTCGAGGCCCCGGTTAAGTCCCTCTCTGGTGGCAACCAGCAGCGCGTTGCCCTCGCTCGGTGGTTGTCGCGGGCACCAAGGGTGCTCATCCTGAACGGGCCTAGTGTTGGTGTCGATGTGGGCTCGAAGGCAGACATTCACGACATCATCCGCGACCTCGCACGGGAAGGCATCGGAGTTATCGTGATCTCGGACGACTTGCCCGAGCTTCTGGCCACCTGTCACCGGGTCCTCGTGATGCGGGAGGGCCGCATCATCGACGCCCTCGAAGGCACGGCGCTTACCGAAGACGACCTTGCCCACAGGCTTGCCTCATGACCGGTTGGCTCCCCAAGGATTTCTGGACCCGCAACGAAACGCTGGTGGCCGGTGTGATCATGCTGTTCTGCATTGTCGCGACCGTTTCGGACCCACGATTTCTGACCATCACCACCGTTTCCGACCTGCTGCGCGCTTCCATTGTAATCGGGATCCTCGCCGTCGGCGCGATGCTGGTGCTGGTGTCCGGTGGGATCGACGTTAGCTTTACCGCCATCGCCGTGTTCGCGATGTACTCGTCAACCGTGTTGTCGCTTACCATCTGGCCCGAGATACCCTGGCCCGTGATCTTCGTGATTTCAGTTGTGTTCGGCGCTGCATTAGGGGCGATCAACGGATTCTTCATTGCCTTTCTGGGTCTTCCCACGCTGATCGTGACACTGGGCACCCTGTCGATCTTTCGCGGCTTTCTGCTGACCTTCATCGGATCACAGCGGATCTCGGACCTGCCCCCGTCGATGCGTGATTTTTCACGCGGCGTGATCGCGAGAGGCACCACCGAGGCGGGGAATTTCTATTCGATCCCCTGGGCGGCGCTGGCGCTGCTGTTTGTGATCGTGCTGACCTGGTTCATTCTCAAAAAGACCATGCTGGGGCGGTCGATCTATGCCATCGGCGGCTCGGTCGAAAGCGCAAGGCGCATCGGCATTAACGTCAAGTGGACCCAGTTTTTCGTCTATGTCTATGTCGGGGCCCTGGCCGGTCTGGCCGGGATTATTCACGGCTCCGTGGGGCGCATGGCCGATCCATTCTCCCTGGTCGGGCTCGAGTTGTCGGTCATCGCGGCCGTGGTTCTGGGCGGTGCGCGCCTGATCGGCGGGTACGGCACGCTCACGGGCACGATGCTCGGCGTCGCGTTGATCGTGATCGTGCAGAACAGCCTGATCGTCATCGGCATCCCGACCACATGGCAATCAGTCACGATCGGCATCCTGATCCTGCTCGGAACGGGCGTTCCTGCCTATCGTGCCAAGCGGGCGGCGGCACAAGCTGGATGAGGTTTTCCTGCCAATGAACACATCTGTGAAAGACTTCACCGCCAGCCCGGAGTTCCGGTTGCTGATCATCATGGTTTTTGTCTTCGGCTTGATGTCAGTCCTGTCGCCGGATCGCTTTCTGTCATCTCAGAACCTGACCTCGATGGCGTTTCAGTTTCCCGAGTTCGCGATCCTCGCACTGGCCATGACCATCGCCATGATGACCGGCGGGATCGACCTCTCGGTGGTGGGCATCGCCAACCTGTCGGCGGTTGTCGCCGCACTGATCCTCACCCATTTTTCGAATGCCGAAATGCCCGCCGCGCAATCCGCGATCTGGCTCGCAATCGCGATCACCGCAGCGCTGTGCATCGGGGCGATTGCCGGTTTGATCAACGGATCGCTGGTGGCATTCTTCGGCCTTCCGCCCATTCTCGCCACCCTGGGATCCGGTCTTGTGTTTACCGGTTTTGCCATTGCGATGACCGGTGGCAGCGCAGTCATGGGCTTTCCCGACACGGTCGCCTTGATCGGAAACGCGACCTTGGCGGGTGTGCCTGTCCCTCTCATCCTGTTTGCGGTTCTGGCGTTCCTGCTGCACCTGGTCCTGACCCGCACCGCCTTCGGATTGCGCGTGACGATGTACGGGGCCAATCCGCTCGCGGCGCTTTATGCCGCCATCGACATCAACCGCATGCTGCTCAAGGTCTACGTGATCGCCGGGATGTTCGCGTCGGTTGCCGGGCTCATCATAATGAGCCGTGCCAATTCAGCGAAGGCCGATTACGGGTCTTCCTACCTGCTGCTGGCGGTTCTGATCGCCGTGCTGGGCGGGGTGAACCCCTATGGTGGCTATGGTCGCGTCATTGGCGTGGTGTTGGCGGTGCTGTCTATGCAGTTCCTGTCCAGCGGCCTGAACATGCTTGGGGTGTCAAATTTCGCACGCGAGTTGATCTGGGGCGCGCTGCTAATCCTCGTCATGGTGATCAACACCCATGCCGTGACCGCCCTGCGCAGTAGCCTGAAGCCACCAAAATAAACCATCCGTCCAGAGCGGGAGGAGGACATGATGAAAAAGATACTTAACAAGCCGGAAGACTATGTCGACGAGATGCTGGCGGGGCTGATCGCCGCGCATCCGGAATACTACCGCCTGCACGGCGATACCGGCAAGGTCGTGGCCCGCGCCAACCCGGGCAAGGACGGCAAGGTCGGGATCGTGACCGGCGGTGGGTCCGGCCACCTGCCGGTCTTTACCGGCTATGTGGGCGAAGGATTGCTCGACGCCTGCGCGATCGGGGATGTCTTCGCCTCGCCCTCAGCCGAACAGATGGCCGATGCGATCCGCGTGGCCGACAGCGGTGCTGGCGTGCTACGCCTATATGGCAACTACGGCGGCGATGTAATGAACTTCGATATGGCCGGAGAGCTGGTGGAGTTCGACGACATCACCTGCACCACGGTGCTATTGGCCGATGACGTGGCCTCTGCCCCGCCAGCAGAAGCCGAAAAACGCCGCGGTGTCGCGGGCATGGTCTACGCCTTCAAGATCGCCGGGGCCGCCGCCGAGGAAGGCCGTGACCTGGATGGCGTTACCGCCGTGGCCCAGAAAGCCGCGGATGCCTGCCGCTCCATCGGTGCGGCGCTGTCACCCTGCACGGTGCCACAAGCGGGCAAACCCACCTTCGAGATCGCCGAAGACGAAATGGAAATGGGCATGGGCATTCATGGCGAACCCGGCGTCTGGCGCGGCAAGCTGCAGACCGCCGATCAGATCGCCGAAGAGATGATGGACAGGCTTCTCGCCGATATGCCGATCGGCAATGGCGACCGCGTGTCCGTGATGGTGAACTCCCTCGGAGCGACACCGCCCGAAGAACTCTACATCCTCTACCGCAGGGTAAAGGCCCGGCTCGAAGCTGCGGGCGCACGCATCGTCATGCCGCTGGTCGGGCGTTACGCCACGTCGATGGAAATGGCGGGCGTGTCCTTCACCCTGTGCAAGCTGGATGACGAACTTGAGAAGTTGCTTCTGGCACCGTGCGACTGCGCGTTCTGGAGGGTTGGATGACGATCACCCGCGATACACTTCTGGGTGCCATTGACCGCATCGCAGCCGCGATGGAGCGGGATTTCGACCTACTCAACAGTGCCGATGCGGCCCTTGGTGATGGTGATCTGGGGGTCACCATGACACGTGGCATGCGCGCGATCGTGGCGATGAAGGACGATCTGCCCGAGGATATCGGCATGGCCCTGCTGGGATGCGCCCAGGCGTTCACCAAGTCCTCGGGGTCGTCCTACGGCACGCTCATGGCAACAGGACTGATGAGCGCCGCAAAGGAACTGCGGGGTCAGCAGGAGATTGAATCGGAGAGTATTCCCGGTCTCATCGCAGGTGCGCGCGACAAGATGCAGGCACGGGGCAAGGCAGAGCTTGGCGGCAAGACGGTTCTGGACAGCCTCGACTACGTCGCCCGCACGACAGACAAGGCCGATGACAAGGCCAGCGCAGCAGCCGAGGCCGTGGACCGCGCGCTGGAGGATTTTCGCGACAAACCGGCCACGGTCGGCCGCGCCCGCATTTTCGGCGAAAAGAGTATCGGTCTGGACGATCCCGGGATGCTGGCGATGCAGTCGGTGATCAGGGCCGCCGTGGACAAATAGGCGCTCGGGCGCCTGGCGCTCAGGGCATCAGGGCGATCTCGCCGACCGTCCGGTGCAGCCTTGCAGAACCATCTCGACCCGGTCGCGCACTGACACGCGCGGCAAGACCCGTCCATCGTATCCCAACGCGTCCAGAGCGTGCGTTATACGATGATACTCCTGCACCGCCGTGTTGAAATCGTGTCGGCGCTCGGCGTCTTGGCCAAAGATCTCTTCCCACGGCAGCACCACGAAAACACGGCCCGCATAGGCACGAGCCGCACCCAGTGTCTCCCGGATGGACGGGCCGCCCGAATGCTCCAACGCGACCGCGGCGTCGACGATGCCCCGGTCGAAGAATACAAGACCCTCATGCCCCGTAGCCCGTTGCAGATCCGATTGCGCCATCTCGACGGCGCGCCGCGCGAACGCCCCCATGTCCAACCAAGGCAAAGCAGTGCCACCCTTGGCAATTTCATCTGCGACGATGCGTCGACCCGGTTCTTCCACGATGGCGAAACCCTTGGCGCTCAGCTATTGCAGGACTGTTGATTTTCCACCGCCAGAGCACCCGGTTAGCAAGATAAACCTGCGGCTCAATGTGTCATCCCCAGCCCTTTCTTGGCAACACCCGCCCCAGGAGCGCGCCGTGGCGAAACGGGTTCACACAAGGCCTTCGCCACTCAGACCAATGGGTCTTCGCCGCCATAATGGCGGTCCGGGTAATCGGCATGCAACGCCTGGTCGGCGGGGCTGAACCGCGGGCGGGCGAAATTGTGCTGATGCCAGTACGGATAGACCAGCGGAAGGCGACTGACATCGTTAAGGCGCTTCAATTCATCCTCCGACAGGACGACATCGACCGCGCGGAAGTTGCGCTCGAACTGATCGACGGTCCGCCCGCCGACGACCAGGGACGCTACCGCAGGCCGTGTCAGCAACCACGCCAGGGCGATCTGGGCGGCCTCGACCTGATGAGCCTCGGCGATCTCAACCAACACATCGACGATGCTCCAGAGCCTTTCCATGTCGCGGATCGGAGGCTCGTTCCAGCCCTCGGCCTGCCGCGAGCCTTCGGGCGTCTGCCTCCCGCGACGGTGTTTGCCCGACAACAGCCCGGCCGCCAGAGGCGACCAGACCAGAACCCCCAGCCCTTGGTCGACCGACAGGGGCAGAAGCTCGTATTCCGCGTCGCGCGCCTCGATCGTGTAGTGAATTTGCTGAGTGACGAAGCGGCTGGAATGGCGCGGCGCAGCGGCCAGCGATTTCATCACATGCCAGGCCGAATAGTTGGAACAGCCCGCATAGCGGATCTTGCCGTGCTGGATCAGCGTATCGAGGGCCTCCATCTTTTCCTCGACAGGGGTCAGACCATCCCATTCGTGCATGTAGTAGATGTCGATACGGTCGGTGCGCAGCCGCTTGAGGGAACGCTCGCATTCCCGGATCAGGTGCCAGCGCGAGACACCTTCGTCGTTCGGGCCATCGCCGATCGGCATACGCGCCTTGGAGGTCACGAGGATATCGTCATATCGGCCTTCCAAAACCTCGCCGAGGATCTCTTCGGACAGCCCGGTGGAGTACATGTTCGCCGTGTCGAACAGGTTGACGCCGTGGTCGATGCAACTGTCTACGAGGCGTCGCGCGTCGGTTACATCCTGGCTGGCCGTGCGGCCGAAATCACCGCGCCCGCCGAAAGTGAAGGTCCCCATAGTAATGACCGAAATCTTCAGACCGCTCCGACCCAGCGTTCGATATTTCATGATCTCTCTCCCTCCCCGTTCCGCTCTTCGGAATGACGTGGCCCGTAACTTGAGAAAGCCACCATGACTTCAGCAATCTCGGCATCCGACAGGATATGCGGCGCGCCCCCTATGCTGCTGAACAGGTAGGTGCGTGCCAGTGTCTCGAGCTCTTCCAGCCGCCAGCGAGCCTTGTCGACGGTTTCGCCTAGGACCGTCGCGCCGTGATTGGCCATTAGGCACCCATGACGGTCGGCCATGATGCGTGCCATGTTTGCGCACAGTTCAGGGCTGCCGAAAAGTGCGTAATCGGCAAGGGGCACATCATTGCCGCCGAAGGCTGCGATCATGTAGTGGCAGGCCGGGATCGATCGGCGCTGCACTGCAAGGACGCTGCAATAGGGCGGATGCGCATGCAGCACCACCGGCATGTCCGGGCGCGCCTGGTGCATTCCCTGATGAAACGGCCATTCAGATGATGGTTGCGCACCGTTGCTGTCGGGCAATCCGTCCAGCGGGATCGTGACCAAAGCGTCGGGTGTCAGGTATTCATAGGGCACACCCGACGGGGTGATCAGGATACCGCTGGCGATACGCGCCGAAATATTGCCTGACGTCCCCTGGTTGAGATGTCGTGCGTTCATCCAGAGGCAAGCATCGATCAGCGCCTGCCGTGTGGCGGTCGTATCTGTCAGCGGGGTTGCGGGTGTCATGGTGCCGTCTCCAACAGGTCTTCTGCGATGCGCTTGCTGGTTACCAGATGGGTGACAAATCCCCCCTTGATTGCGGCCTTTGCCGGAGCTGCGCGCCCCGGTCCTGCGGCAACCAAAAGCGCCATGTCCTTGCCTCGCATCTGATCAAGAGTCACTCCGATCATGCGGTCCTCGACCTCGGCCACCACCGGTTGTCCCTTAACGTCGATCAGGCGTCCGCAGATCACGCCAACTGCGCCTTTGGCGCGGTAGTCCGAGATACTGTCCGAGGTCACGATACCGCTCCGCACCACATGCGCGTCGGCATCACAGGTCCCACAAGCCAGCACCGTCTTGTTGCAACTCGCCAGCGCTTCCAGCTGTTCCCGGACCACCGGCTCGTCGCACAAAGCATCGCGCAGCGCCTTGTTCGAGAGCACGAGGGGCACATGCAAGTTGATGCATTCCCCCCCCAGACGTTGCGCCAACATCGCCGTGCAAGCCTCGGCGGCAAATCCGAGTGCCGCGGGACGTGACCCCAGAAGTTGAATGACCCTCAGATCGGGTACCGGGGCGTTAGGCACCTGCTGCGCCATCTGATAAATGGTCGCCCCCCAGGACACCCCCAAACGGTCGCCCGGCTCCAGCAAACGTGGCAGCCAGTCCGCCGCGGTCCGGGTCACCCGTGCGACGCTGGCCGCGGCCCCTTCGGGATCGAGCGGATCGTCCGGCACAACCAAGGCATCGGTCAGCCCAAAGACCGCACAAAGCTCTGCCGCCAGGCGGTGCCCTCGGAAAACATCGCTGTCGAGATGCACCCGCACCCAGCCCCTCGTGCGGGCTTCATTAAGGTAGTTCACCACCGATGCGCGGCTGATCCGCATACGTTCGGCAATTTCGGTCTGGTTCAACCCGTCATGGTAGTAGAGCCATGCCGCTTCGACAAACAGGGCGTCGTCACGCGATGCCATTCGCATCGGGTCCGCAGCGCCGCCTTTCAGCTTGCCGAGAGGACTGACCGAAAGGGGCACGGGCTATTCGGCTGCCTTGGAGAACTCGGGGAACAGACTCGCCAATCCCTCTGCGGATGCGTTGCACAAACCGCGTTCGGTAATGAGCCCCGTAACCAGCCGGTTCGGCGTCACGTCGAAGGCCGGGTTACCGCCACTTGTACCGTCGGGTGTGACCTGCACCATGCCGATCTCACCGGTCCCGGTGATCCCTTGCACGTGGGTCACCTCGAAGGCGTCGCGTTCTTCGATCGGGATCTCGGCCACGCCGTCCCTGACAGTCCAGTCGATCGTCGGCGAGGGCAGCGCCACATAGAACGGCACGCCGTTATCCCGCGCCGCCAGCGCCTTGAGGTAAGTGCCGATCTTGTTGCACACGTCGCCCTGGCGGGTGGTGCGGTCGGTGCCGGTAATCACCATGTCCACGAGGCCGTGCTGCATCAGGTGACCGCCCGCGTTGTCGGTGATGTAGGTGTGCGGCACGCCGTGCTTGCCCAGTTCCCATGCGGTCAGCGCCCCCTGGTTGCGGGGGCGTGTCTCATCGACCCAGACCTGCAAGGGGATACCCGCATCATGGGCGTGATACATGGGACTGGTCGCAGTGCCCCAATCCACCGTGGCCAGCCAGCCGGCGTTGCAATGGGTGAGCAATCGCACCGGTTCGCCTTCGGGCTTGCAGGCGGCGATTTCGCGGATCAGGGCAAGCCCGTGCTCCCCGATCCGGCGATTGATTTCGACATCTTCGTCCGCGATGTCATGGGCCAGCGTCAGGGCGGCAGCGGCCCGATCAGCTTGGGGCAATAGACGCAGCGCAGCGCGGCAACGATCCAGCGCCCAGCGCAGGTTGATCGCCGTAGGGCGGGTTTTCTCCAGAAAGCTCCAAGCCGCATCCATATTCGCATCCGAGGGGTCCTCGGCCATGGCTAGCGCCATGCCGTAAGCCGCCGTAGCCCCTATCAGGGGCGCACCGCGCACGCGCATCTGGTAGATCGCATCCGCGAAATCCTGCATCGTGGCGACCGGAACGACGCGAAAGTCATGGGGCAACCAGCGTTGGTCGATAATTTCGAGAACGTTTTGTTCGTGGTTCCACCACAAGGAACGGTAGTGTGTACCGTCGATTTTCATAGGACGTCCTTTCTATTGAAGTCCCGCGCAAGGGCGCAGACGGCCTTTGCATCGGCAAGCGTTGCGGCCGAATGGATCAACTCGGCCCCCATCAGCAGATTGCGCGCCTCCAGCGGTGCGCGCACCCGCACATCCGCGATGTCCTCGAAATCGGCATTATGCGCCAGCGAGAGGCACCGTCGATGCATCTCGATCCCGCACACCGCCCAGGCATCGCGCCAAATCTCTGCCAAAACGGCATCACAGGCCGGAGTGCTGTCCTGCCCCTGATCCTCGAACAAGGTTTGGGGATAAAGTATGCCTGTCCGCTCGCTGCGCCACAGATCGCGGAACTCGGCTTCAAAGACGGAACAGGTGTCCGCAATCACGCTGAGGATCCACTCTTGATAGGTCGCAAGGTCTTCACCGCGATGGGCGGGCTGGCTGAAATAGGCCATCAGGAAATTGGCGCAGAGCATCCCGATATCGAAGCCGAGCGGCCCGTATTGTACAAACTCCGGGTCAATCACGCGGCTATCGCTGTCGGTTGACATGATCGAGCCGGAATGCAGGTCGCCATGGACCATCGTTTCGGTGTTCGACACGAAGCGTTGCAGCGCTTGCTGCACCTTGACCTTCAAGCCGACATCGGCGCGCAACCTGGCGATGACCGGTTCAAGTCCTTCAGTGTGACTGTTCATCTCGGCATCGAAATACGGGTCGGCAAAGACCAGAGCCTCTGTGATGGCTGGGATCTCCACATTCCCTGCAAACAGGGCGACATCAGCCTTCTTTTCGGGGCTCGGCATCGACAGCTCGGATCCACGAAACGCTGTTCGGGCACAAAACCGGCCCAGAAACGCGGCCAGCCCCGCGACATGCTCCCCGGCGATCAGCTTGCGCCGCAAGATCACATGGGGGGACAGGTATTCCATGATGATCAGCGCCTGCGCCTCGTCGAAATGGTACACCGTCGGCACCGCGCCCGGGTCGCGTGCGGCCTGCCGCGTCAGCGCGTGATACTCGAAATAAGCGCGATAGAGAGGCAACGGCCAACTGTCCCCAACCAGACGGACATAGGGCAGCGCCTGCTTGACGATCACTTTTCCGCTGGGGCCACTGACGATGAAAACGAGGTTGAGATTGCCATCTCCGACCTCTTCCACCTGCCAAGCCCCCGGATCATTTCCCACACGGGACGCGAGCGCCGAGACGCCCCGGAGCCGCTCTGGCAGTGTCTCCACGGTTAAAGCTTCATACGCCGTGCCTGCGCCCATAGGCGGCCTCCCCTCGGTTGCTCTGACGCGCTGTCGAGTTGTGCGTAGTCCTCAGTTTATACTTATGTCAAATTATTTGACAAATGTATTCACGCCCGCCTACCGTCGCGCGACACGGGGGAGGAGACGCGTGGCTGATCATGCGCTCATAGTGAACGGTTTGCAAAAATCGTTTGGCAAGAACAACGTATTACGCGGCATCGACCTGGCTCTGGATCCGGGGTCCGTGACTGTTCTGATGGGCGCGAACGGCGCTGGAAAATCCACGCTGGTGAAAGTGATATGCGGCCAACACCGCGCCGATGGCGGCACCATGCGCCTTGCTACGAACGCGTTCGACCCCGAGGATGCCGCCGACGCGATCCGGCAGGGGGTCGTGACGGTCCACCAATCCATCGACGACGGCGTAATCCCCGATCTCGATGTGGCGAACAACCTGATGCTGGACCGGTTGGCGGAACACTCGCATGGCCTTTTCGTGCGCGAGCGCCACCTGCGTACCGAGGCAGCCAAGGTGGCCGCCGCGATGGGTATCGAGGTGAACCTGAGGGCCCGGGTGTCTGACCTGTCCGTCGCCGACCGGCAAATGATCGCCATCGCCCGTGCCATGGCCCGCGCGCCCAAGGTTCTGATCCTCGACGAACCGACCTCATCGCTCTCGGCGACCGAAGCGGACCGGCTGTTCGAGCTGATAGACCGCCTGCGCGCTCAGGGCGTGGCGATCCTGTATATCTCGCACCGAATGTCGGATATTCGCCGCATCGCAGACCGCATCGTGGTCATGCGCGACGGCATGATTTCAGGTGTTTTCGAGACTGAACCGCTCGACCTTGAAGCCGCCGTGACGGCGATGCTGGGCCACCGCATGACCGAGGTCGACGCCGAGGTGCGGCAAGGCACACATCCGGTACTGGAAATCAAAAATCTGCAGTTGTTCGAAGGTGCCTCCCCGATCACCTTGACCGCCCATGACGGCGAAGTTGTCGCCCTGGTCGGATTGCTGGGTAGCGGCAAGAGCCGCCTCGCCGAGATCCTCTTTGGCATCGCGAGGCCAATACGGGGGAGCATTCGTATCAAGGGAAAGGACTACAGCCCGCGTTCGGTCAAAGATGCGGTTGCACAGGGTGTGTTCATGTCCCCCAAGGACCGTGGCACCAACGCCGTGATCCCGGCTTTCGAGATCGCCGACAACATGACCTTGCCGTTTCTACAGGGTATGAGTGTCGGGTCGTTCCTGAAATCTCGCCAACAGCGCAGCACCGCGCAAGGCATGGTGGACCGGCTGGGCATCGTGTGCCAATCCGTCAGGGACGGCATCGGCACATTGTCGGGCGGCAACCAGCAGAAAGTGATGATCGCCCGCTGGTTGCTGGAGCCCGCGCAGGTCCTATTGCTCGACGAGCCCTTCCAAGGCGTGGATATCGGCGCGCGCCGCGACATCGGTCACCATATTCGCGCCACCACCCAAGGACGCGCCACCCTCGTGTTTCTAGCGGAAATCGACGAGGCACTCGAGATCGCCGACCGGATCGTAGTGATGAGCGAAGGCGCAATCGTCGGCGAACACACGAACCGGAACATCGACCTCGCCGCGCTTGTCGCGGATATCTCGGGGGCCACATCGACCGTGACAGGCACATCTCCATGAACGACCGACTTCTCGACATCGCCATTCGCTATGGCTTCCTGATGCTCCTGTTCGGGTTGATCGTGTATTTCAGTCTCGCCGCGCCGGGCTTCCTCGGGCCTTTGTCGGCGGCCTTCGTGCTGCAATCCGTGGCGATCACCGGTATTCTTGCCCTTGGGGTGACCTGCACCCTGGTGGTCGGCGGATTTGACTTGTCAATCGGCGCGGTGGCGACATCGGCGCTGATGCTGTCGGCCTATTCCATGGTGATCCTCGAACACCCGGCAATCGTCGCGGTTCTGTTATGCCTCGCGATGGGGGCCCTGGTCGGGTTCATCAACGGATTGCTGATCGTGAAATTCCGGGTGCCCGATCTGCTGGCGACGCTGGGCATGATGTTCCTGCTGATCGGTCTGCAACGCATTCCGACCCAGGGTAATTCCATCGCTACGGGGATGACCCTGTCCGATGGCACCGTGGCCGAGGGCACCTTTTCGGCGGCCTTCCTCTGGCTGGGGCGTCACCGGTTCGATGTGGTTATCGAGCGCCTGCTGCCGATGCCGGTGGTGATCTTTGTGGGGATCGCCGTTTTGATCTGGCTGTTTCTGGGCTTCACCCGGCATGGACGATTGATGTACGCCATCGGGTCCAATGAACGCGCCGCTGGTCTCGTCGGCACCCCGGTCAACCGCTACAAGATCGCGGCCTACATGATCTCGGGCGTGACCGCGTCCATCGGGGGTATCCTGCTGGCTGCCCGTCTGGGACGGGGCGACATTGCCAGCGGCAACAACCTGCTGCTCGATTCCGTGGCGGCGGCCCTGATCGGCTTTGCGGTGCTGGGCGCAGCCCGACCCAACGCTTTCGGCACCGCCATGGGCGCGCTTTTCGTGGGCATCCTGCTTCAGGGCATGACCATGATGAATGCGCCCTATTATACCCAGGATTTCGTCAAGGGCACGGTCCTGGTTGCCGCCCTTGTCTTCACTTTCTACCTGTCCTCGCGCCGCAGCGGCCCGGGGCATTGATCATCAGCGATAGGGAGGACTCGATATGCTGAGACGTCACTTCATGGCCTTTGCAAGTGCGGCAAGTCTTGCGCTTGGCGCGGGCGCCACAACCGCGCAGGAGGTACCTGCCCCACTGGATACCCCAAAAGAGGTCACTATCGCGCTTGTGCGCTACCTCTCCACCGGCGACTTCTTCCAGGCCTACCTGTCAGGCGTCGAAACGCAGGCCGCGGCACTTGGTGTGAACCTGCGCGTATTCGACAGTCGCCAGGACGCCGCCTTGCAGGCAGACATGGTCGACCAGGCCATCGCGCTTGGCGTGGACGGGATCATCATCCAGCACGGTCTCACGGAATCCATGCGGGAAGCCGCACAGCGCGCGGTTGATGCGGGGATCAAGGTTGTGGCGTTCGACGTGAATGTCGAGAACGCGGCTATTCCGCAGGTCGAGCAGTCCGATTATCTGCTCGGCAAGTTGGCTCTGGAACAGGCGATCAAGGACAATGGCGACAGCTTTGCCGCTGGCTATGTCTACGTCCCGGGCATCGCGCCGCTCGACCGCCGCCACGCGGCCTGGGAAGAAGTGAAAACTGCCAATCCAGGCATCACCGAAGAAGCGCGGATCGGCACGCTCGACAATCCGATCGCGAATGCCAATGCCAACCAGGCACGCGCGGCCCTTCAGGCGAACCCGAACATCTCGGTCTTCTTCGCCCCCTATAACGAGTTCGCCAAAGGCGTGAAAATCGCCGCGGACGAATTGGGCCTGAGCGGCGAGATGAGCATCTACTCGGCCGATATTTCCACTGCGGACATCGCGCTCATGCGCGAACCGGGCAGCGCCTGGAAGGCCACGGTTGCCACCAACCCAGCGGTTGTCGGGGAAGTCTCCGTGCGCGCGCTTGCCCTCATGCTGGCCGGCGAGGATCCCGGCGCGTCTGTGATCGTGCCGCCGACTCTCATCACGCAGGCTTTTCTCAACGACAATGACATCCGCAACATGGAAGACCTCGGTGCCAAGATGCCTCAGTTCCAGCACGCGGATGTCGCGATGGCTGATTGGATGCCTCTGCCCGCACGCTGACACAACCCGATCTGCCCCGCGACCAACGGGGCAGGTCGAACAGGTCTCGCCGGTGACGACCACCTGTCGACCGACCCGATCACTGCACCCGCCACAACAGTCCCGGAAGCCCTGGTTCACGGTCGCGCGCCAAGGACTTGGTCAGCTTGACGGGACTATTTTCCGCACCCAGTCTGAGCCCCTGACAAAAAGGGCTGGTGAAGGCCGTGCCAAAAGCGCGCTGGATGCAGATCGCCGAAAGACATGCAGGACTTGGCGCTGTCATGAGGCGGGCGTCCTCAATATGGTGGCGTCCGAAGGCCGGTCATAACGGTCCTGGCCTACGCCACCTGCTGGCCGCAATAGCAGCGCTTCTGTTCATCGGCACGTCGCAAGCCATGGCTCAGGAGGAAGACCTTCCTGAACAGGTCCGGTTCCTCGTACTCTACTCCAGTTCCAGCACGCTCTACGCCAACATCGCAATTCAGGAAGGCATCTCTTCGGCGCTCACCCAGGCGGATGCGCGGTCGCGGTTCGAGGTTTACGGCGAGCACCGCGACCTGCAGAGGTTTCCTGGTGCCGAGGAGGATCGGCATTTCATCCACAAGGTGACCCGCAAGTACAGCGACGACACGCTCGACGCGGTCCTGACCGTGGGCCCCAAGGCACTGTCCCTCGCGATAACGCATCAGGACCGTTTTGCACCGGGACTTCCCATCGTTTTCGGCGGCGTGGACAGCGAAGATCTTCGCGGGTTCGATCTGCCGCCCAATGCCTATGGCGTCTTCGGCTCCTTCGATCTTGTCGGCACGCTGGAGCTGGCGCGGGCGCTCCAGCCTGATGCGACACGCGTCGCCATTTTCACCGGAAGCGCGGCCTTCGATCAAAGTTGGAAGGCCTCCGCTGAGCAACAACTCGCAGGTCTCGCGGAGCTTGACGTCACCCACCTGTCGGACTTGACGCTGGAGGAGTTTCGCGACGCCGCGGCGGCCCTCGACCGGGACACCATCGCGATCGTACTCACCATCTTCCGGGATGCAGCGGGGCGGCTGTTCACACCGGTTGAAGCCGCCGTTACGCTCGCCGAGGTTTCGGGTACGCCAGTTTACGGGGTCTATGACACCTATGTCGGATGCGGTCTCGTGGGCGGGCATTTCTCGACGTTTCAGTCGCTCGGCACGGCGCTGACCGAAACGGCGCTTCAGCTCGTCGATGATCCTACGAATGTGTCGCAGACTATCGAGGTGCCCGCTTCATCCGTGCTCGACTAGCGACAGATGCAGCGGTTCGATCTTGATCAAGACCGCCTCCTGCCCGGCGCTGAGATTCTATTTTACGACCCCGGCGTCTGGGAGGAATACTGGGCGGCAATCCTCCTGGCCTTCCCGATCATCCTCTTGCAGTCGAGCACAATCATCGGCCTCGGCGTTCTGGAAAAGCGCCGTCGCCGTGCCGCGGCCGAGCTTGCCCAGCAGCGGGCGGAGGTCGCCCGGCTTTCGCGCGTGTCCCAACTGGGCGAGTTGTCCGGCGCGATCGCGCATGAGCTGAAGCAGCCCCTGACCTCGATCCTGATGAATGCGGAATCCGGCAGGGCCCTGTTACGACAAAGCCCGCCGGATCTGCGTGAGATTGCCGAAATCCTGGAAGACATTGCCAACGATGATCGGCGCGCGGCGGGTGTTATCGACAACCTGCGCAAACTCCTTGGCGAGGGGGCCCCTGACGTCCAACCTGTCGAACTCAACGACGTGGTGCGCGCGACCCTGCGCCTGATCCGGAGCGAGCTGATCGCGCGGAGTGTCAGGACAGATTTGAAACTCTGCGAGGCTGCCCTAATTGCGACAGGAAATGCGGAGCAACTTCAACAGGTTCTCTTGAACCTGATTTTCAACGCTACAGATGGCATGGCGGATCAACCGAGAAAGACACGGCGGATAAGCATCGAGACGACACTGCGTACCGACGGCATGCGCGAGGTGTCCGTCACCGATACTGGCCCGGGCCTGCCCGAGGCCGTGCGGGACGCCGCTTTCCAACCTTTCGTGACGACCAAGGCGCATGGAATGGGCCTCGGGCTGTCGATCAGCCGGACGATTGCAGAGGCTCATGGCGGTCAACTCCACGTCGACGGCGCGGCATCGAAAACCCGCGCCATACTGGCACTTCCAGCGCCATGAGTGCCCCGGAATCCCAGGAATGCCTTGTCCACATCGTCGAGGACGACGCCGCGATCCGGCGTGCGCTGCGACGAATGATCATGCGGCACGGGTACGAGGCCATTGAGCATGCCAGTGGCGAGGCGTTCATGGATGGCTTCGACCCCGACAGGATCGGATGCGTCATCGTCGATATGTAACTGCCCGGGATCAACGGCATTGCCTTTCAGGACCGGATCGCCGCGACATCCAAGAGCTGTCCCGTGGTCTTTCTGACCGGGCGCGGCGACATCGCGATGGGCGTGCGCGCGATGGAGTCCGGAGCTTTCGATTTTCTGACCAAGCCCGTCGAATCCGAACGGCTTCTGACACGGTCCGCAACGCAATCGACCATGCATGCGACGCGCAATCCGCGCTGTCGGTAGAAGCGCGCTTCGAACGGCGTCTGCGAAGACTTACACCGCGCGAACGCCAGGTCCATGATGCGTTGGTGGCCGGAGAGCCCAACAAGAACATCGCAATGGACCTGGGACTTGCGGAGAAAACCGTGAAGGTCCAAAGGGCGCGGGTCATGCAGAAGATGGGGATGCGTAACCTCGCGGACTTGGTGCGTGCCGCCGTCACCCGCCGGATCGGCGCACCGTGATGTAGGCCCATTGGGCATCTATCGGGCAACGGCCGCGCATGCGTAGGTTTGGCCCATGTGTAGCGATGCTGGACTTGTCGCGATTGTCGACGATGATGACGCCGTGAGCCGGGCATTGACGCTGGGAACCCGGTCTCTGGGCTACGATGCGCGGACCTTTGCCTCTGGCGAAGCCCTTCTCGGGGCCGCTTTCGAGGTCCCGCCGGTCTTGTTGCTTCTCGATCTGCATCTTCCCGGGGTTCGCAGCCCGGACCTGATCGCACAACTCAGAGCACGCGGCTTCACCCCGAGAATCGTTGTCATGAAGGGGCGCGATAGCGAAGGTGCAAAAGGCAGTTGCCTGGCTGCGGGCGCAGACGCGTACATCAGAAAACCCCTGTCCCGCGCGGACCTCTCCGGGTTCCTCCCGAAAGTCTGAGGCGCATCCACCACCCGATAGGTACATGGTCCAACTATGCGCCATCGTCGCCGTTCCGCATCCTGTGGGCAGTTCTGTGGTCGCCCGGCGCTGGCTCGCTTCACCCATCGCGGTACAGCCCCGGCCCCATGTCCGGCGCGTGTCCAGATCGGACTGTCAGCAGACAACAGGAAGGAGAACCTAAACATGACACAAGCAAGACTGGTGGTCGCGGCTTTGTCGGGCGCGATCGCATTGACGGTCACGGCGCCCGGCTTCGCCCCACGCGCAATCGCTCAGGATGCTGAGCCGCCCGCGCATTTCCACGAGAAGGGAAAGATGCCCTCGCAATTCACCATCGACATCCTGAACGAAGCACGCGAAGCGCTGCCGTTCGATGACACTCAGGATTTCGACGAGCTCGCCCGTGACCTGATCGCCGCGCCCGAAACGCTCCAGATTGAGGCGGAGGCCGGCGGGTTCGCCTGGGACCTGGAGCGATTCAATTTCCTCAAGGAAGGTGAGAACTTCGATTGTATCCATCCCTCTCTCGAGCGCCAGGCCCGTCTGACCACGCAATTCGGCCTCTACGAGGTGATGGAAGGCATCTACCAAGTGCGCGGCTACGACCTTTCAAACCCGACCTTGATCCAGAGCGACAGCGGCTGGATCGCCTATGACGTGCTGTTGTCCAAGGAAACCGCCGAGGCGGCAATGGAACTGGTCAACCAGGAGCTTGGCAAACGTCCGATTGTGGCCGTGATCTATTCGCACTCCCATGCGGACCACTTCGGGGGCGTGCGTGCCCTCGTGGATGATGCGGCGATCGAGGCTGGCGAGGTCGAAATCATCGCGCCTGAAGGCTTTATCGAGCACGCGGTGTCCGAAAACGTCTATGCCGGCAACGCCATGACGCGGCGGATGTTCTATCAGTACGCCTCGCTCTTGCCGGCCAGCCCCTATGGCTATGTCACCCAAGGCCTCGGCCAGGCTGCCTCCAGCGGCGCCACGGGCCTGATCGCGCCGACGATGGAGATTTCGGAGCCCCTCGAAGAGCACACGATCGATGGTGTGCACATGGTTTTCCAACTGACCCCGGGCACCGAAGCCCCGTCCGAGATGAACACCTACCTGCCCGACGTGAAGGCGCTTTGGATGGCGGAGAACGTCACTGGAACGATGCACAACATCTACACCCTACGGGGGGCCCAAGTGCGCGATGCCTTGGGATAGTCCAAGTTCATCAACGAAGCGCTGCAGATGTTCGGCACCGAGGCCGAGGTCATGTTCGCCTCGCACCACTGGCCACGATTCGGCAACGAACGCATCCAAGAGGTGCTGCGCGCACAGCGAGACCTGTACGCGAACCTGAACAGCCAGGTGCTGCACTTCGCCAATCAGGGCGTCACGATCAACGAGATCCACAACGTCTACGAACCGCCCGAGAGCATCGCGAACAACTGGTTCAACCGTGGCTACCATGGCTCGGTCGAGCACAAAGTACGCGCGGTGATCAACCGCTACCTCGGCTACTGGGATGCCAACCCGGCCACGCTAATCCCGCTGTCACCGGCGGATTCCGCTCCGCTTTATGTGGAGATGATGGGCGGTGCGGACGCGATCCTCGCCAAGGGGCAGGAGCCGTTCGACACCGGGCAGTATTTCCACGCCGTCGAGATCCTGAACAAGCTTGTCTATGCCGAGCCGGACAACACGGCTGCCAAGGACCTACTGGCCGACAATTTCGAGCAGATCGGCTACCAGCAGGAAAACCCCGGCCTGCGCAGCAGCTTCCTCGCCGGCGCCTATGAGCTGCGCTCCCCGCTGCCCACGGGCACTGCGACCGAAACCGCAACGCCGGACGTGATCCAGGCGATGCCCACGGGGCTGTTCCTGGACTACATCGCGATCAAGATGGACAGCCGGAAAGCGGGCGATACCGAGTTCACGATCAACATCGTGCATCCCGACATCGAGGAGAAATACATCCTCGAACTGAGCAACGCCACTCTGACAAATATCGAAGGCTACCAGGCCGAGACCCCCGACCTGACCCTCACGATCGACCGCGCGCAGCTAGTTCCGGTCATGATCGGCGAGGCGACCATCGACGCACAGATCGACGCCGGGAATGCTCAGGCCGAGGGCGATCGGTCAGTGTTGACGCAGCTGGCTTCGCTGCTGACCGACTTCGAGATGACCTTCGAGGTCATGCCGGGCACCGAAGGCGCTGCGGCCGTTCCGGGGCGCTATGACCCTGAGGCAGGCCCCAGCGGGGTCGAGGGCAACCCCTTCCAGGTCAAAACGGTCAATGCCGGGGAACTGCCCAACTGAGAACTGCCGCCGCGCCCAGCGCGCGGCGCCCAACCGAAGGGGGGCCGTGGCCCAGCCCCACGGCCCTCCACACGCGAGGTACAATGCCTGCACAAAAATCCTGCCGACTGCTTCATTCCGGATGAAGCCCTAGGGAGAAGACCGAGCAGTCAGGCGCGCAAACTGGAGGACCCGCTCAGCCATGAAGCATACCAGAGCTCTGTCACTGACAATCATCACCGCGACAATGGCCTCGGCGGCATTTGCGCAGGGGGAGGCCGATGCCGCGGCACAGGCGAACAACCCGCTCGCCGACACCACGTCGCTCAACCTGCAGAACCAGTATTTCGGCAACCTGTCGAGCATCGACCGGGACGCAAACGCCGTTCTGCTGCGCGGGGCCAAACCGTTTCGGCTGGGCGCTGCAAACATCATGGCCCGCGCGACTCTGCCCATCAATACCGTGCCCCGCGCTGGGGGTGGGGACCGCTCCGGCCTTGGCGATCTGAACGTCTTTGCGGCCTTTCTGTTCGACACCGGCAACCCCGCGATCAGTTTTGGGATCGGTCCGCAGCTCACCGCGCCGACTGCGACAGATGACGCGCTGGGATTGGGCAAATGGTCGGCGGGATTTGCAAACGTGCTGTTCAACGCATCCAGCCCGACCGTGCAATACGGCTAATTGTTGACTTGGCAGGCCAGTTTCGCAGGCGAAGACACCCGCGACGACGTCAACGCGGCCGCCTTTCAGCCATTCGTATTCTATCAACTCGGTGGCGGCACCTACCTGCGATCAACCGGCGTGATGACCTACGACTTCAAGACCGATGATTATGCCATCCCCATCGGCCTCGGGATCGGCCAGGTGTTCCAGCGCGAAAACGGGGTTCTGAACCTGTTCGTCGAACCGCAGTATACCGTGGCCTCCGACGGCGATGGCCAACCGGATTGGGGGATCTTCGCGGGTGTGAACTTTCAGTTTTGAGGACACCGGCGAAGCCGTCATTGTGCGCCTGCATGAGTTCAAGCGGAGTTTTCACCAGAATGGAGGTCTTCAAACGCCACCATGTGACTTGAGTTACCGGGTGACCATTTCCAGAAACTCGACGAGCGCCTGACGATCCGCAGCACTCGGCACGCGCTGTTCGGGCATACGGCTTCCTGGTGTATAGGCATCCGGGCCATACTCGAAGAGCTCGGATATCGTTTGGGCGGTCCATACGATATCAAGGTCTTTGAGAGCCTCAGAATACTGATACCCCTCGGCGGTCGCGATCCGGCGTCCAAAGATGCCATGGAGTGTCGGCCCGGCCCGCGCCCCGTCATCGGGCGTGAGGGTATGGCAAACGGCGCAGGCCCGAAAGACTTCTGCACCGCGCGGATTGGTTAGGGTCGGATCGGGGGGGCCACTGCCCTCCCCCAGGGCGATTCCGTCCAACGACCAGCGCCGGATCAGGCCATCGTTGCCACCCGTCAAAAGCACGCCATCCGAAATGGCCAGTGCCCAGATTGGCCCTTGACCGGTCTCAATGGCCACCTGCACGTCGAGCGTATCCGGATCGACCAGCCATACGTCCCCCGTCATGGCCCCAACGGCCACAAGCCCTTCGGAGGCGGCAACGGACAACAGCCCCCGACTGGAGATGGTCGCCTCATCAAGTTCT
This sequence comes from Dinoroseobacter sp. PD6, assembly GCF_028807315.1. NCBI lineage: Bacteria > Pseudomonadati > Pseudomonadota > Alphaproteobacteria > Rhodobacterales > Roseobacteraceae > Dinoroseobacter > Dinoroseobacter sp. PD6. Next base: position 93,585 of record NZ_JARAMN010000006.1, on the reverse strand, counting down.
GTAATTGCAGTGACTTTCCGCAGAATGCCATCGGGAGACGCGACGAATAGGGCTGCGCCATCGGTCGCGAGCGCTGAAGCGGCTGCAGGCAGGCTGATCTGGCCGGCATCTGTCCCGTCCGGGTTCCACAACCGCAGCCTCAGATCCGCGCCCACGCTGGCCAAGCCACCGCGGTACCCGATGAGGCCGGTGATTTGTCCCTCATGCGCCTCGATGTAGCTGGGACTTCCAGTGCCGGACCAAAGGGCGATCCGCCCATCCCATCCAGCCGATGCAAGACCGTCGCCTAGGGCGACCATCGCGCCGACGGGCAGCGGGTGCCAGATCTCGGATTGCAGGGGCTCCGGGCTATCCCCCCAGATAACGACACGGCCATCCTGTCCCCCGGAGGCAAAGCGACCGCCTTCAAGCGGGACAACAGCCGTGACCGCCCCTTCGTGGTGACGGGTGACCTGCATGGCTGTGAAACCATCCCAGACAATGGCCCGGGTATCGAAGGATCCGGAATAGATGCGACCTGCCTCGTCCGTCGCCAGGGCGCGCACAGGTCCACCATGACCGCGTAGATCTTGCGCCAAGACAGGGGCAGAGGCCAGCGCGACCGCACAGAGGGTCGAGGCGACCCTCATCTTGCCCCCCTGCCCCACGGCAGATCAGTTGCTGATCAAGTTTTGTTCACCGGGCGATACGCGCGCGCCCTCTGTCGTGAAGGCCGAGGTGCTGTCGGTCTGAAAGGTGCCGTTAAGGACATTCGCCGCAATGAAGGCAATGCCGAGAACGACGCCACAGGCGAGAAGGAAAGCTTTCATCAGTCAGGCTCCTTGTAGTTTTCTTGGTGATTGGGATTTCGAGGATGAGGCTACCAGATTGGCCCAAAGGGCTCCTGCCATCTCGACGTAAAGCTTGCCCAGAGGGCCCTCCGGATCGCGGGCCACGATGGGCTGACCGCTGTCGGATGCGGCCCTCAAGTCCATTGTGAGCGGCACTGCCCCCAAGAACGGCACATTCAAACGCTTGGCTTCAGCTTCCGCTCCCCCGGTACCGAAAAGTGCGTGCTGTTTGCCGCAGTCGGTGCAAGTGAAATGCGCCATATTCTCGATCAAGCCAAGGATCGGCACATCCACCTTGTCGAACATCGCTATGCCACGACGCGCATCGATCAGGGCCAGGTCTTGTGGGGTCGAGACGATCACGGCACCCGCAAGCTTCGTGCCTTGGGCGATCGCGAGTTGCGCATCGCCGGTGCCAGGGGGCATGTCGACGATCAGAACATCCAAGGCACCCCAGTCAACCTCCGCCAGCATTTGCGTGATCGCCGACATCACCATGGGACCGCGCCAGACCATCGCCGTCTCGGCATCGACCATCATACCCATGGACATGGCCGATATTCCGTTGGACTGCATCGGCAGAAGCCTGCGATCCTTGCCCATGCGAGGTTGCCCATGAAGAGCAAGCAGCGTCGGGATGGAGGGGCCGTGGATGTCCGCGTCCAGAATGCCCACCTTCAAACCGTTTGCACGCAGACCCAAGGCAAGGTTTACGGCAGTGGTCGATTTGCCAACCCCACCCTTGCCAGAGGCAACGGCCACCACATGCGCGACCTCGGCCAACACCGCGGGCTTCGCGGCATTTGGTTGTTTGAGGACCGGTGGAGCGGCGGCTGCATCATTGGTCAGGGTAACAAAGGCCGTCTCAGCCCCTGGTATAGCGCGCAAGGCCGCCTCGGCCCTGGATCTTGTCTCGCCGAGAGACGCGGCGCCCGCGGCCGTTGTCATTATCGATACGCTGATACGACCACCGGACAGAACCGGCCCCGACACCTGCGGAGCGCCAAGAAAGGGCGTGCCGTCAGGCATCGTCAGCCCTGTCAGCGCCTCACGGGCAGCATGCAGGATCGGGTCATATGCCATCGGTCTTCAAACTTTCGGTAGCGCCAGTCTTTGCCTTCGCACGGGCAGGGAGACATGAACGGATCGCCCGGCGCAGAAATGTACCGCGCCGGGCGAGCCAAGCGTTCATTCCGCTGGATGCGGAGTTTTGGCGGGGCCGCCGTCTTGGGCCGCTTCGCCTTTCTGGACCTCTTCCACCCAAAGGGAGTGGTGTTCTTTCGCCCAGTTCAGATCTACTTCGCCGGTACCCATCGCATCAAACGCGCCTTCCATCCCGATCGAGCCAATGTAGATATGCGCTATGATGATGAAGGACAGGACAGCCGCAACGATCCCATGGATCAGTTGGTAGAACTGCCAATCCGCCTGTGTACCAGCCAAAGCCGGAAACAGCATCATGAAGCCGGTGAAAGACAGGGCAGCGCCGCCCAAAGTGGTCGACCAGAAGATGACCTTTTGACCCGCATTGAACTTTTTCGCAGGGGGATGAACACCTTTCTTGAGAAGACCGCCACCCTTGGCGACCCACTCGGCATCCACCTTGTCCGGGATGTTGTGCGAGATCCAGACCGCGAAAGACATGATCAGACCCAGCATGAAGGCCCATCCCACATAGTTATGCGCGATTTTGCCCCAAACCGAAATCGTGGAGAATGCAGTCTCTCCGAGCCAGGGCAGGACCATCGTGCGCCCAAGCACCAGGTTGAGACCGGTGAGAGCAAGCACGATGAATGAACCCGCCATCAACCAATGCGCAAACCGCTCTACCGCTGTGAAGCGCAGGATACGGACGCCGGACAGCTTGCTATCCACCATGATCTTGCCACGGATGAGATAGAAGCCCGTCAACACGACCAAAGCACCCACAACACCAAGGATCGAAAGGATTCGCACCGTGCTGGTGTGGGTATCAGCCCAGGAGGCGTTACCCGGTTTGATCAGACCGCTGGACAGTCCGTCTGGGATCGAAACACGACCCGCGACCATCTGATCGTCCCGCAGAGCCTCGAACAGGGAGTCCTCCGTGACCGCTTCTGCGGTCGGGTTGATTTGCTGAGCTTGCGCAGGTGCATGGAGGGTGCCGCCCATGATGCCCAGCACCACGAGCACACCGAAAACGGCCACGAAGCGTTGTGAGAGTGTTTTCATATTCATTTTTCTATCCCACTCAGACCGTTACCGTATCGCCATAAGCGCTACGCCAGCCCCATGCCCCGGAACCGTAGCCCCGGGTCACCACGCGTTCCTTGTAGATCTCGGCAATGATGTCCCCGTCGCCGGCAAGCAGCGATTTGGTGGAACACATCTCGGCGCACAGGGGCAGTTTCCCCTCGGCCAGTCGGTTGGAGCCGTACTTGACGTACTCGGCTTCGGTCATGTCCGCCTCCGGGCCGCCTGCACAGTAGGTGCATTTGTCCATCTTGCCGCGCGTACCGAAATTGCCCACCTTGGGATATTGCGGCGCGCCGAAGGGGCACGCGTAGAAGCAGTAGCCACATCCAATGCAGGTGTCCTTGGAGTGCAGCACGACGGCGTCATCGGTGGTGTAGAAGCAATCCACCGGACACACCGCCGCGCAGGGCGCGTCGGTGCAGTGCATGCAGGCCATCGAGACCGATCTCTCGCCCGGCAAGCCATCGTTGATCGTCACGACCCGGCGACGGTTGATGCCCCACGGAACCTCATGCTCGTTCTTGCAGGCCGTCACACAAGCGTTGCATTCGATGCAGCGGTCCGCGTCGCACAGAAATTTCATTCGTGCCATTTCAGTGTCCTCCCTTAGGCCGCTGCAATTTGGCAAAGTGTGACTTTGCCTTCATGCATGCCTGTTACCGGGTCATATCCATAGGATGTGACCGTATTGACGCTCTCGCCCAAGACGATGGGGTCGGTGCCCTCGGGGTAGTTGCCCCGTTGGTCTTCGCCCTGGAACCAGCCCGCGAAGTGGAACGGCATGAAGGCCACGCCCTCCGCCACGCGTTCGGTAACCAAGGCCTTGACGCGGGTCTTGCTTTCGTTTTCCGGACCGTAGACCCAGACCCAACCGCCGTCGGAAATGCCCCGGGCCTCTGCGTCCGCCGGGTTGATCTCCACGAACATGTCCTGCTGCAATTCGGCGAGCCAGGGGTTCGACCGGGTTTCTTCACCACCGCCCTCATACTCGACCAGACGGCCGGAGGTCAGAACGATCGGGAAGCTCTCGGACAGATTGCGCTCGACGGCAGAGGCCTGCATCGTGTGGCCGATGTTCGGCACACGGAACTGGCGACCGTCGTCGCGGGTCGGGTAGTCGGCCACGAGATCCGGGCGCGGCGAATAGATCGGCTCGCGGTGCACCGGGATCGGGTCGGGCAGGTTCCACGCCACGGCGCGGGCCTTACCGTTGCCGAAGGGCACGCAGCCGTGCTCGATCGCGACACGCTGGATCCCGCCGGACAGGTCGAGCGACCAACTCACATTGGCCATCGCCTCGGGATCGTTGCCGCCGATGCGCTGGATGGTGGCCAGCTCTTCCGCGGTCAGATCGCTGTCCCAGCCGAGGCTCTGAAGGATACCGTAGGTGAACTGCGGATACCCGTCCTCGATCTCGGAGCCAACCGGATACGACCCCTCCGCCAACAAGGTCTCGCCGTCCCGGTCGAGACCGAAGCGGGGACGGAAGCCACCGCCGCCCTCTTTGACCGGCACGTTCGGGTTGTAGAGGATATGCGTGCCGGGATGCTTGAACTCCGGCGTCCCCCAGCAGGGCCAGGGCAGACCGTAGAAATCGCCGGCCACGTCGCCCGCATCCGCGGGCGCGCGCAGAGTGACCAGGTCGAACTTGTCCTGGTTGGCCATATGCGCCTTGAGCCGTTCGGGGCTCTGCCCGGTGTAGCCGGTGGACCAGCCACCGCGGTTGATCTCGCGCAGGACGGATTCGGCCGTGGGCTCCATCGAGAACTTGCCCTGAACCATCTCGTAGTTCTTGAACATCTCGTCCGCAAAGCCGAGCTTTTCGGCCAGCCGGTAGATCACGGCATAGTCGTTGTCGCTCTCGAAGATGGGCTCGACGACTTTCTCGCCCCATTGCACCGAGCGGTTCGAGGCCGTCCGGCTGCCATCGCATTCGAACTGTGTCGAGATCGGCAACAGGTAGGTGTTGTCGGGACGATCGTGGAGGGCAGCGAATGTCGTGGGATGCGGGTCCGCGACGACCAGCAGATCGAGCGCGTTCATCCCCTTGAGGCTGTCGCCCATCCGCGGCACCGTGTTACCGCCGTGACCGAAGACGATCATCGCCTTGATGTTGTCGCGCTGATCGACGTCCTCCGCGTCAAGGGTGGTCGCATCGAACCAGCGGGTCGACGGGATCCCGGCCATTTCCATGTTCGCCTTGCGATCGCGCGCATCGCGACCGCCTTTGGCCGGCACCTCGTCGAAGCGCGCCTGCAGGTAGTCGTAGTCCACTTCCCAGACACGCGACCAATGGCGCCAGCCGCCCTCGGACAGACCGTAGTAGCAAGGCAGCGACCCGATATCGAGGCCGAAATCCGTGGCACCCTGAACGTTACAGTGGCCGCGGAAGATGTTGGCGCCCGACCCGTTGGAGCCGACATTGCCGGTTGCCAGAAGCAGGTTGCAATAGGTGCGCACGTTGGCCGTGCCGACCGTGTGCTGCGTGCCGCCCATGCACCAGATAAAAGTTGCAGGGCCTTGGGTGGCGAAGGTTTCCGCGACGCGGCGCAGTTCCGCTTCACCGATGCCGGTGATGCGCTCCACCTCTGCGGGCGGGTAGGCTTTGACCGCTTCGCGGATCTGGTCCATGCCCCAGACACGCTGATCGATATACTCCTGGTCCTGCCAGTTGTTCTCGAAAATGTGCCACATGATACCCCAGATCACGGCGATATCGGTGCCCGGACGCATGCGGATGTAATCCGTGGCGTGGGCGGCCGTGCGGGTGAAGCGCGGGTCGATCACGATGACATTAGCGCGGTTGGTCTCCTTGCCCGTCAGGATGTGCTGCAGCGAAACGGGGTGCGCTTCAGCGGCGTTGGAGCCCATGAAGATGATCGTCTTGGAGTTGCGGATGTCATTGTAGCTGTTGGTCATCGCGCCATAGCCCCAGGTGTTCGCAACACCTGCGACCGTGGTCGAGTGACAGATCCGCGCCTGGTGGTCGACGTTGTTGGTCCCCCAAAACGCCGCGAACTTGCGGAAGAGATAAGCGCCCTCGTTGGAGAACTTGGCCGAGCCGAGCAAATAGGCGCTGTCGGCGCCATGTTTCTCGCGGATGTCGAGCATCTTGTCCCCGATCTCGTCGATCGCCTGATCCCAGGAAATCCGGACCCATGCGCCGTTTTCCTTCTTCATCGGATATTTCAGGCGACGGTCACCGTGCACCAACTCGCGCACCGACGCGCCCTTGGCGCAGTGGGTGCCCCGATTGATCGGGCTTTTCCATGCCGGTTCTTGACCGACCCAGACCCCGTTTTGCACTTCGGCGAGCACGGTGCAGCCCACCGAACAGTGGGTACAGATGTTGGTCTTGATCTCAACGGGCTGGCTGAAGTCCGTCATGCCAGCCTCGGCGCGACGCACCGTCGTGGCACCGACCGTCCCCAGCGCCGCAAGGCCACCCACGGCCAGTCCGGAGGATCTCAGGAAGCTGCGGCGGTCCACAGGCTTGGCGGAAACGTTCTGCGCAAAGGCCGCGAGGCCACTACGGCGCGCGTCTGTCGATCTGCGTTTGACCAGCATGGCTTACGACCCCTTGTAATAGCGATTGGTGCGGTAGAAGGCTTTGACGTGCTCGGTTTCCTGGTAGCGCTGTTTGGTGCGCTCGGCTCCGACCTCTTCGGCAAAGGAGGGGCGTGCGCCCCCTGCGATCACACTGGTCGTGGCCGCGGCGGCGACAGCGCCGAAGAACCCGCGCCGTCCGATGCCCCGTTCTCTCTTGGTATTATCAGACATGGTAACCTCCCGTTAGTCGTTCCACAGCACCCGGACTTCGCGTCTGCGGGTGAGCTGCTTATGATTTCGCCACACCTGGCCCCGAGGCACGGTGCGCTTTCGCCTCGAGGGCAAATGCCCGAGTCTCGATATCAGTGAAGATGCGGCCAACCTCGGCAACGCTCCGGTAGAAGCGCGCGCTCGGTGCAACGGCCAGATCATCGAAGAACTGGGCCGCCCAAGGTTCCAGATGCCGCGCAAAGAAACCGGCCTCCCCAGCCGCGCCACAACCCAGCACACTGGCGTCGAAATCACCGGCCGCAAGCCCCGCCATCACTTCTGCAATGCTGGCGATGTGATCTTCCGGCTCGAACCGCCCCTCGACGCGCTCAATACCCATCATGGCAAGATCGCGTCGCAGATCTGCCAACGGTCGTTCGTTCAGGAACCCCGTCAGGTAAAACGAAGCATAGGGCAGCAATTCACCGCGCCCGACACCGACGAACAATTCGAAGAATTCGCGCGCGACATCCTCTGCGTCTGCCGCCCCGGCTGTATCGGCCAGAACACCGTAGGCTTGCCCGAGGGCAGTGTCGTCCCCAGTCAAACCCGCCAGAGCCGACAAAGCATCGCTATCCGGCGGCGCAACCAAAAGCGATGCAATCAGCGACCATTGCTGGGCGCGAAGCACCTCATATTCGGACTTTGCTGGCTTGGCCTGAGCCGTGCTCGCTGTCGACAAGGTCTTTCCCCGCTGTTGGAACTTTTGCCTGGCACCGCTTACGAATGGAACGATTCCACAGTTTCAGGCGTTTAGCAATCTTTTGTAGCACTGCCGTCGCGGTGTCTTTGCACAACTATTCCGGCATGGCGCCTCCATGGCGACGCCGCGGCAACTGAGCCACGCGATCAAAGGCGCGCGGCGCGTCTGGTTTTTCCTTTTGTTCCGGCTCAGATGGCGCGTCCCGCCGCACCGCAACTGGTGATGCTTCGGGCTGATCGGTCTCGGGGGCAGGGTCGGCCTCCTCCCCTGTCGTGTCCTCGGCAATCAACTCTTCCGCATCGTCGGACTGCTCGCCGATGAGCCCCTTGACCATCTTGGCCACGCTTTGCTCGGACAACGCCCCGCCGCCGCCAGGCACGCCGCCGGGCGCATTCCAGTCCCAGGCGTAGTCCACGGCAGGATCGAGGTAATCGCGCACCGCCGGGCTGGCCTGCCACAACTTGCGAAACGCCGCGTTCTTCAGGTGCGCCGGAACGCCCTTGGCCAGAAAGGGCGTCATGTCGAACCCGGCCTCGATCTCGTCCAGCGAGGGCAGCGCCGCGATCAGGTCCGGGTCCTCCTCGACCGCGTCCACGGCGTCGACCGCGGCTGTGTCGGCCACCTCATCGGCAACTTCGGCCTGGCGCTTCGCCTCGAGCTTTCTGCGCGACCAGCGGCTTAGTCTGCTCGCTTCGGGATCCGTCATCCAGCCCCCTTCGGCGGCAAACCCGCCTTGCCCCGTGTCTGCACCCATTTTTCATTGTCCGACAACACCCGTGGCGCGCGCGGGTCATGCTGGGACTTGGCGGGCACGCGCTTGCGCTTGTGGAACTCCTCGTGGACGTGATGGGCCTCGATAAAGGCCTCGATCCTGGCTGCCACCGCACGCGGCATGGCAAGCGCTTCGACGACCCGCTCGGGATCGCTGGCCATCGCTTCGCCCTCATAGGGGTCCGCGGTGACCAGCCGCACCTCATCGCCATCACACGACACCCAGAGCGACGGCCGCATGGCACGCAGGTTGTCGATGTAATGCCTTGTCTCGCCCGAGTGCAGAACGACCGCGTGATCGCCCATGTAATAGGTGCGCACGTCCCCCTGCTCCGACATCAGCGCCCCCGTGTCGAGGGCGGGCAGCTCGGCCATGAGCGCCGAAGGCCGCACCACGCGCTTGGCCCATTTGTTGCCCGGCGGATGCGACACGCCCACCACGGCGACACGGATCACTTCACGCGGCATCAGGCTGTCCCCATCACGGCCGCAAACGCATCCCTGTCGTCGATCAACGGCAGACCCGTCACCAGGTTCTGCGGCTTGAACCGGATCACATTGCTGCCATCCAGCCCCATCAGAAGAAACACCGGTCGCGTCCCGATCTGCGGCAGCACACGATCGGGGGTCTCGAAGGTCAGGGCAAACAGGCCGACGAGCGTGGGAACCGGCGCCTCGCCATTCCAAAGCGCATTGCCCACCTTCGTGCCTGCCTCGTCTAGCCCGACAAACCATTGCAGATCGACATCGTCCGCCGTCTTAAGCGGCACAACACTGACGGCCTTGCCCAGCAGATGGCTCACGAACCGCGCAATCGCGTCGGCCAGACCTGCGCGCGCCTTGGGGTCGGCGCCGAACGGCAGCGCCATCGTATGGGCATCGGACCGGCTCCAATAGGTCCAGGCATTTGCCTCGTTCAGCACATCCAGTGAGTCCACCCCGCCATCCATCATGGCAAAAAGCGGATTGCTGTGTATTTCGCCCTCAAGCTCGGTCACCAATTCATCATCGGCCAGCATCAACCCGCCATCTTGCAGATAGGCGCGCTGCGGACGAAAAAGCATCTCAGCCGCGCGCAGGGTATGTACGTCTTCGCAACCCTCGAGCGCATTGCGCAAGATGAGCTGCACCAACTGGTCGTAGAACAGATGCGGCAGGCGCACGCGCTTGCGCACAAGCTCCAGATAGCCGTCTTCGATCGACCCTGCGGCCAGCAGCGTATCGCGCAGTTTCAGCAGAAAGCCCCAATTCTCCCGGGCATCGGCATCTTGCATATTCGCGCATTCGACGCTCGAAACGGTCGCTTGCGGATGCGCCAGCAGCCGCGAATGGAGCGCGCGCTCGGCAGCACAGGCCTCGGGCGGCGGCACGATCTCGGGACGCGCCAGCCAGGCAAGGATCAACTCGTCCGTCACCTGCATGCGACCCGCCGCGTCAAGCCGCGTCAAATGATGACCGGAAGCGACCCAGAACTCCTTCATGTAATTCCCTTTTCTTCGGCAAAAGCGGCAAGGTCGAACGCTTCGTCCTCGTCGGTTTCGACCATGTGGAACGCCTTGTCATGGCCCCCCAGATAGCTGGCGGAAAAGGCCGTCGTCTCGCGCGGCTTCAGAGTGCGGAACTGCTCGCGGATCCCGCGTTCATCGGCGCTGCGATGAAGCGCGATCAGCGTCCCCTCACCGTGACCACGGCACAAATCCTCCGCGAGGCTCACCTCTTCATCGGCGGCGGGCGTGGCCGCGGCCAGGCTCGGGGCGCCCAGCTGTTCCACGAACTGCCGGGCCAGTGTCGCAACCATGTCGTCACGGTCTTCTTGGCGGGCCAGGGTGACCGTGACCAGCGTCGACCAGCCAAAGCTCTCGACCCCCAGGAAACCGGACCGAAAGGCGATCTGTTCCTTGCGGCTCAAACTCTCGGGATCGCGGCCGGCAAACAGAAATGTGCCCGTGACGGCCCACTCACCGGGACTGGCCGCGGGCGCAAAGATCACGGTGTCGGAGCGATCAAGCTGGATGGTGCGCGGCAGGCGGATCACAGCTTCGGCCCCGTCTCGTCGCGCCATGGGGCGACGGCAAGCGCATCTTTCAACGCCGCCAAACCCTCCGCCGTTTGCAAATCGCCCTTGGCGGTCAACTTGCCCTCTGACGGCAACCTGCCGACATAGCGCGCGGCAACGGCATCGAAGCCTTCATGCGTCAGCCGGTCGAAATTCAGCATCAGGTAAGCGGCAAAACTCTCCAGCACGGCAGGCGGGTCCAGGAATTCTTCCTCTTTCAGGGACAGAGATTCCGGCTTGCTGCCCGGTGCCGTCAGATGATCGCGGTCTGCGATCAATTCGACCCCCAGAACCATCCAGTCCGGCACCGCCTCCTCGGCCGTGTCCGGCGCCACGCTCAGGCGCATGCCGCCCAGACGGCCACCATCCAGACGCAGCTCTCCGGGCCAGCCGAATTCCACGGCGCGCTCGGGCGGGCAATGCGCCGCCAGCGCTTCGCCCAAGGCCACCATACCCAGCACGAAGGCCTTGCGGGCTTCGGCCAAGGGGGTTTCCGGCTCCAGCACAACTGCAAAATCAAAACGCCCCGGCCCATGTCCACCAGCGCTTGCATGCCAGACAAGCGTTCCGGCCCCATGGTCGGGGGCCAAGTGACAGGCGTGCGCCAAGGCGTCACCCTTTGCCAGCCAATACGCCGTGTAGGGCGGCGGCAGCACAAGGGCACGCGGCGCAGAATGATCGTCGAGCACGGCGGCTTGTCCTTGCAACATCAGGTGTTTCAATTGAGTGTAACGCACTTGTTGCCTACTACAAGACTGCACGAGCCATTGGGGGCTGTTCCAAGACATCTCGATCGGACCAGGAAACACATGACCAAAGCCACCGCAAACCGGACCATCCTGACTTGCACCTGCGAAAACACCATGTCGCCCGACGAGGGAGCCTTGGCCAAGGCAGGCTGTGCCGCGGGCGGTTCGGTCAACCAGCTTTGCCGCGCGAACCTCGATAATTTCCGCGCGGCCTTGGCCAAGGGGTTGCCCGTGACGGTGGCCTGCACGCAAGAAGCCCCGCTGTTTTCGGAAGTCGCTGCAGACGAGGCACCCGATCTGGCCCTGTCCTTTGCGAACATCCGCGAAACCGCGGGCTGGACCGCCCAGGCGGCAACCAGCGGCCCGAAAATGGCCGCCATGATCGCAGCCGCGGCCGTTGCCCCGGCCCCCTTCGGCGTCACTACGCTGGACAGCACTGGCGTGACCTTGATCCTAGGCCGCGACGAGGTCGCGATCGAGGCGGCAGACGCTCTGTCCGAACATCTCGACATCACGGTCCTGATGCAGCCCGGTTCACAGATCACCCCGCCCATGCAAACCCGTTTCCCGGTTCTGCAAGGACGCATCCGGACCGCCCTGGGTCATCTGGGGGCATTCACACTCACTGTCGATGAGTATGCGGCCCCTTCGCCCTCGTCGCGCGAAGTGCTGAAGTTCGAGGCCGCGCGGGACGGCGCCGTGTCACGGGCGGATCTAGTGGTCGATCTGACCGGCACCCAGCCGCTTTTCGCGGCACATGACCTACGACCGGGGTATCTTCGCGCCGATCCGAAGAACTCCAGGGCCGTCGCGGACCTCATCGCGAAGGCGGGGCAGATGGTGGGGACCTTCGACAAGCCGGTATATATCGACTTTCTGGCCGATCTTTGCGCCCATTCGCGCAACGGGATCACCGGCTGCACGAGGTGCCTGTCCCTCTGCCCGACCGGCGCGATCACCCCAAATGGCGACAGCGTCCAGATCGATCCCGCCATCTGTGCCGGTTGCGGCCAGTGCGCGGCGGCCTGCCCGACGGGGGCGGCCGCATATGCCCTGCCCGATGTGGCAACGGTGGCCGCACGTCTGCGCGCGGCCCTGAAGGCGTGGCACGATGCGGGCGGGACGACGGCACCGGTTATCTTGCTGCACGACGCGGATCACGGGGAGCCGTTGATCAACGCGTCGGGCCGCTATGGCAACGGCCTGCCCGCCCATGTCATCCCTCTCGGGCTGAACGAGATCACGCAGGCCGGGCCCGAAGTTCTGGCTGCCGCTTTCGCCTATGGCGCGGGTGCCGTCGCGCTTTTGGGGCGCGCCAAACCCCTCCATGATGTCGACGGATTGCGGGCGGGGATCGAGCTTGTCACGGGCGTGGCGGAGGCGATGGGCCATGGTCCCGTAACCCTGATCGAAACGGACGATCCGGACGCCTTGGAAGCGGCGTTGGACGTCCTGCCCAAGAGCGCCGTTCATGCGGCCCCTTCCAGCTTTCTGCCGCCCGCGGACAAACGCGGTCTTCTGGTCATGGCATTTGCCGAAATGAACCGCGCCGCGCCAAAGCCCGCGCAAACCCTGCCTTTGCCGCAAGGCGCGCCCTTCGGCAGCGTGACCGTCGATCCCGAGGCCTGCACGCTGTGCCAGGCCTGCACCGGTGTCTGCCCAACAGGCGCATTGCTCGACAACCCGGAAACGCCAATGCTGCGCTTTACCGAAAGCGCTTGTGTGCAATGCGGGCTCTGCGCCGCGACCTGCCCCGAAACCGCCATTACCCTGACACCGCAGTTGGATTTCGCCGCCTGGGACACGCCGCGCCGGATCCTGCACGAAGAGCCGCCCTTTTGCTGCACGGTCTGCGGCGAGGCCTTCGCGACGCGCTCGGGAATCGACCGGGTCAAATCGCGCCTGGTCGATCATTGGATGTTCCAGGGCGAGACCGGCGCCGCGCGACTCAAGGTTCTGTCGATGTGCGAAGACTGCCGGGTCCAGGAAATCGTCAACCAGGGCTTCGACCCCCATGGCGAGACGATACGCAAAGTCAGAACGCAAGCCGATTACGGTGACGGTTACGAGGACAGCTAACTGAGTGGCGCGATCAGCGGCCCCCCGGTATTGATGTATACGCCTCCTGTAGGCGCACTGCTTTTTTCTTCGAAGCGCTCCTCTTGCATGGTGCCACTGCTCCGGTTGGAAAACGGGGAGCCAGGAGTAGCGTCAGGACCCATTGTTCAGCGGCAGCACTTGTGGTTCAAGGGCGAGCAACGAGCGGTGGAATGGAAGGTTAGGGCCTAATCAATCGGTCCTACCCCTAGGAAGCGACAGCTCCGTTCAGCGGCAGACCATCCTGCAGGAACAGAACGCCACCTCGACAGGATTCTGTCGCGGGGCCGAGGCGCGCTTCTGGACGCGGGCTGATCGAACCCGCCGAAGAAATCCTGCACCACCACGCCCGGCGCACCATCGAGCACGTCCGACAAGGTGACGGTCGCCTTGTCGCGGTAAGTCTCTGCGCGCAGCAGGTCCGTGCCGCCCGGGGTGTCGCGCTGCCGCTCTTCGGCGGTGGCCAGAGCGCCACTGGTGCCGTCGATGACGATCGGTTCCAGTTCGATGGTGGTGCCCGGGGTGGCGGATTGGCCGAGGGCGAGGGTTGGCATCAGCGCCTCGACAACCGTCGCGGTCAGGGGTCGTAGAAGCAGCATCTTTTCCAGTCTTTCGGTTGGAGTTGCGGCTGCCGGTCAGGTGGCGCGATGAGGAATCCTATTCCGCCGCCTCGGGGAACCGGACGGGTGCGGCGGGCAGGTGAGGTTTCGACGCGGCCCGGTCCGGCGGACCTTCCGGCAGGGCGACGCGGGACAGGGCGGGCCAGTAGGCTATCGCCCACAGCAGGAAGGCAGCCGTCCAGGTCCCGGAGGCAAGCGCGGGCGCAGGAAGGGGCAGGGACAGGCCGAGATCAGGCGCCACACGGAGCATGACGGATGCGACCAGCATCCCGGCGCCGAGCCGGGCAGCGCGCGACAGGCCGAGCGGCCGGCCCGTGTGCAGAAGGCCCGCGATGCAGTAGACCGCATAGACGCCAAGCCCGAGACCGCCCATGAAGGCGATGTGCAACCCCGTGACCTCCGGCCAGGGTGCCCCGAGACGCGCAGCCCCCGCGAGGATGAGGCCGAGTCCCGCCAGCGCGCTGGAGCCTGCAAGCAAGAGAATCTCGGCCATGGCAATCTCGCGCCCGATGAAAGCTTCGCCGACGCGGTCCATGAACGCTGCCCCGGCGGCGACCAATAGCCAGGCGGAGACTGCGGGACTGACACCGAGCAGGTCGCCCGCCATCACCACGAGGACTAGGCCGGGCGCAAGATGCAATCGACCGGGATGGGGCCGGAAGGGCGAGGTTCGCTCGGTCGGATCGAGCACGAGGTTCGTCACTGGCGCGGTAATCCGCGACAAGGCGAGGCCCAGAAGCCCCAGAAGGGCGAACCCGGCGAGGTGAATGCTCTGGGTTGCCAGAGTGAGATTTCCGGTGGCAAAGCCGAAGTGGCCCACGGCCGTACAGACCGTGAGGATCGCCAGCCAGGCGATGAAGGCGACCAGCCGGTCGGTGCGTCGGCGGATCGACAGGACCCCCAGCCAAACGGTCAGCGCGCACATCCAGCCGAGATCCGCCAGTGCGCCGACGGCCCCGAACGCATCCCAGCCGAAAAGTCCAACGGTGCGCCCGACCGCCCAGAGCCCCGCCAGCGCCCAGAGCGGGCGACCCCGTGGCGGCTCGGTATCGGTCCATTTCGGCGCGGCGGTGGTGACGAAGCCGATCAATGCGGCGCCGAACGCCCCGATCAGCATTTCATGGGCGTGCCAGAGGGCCGGGGGCACGTCCTGCGCCATCGGCAGATCCAATCCCCATGCGAGGACCCAGAGCGCGGGGAACTGCGCCGCGTAGAGCGCCCCCAGCAGAAAGAACAGGCGAAACCCCTCATCGCCGAGGGTGGCGAGCGGACCCCGGGGCAGGGGTCGGCTGCGCCCGGTGGCGGGGCCGCAACTCATGCGACCTGCCTTTCATCGACATCGTGGATGTGTCGGAAGATCGGATCCGTGTGGGTGGCTGTCTGGACCCAGTCGAAGACCGCGTCGTCGCTCCGGTCGCACGGGTTTCCGATAAGGGGCCGGTGGCCGAGGATCCCGCGCCCATGTGTATCCAACACGGCGATGCGATGGGCGATCCGGGCAGCTTCGGACAGGTCATGGGTGATGAACAGACCCGACAGGTGGCCTCCGGCGCAGGTCGCGATGACCAGATCCTGCATGCGGCGCCTCAGTGCCACGTCGAGCGCGGTGAAGGGTTCGTCGAAATAGATGAAATCGGGCCGGATAGCGAGGGCGCGGGCGATGGCCACACGCTGCCGCATGCCGCCGGACAACTCCACCGGGTATTTGTTCAGGTCCTCCGCCAGGAGCGCGACCTGCGCGGCGGCCTGCGCGATGCGCGTCGGGCGCGCAGCACGTGGTACCCGCGCCATCCGCAGCACGTAGTCGATGTTGCCCGCCGCCGTGGCCCAGGGAATCAGGGCGGGGTCCTGAAAGATCATCGCATGGCGCGTGTAACCGTGGGAGATCCGACCGGCCCTGGCCTCGATCAACCCGGCGGCGATATGGGCGAGGGTGGATTTGCCACAGCCGGAGGGTCCGACGAGAGCGACGATCTCGCCTTGAGCCACGCTCAGGTCGATCGTGTCGAGTACGGTACGGCCCAGAAAGGCGTGGCCAATGCCCGAGAGCTGCAGGGTGGTCATCGCTTCACTCCCCAGGGTTGGGCTGCGTGCCGCCAGCGGTCGATCTCGGCTTTGACGGGTTGGACCAGCGTGTATTCCACCACGATCAGCAGAGCGACGGCGATCAACACCCAGGCGAGGGCCAGTCCGATATCGAGGTTGATGCGGGCATCCGCGAGGGCCCCACCGATGCCACCCGCATTGGCCAGCAATTCGGCCATCACCGCCACCTTGAAGGCGGTGCCGAGGGCGAGGGCGAGGGCGGGAAAAAGGGTTGTGGTGGTCTGCCGCAGGCCGATGGTCATGAACCGCCGCACCGGCCCGGCGCCGAAGACCGAGGCCATTCGGTCGAGCAGCCGATCCCGGGTCGTGATACCCCGCGCCGCACCCATGAAGACCACCGGCAGGGCGGAGATCAGGATTACCGTGCGCACCGTCGCGTCGGAGCCACCGAACCAGATCATCGCCAGCACGATCCAGGCAATCGGCGGCACACCGAGCAGGACCGTGACAAGGGGTGTGACCAAACGCAGGACCGCCGGGAAATAGCCCGCTGCCACGCCGAGCGCGGTGCCGACCGCGGCGACCAGAAAGAAGCCGCTGACAGCCCGCTGGAGCGTCAGGGCGGCGATTTTCCAGGCTGCGGGGTCGCCCGCGAGGGATGCGACCGTCTGCATGGTGTCGAGCGGTGATGTCAGAATGAAAGGCCCGTAGGCCTCATGCCCGGCTTGCCAGACCGCAAAGAGCAGAGCCAGGGCCGCCAGCCCGGCCCAGCCCGACCACAGAAAGGCCCCGACGCGACCGACGCGCGTCACCAAGGAAATCAGGAGGAGATGAGACATGACCGGGCCTGCCTGAGAAGAGGGGGCGGGACGACTGGGGGCCGTCCCGCGCGAGAGGTTACAGATAGAAGGCGTCGTCCGGCATCGCACCGCCGATGCGAGCGAGATCCGGGCCCGCCATTGCCGCCAGCAGGCGTTCGATGTCGGCCCGCGCTTCGTTGGCCGGACGGGCGACCAGGTTCGAATTGGGGATCGAGGCCGCCAGAAGCGGTGCGGGCAGGCCGAGCGCCTCGGTGGCATGGGCCGCGGCTGCCTCGGGGTTGGCCAGAACGTCGGCGGTCGCCTGTTCAAGCGCAGCCAGAAGGGCGGGAACCGCGTCACCGTAAGTGTCGAGGAAGGTTGGCGTCAGTGCCAGCCCCGCCTGCGGCAGCACCGGCGCGGCCCCGGTCATCTCGCCCCAGACGGCCTGCAGGTTGATCGCGCGACGGATCTGCTTGCCCGCCTCGCGCCCGCGCAGCACCGCCGCGGTGGTCGAGGGCTCGGCGGTAAGGGCGGCATCGACCTGGCCCGCCAGCATCAATTGCATGGCTTCGGTGGGCGTGCCCGCATAGGTGATTTTCAGATCTTCGGCACGCATCCCATGATGGTCGAGGAGTTGGCTGAAAATGATCTCCGGGGTATCGCCGCGGAACGGCACCGCGATGTGACGACCCGCGAGATCGGGGATCGTCGCGATCCCTGTTTCCTCGGCGATGATGTAGAGCAGGCCATTGGTCATCGCGTTTTCCAGCCTGATCGGGAAGCCGCGATTGTAGAGGTTCGCGGCCGCTTGAATCGGCACCACGGACACAAGGATTTCGCCCGAAGTCAGCCCCGCCCGTAACTCGTCGGGGCTGCGCCATGGGGTAAAGAGCGTCTCCTCGGCGATGTCGGACAGCATTCCGGTCTTGACCGCATGGGCCAAGGTGATCGAGGGGCCGGCCGGCGGCCCGTAGAGCGCCAGCCGTGGGATCGGCTGTGCCGCGGCGCTGCGGGGCAGGGCGAGGGCGCCAGCGGCCGTGCCCAGCAGGGCGAGAGTGGATCGGCGGGAAAGAAAAGTCATTGCAAGTGCTCCTGAAGGCCTGAAACCGAGGTTTCGGTGTCGACATAGGTGGAACAGGCGCCGCGCCGGGCCTTGGCAGCTGAGAGGGAGGGCGGGATGGCGCGTGACCGGACCTCTGCGGCGAGGATGGCGGGCGCCGGTCTCAGTGCCAGAGCGAAGGGGTGGTCCATGGAGAGTCTCCAGATTGGCGAGCGCCACAGGGGCGCGGGGATCTGGCTGGGGCTGCGAAGGCGCCTGGCTCTCGAAGGTCTCGGCCCCCATTCGGGCGGCTGAGGATATAGAAGCTTGCGGCAAGTAAGCAGATTGCCTGGAGCGCGAGGACCAGCCCCGGCACACCCGCGAGCAGGCTGACGATCAGCGCCGCGCCCATCATCAGATGGGCGACAGCCTTGCCGCGCGGCGCGATGGCGCCATGGGCGCGCCAATCGGCGATCGCGGGGCCGAACACACGGTGCCGCTCCAGCCGCTGCGCAAGGTGCGGTGATCCCCGTCCCAGACAGACAGCGCCCAGGATGACGAAGGGCGTGGTCGGCAGGACTGGCAAGACCGCGCCCACCGACCCGACCATTACGGCGATGACACCCGCCGCGACCCACAGGGGCTGGCGCGCGGTCGCAAGGGCAAGTCGGGTCCGTATCATGATCGTTCGCGCGCCGCTTGTTCAGTTGATATCTGTTACATCGATTAAAGGGGGCCGCTTGGGTGATCCTTAATCCTGATAAATTCACTCAGGTTTTGTTATGACCGGTGTTGGGGCAACAATCGAGCAACGGGCCCGCCCAATCGAAATCCGGTAGCTGTCGCATGTCCGAGGCAGACGGCGCGTCCTCAAGAGCGCGGTCAGGTTCTGCAGAGGCACGTCGCCGAGGCCCGTTGTCCCGCGAAGTCTCCCAAGTGGCGAGGCGATCGCGATGGACGCCCCGTCCCGGGCGAAGGAAACGCTACCCGATTAGCTTTGCAGACGCTGTTGCACGGCGGCAGGTACCGCCAGGCCGTGGGACGCGCTGGCGCGCCGGTGCTGATTAAAAAGGCGCGGCAGGCGGATGCGGGGTCTCCACGCCGCATCGCAAAGCCGACCCACAGTCAGAAGTGAGCCCGCAAAATGGCGGTCAGGTGGTCTTGAACAGTGGTAATGTCGACGTGATCGGTATCAATGTGTGGCCACTGAGACCTACGCCTCGATCAAGCGCAGGGTGGGCACGATTACCAATGCGAGCACCAAGACCATGTCTGGGGCCGGAGTCGCGACAGCGCTGGTCAAAAACGGCAACATTATGACGCCGACGGTCAGTGGCACCACTGCAGTCAATGGCGGCACAGTCGTGGTCGATAGAGGGGCGCTTACAGGTGAGCCCATGTGGCGGGCGGCACGCTCGATCTGGACGACGGCATTTTAGCTGTGATCGAGGTCACAGCGGCAGCTTTGACATGGATGGTAGCAGCGGCGGCACCGTGACCAAGTCCGACGGCACCACGTTCCTGCGCGTGTCCGGAGGCGCGACCGTCGCAGCAGGGTGCGACCAAGATGGATCTAGCTCAGCGAGGCAAAGGCGCTCATCAACACAGTCGCAACCAGAAGCCCAAGGACTTACACGGCAAGCACAGTGGGTAACCCGATCACCATGGCTTGACCGACGACCCTGCCCCCCCGTCGTATGTCATTCGCCGATCAGGCCCTCCGCGGCCGCAAGATTAGACCGGCGCGGGGCGGGAAAAGGCCTATTTGCAGCGCCATAGCCCCTGCAATAGGCGGCCATACTTGAAACAATCCATAAAATCCGGTAGGATTTTTATATTTATTCGAGTTCGATTTTGACAGCACAATTTTTCAGGGGGCCCCATGCGCGTTTTCGCAGTGATTTCCGCGCTCTGCATTTCAATCGTTACGAGCAGTTTCGATGCGCAGGCGTTCAACAAGTCCCGCATCAAAGGCACGATTTTCGTCCGCAATGCGGCCGGAGAGACGATTCCCATTCCCTGGCAAGACGCGGAGGAGTTGCGCCGAATCATCAATTTCGAGGGTCGGCATTTCGACCTCGATACGCGACTCTACATGGTGGATTTGGACCACAAGAAGATCGAGAAGATGGAGGAGGAATTCTTCGATTTCTCCACCATGCTGCTGGACGACATCTATGCTCCCGCGAAAGTCTACCTGAAGGTTTTCCATGAAGGCTACTTTCTGGAAACGCCAATTTATGACTTCCATCGCCATGACGGCGATTGGCCTGTTGGCACGCTGTATATCGAGCGGCGGTATTTCAATGATGGGGAGCGGCGGCAGGAAGTTCTCGACTTTCTGGATCGCGACAAGTTCACGGAATCCGAGGCCAGTGACACGCTGAATGTGCTCGGCAGCCTATTGGCGGATCGAGCCGACCCGGAGGACTTCCAGCTTCTGGTGCAGATGGTGTCCAAGCTGATCCGGGACAACGGGCGTTTGCCGCCGGACCTGGTGGGTGACCTGCAACGTCTGGCGGCGACGCGCATGGTCGGCGGGCGCGGCTTCACCCGGTTTGCCGAGCTGGAGACAGCGGCGCGGTTCGATGTGCTCTTCGGACTGGGATTCTGGCTAACGCGGGCCCCGGAACCGAAGCAACCGGTTCTGCCCAATCTGACCTATTATCAGCTAGCACAGCAGTTCTTCGACGCCACGGTCGAACTGGCGTTTTCCCATGCTGCCGAGCTGGACCGTTTCGCCGTGGCCAGTGCATTTCAGGAATACTACAAGCTGGAGTGCGCGCTGGGTCTGCCCGAGGATTGCTTTACCGTGATCGGGGATTTCATCGCGCTTCTGGAAGAGTTCGAGAGCCAGGGCATGTCCTTTCCGAACCGGCGCAAGAAGACCTTCCTGGCCGATTACAGGGTCAAGGTCGAAGACCTGTCGGAATATGGGACCGGGCGGGACATCACCGATGGCGCCTTTGTCGCCCGCATGGCCGCGAATACGGAGATGCGCGCTTATTGGCAGGGCTTTTTCGATGCCGCGCGCTCGGGGCCGATGGAGCCGGTCGTGAGCGCCTCTCCGGGGCTGTCGCGCACTGTACGTCTGGCCGAGGACATTCTCAACCAGCCGGTCGTCACCAATTGAACACAGGGAAGGATAGCCCCATGCCCGAAGACACTCCCCCACCCCAGTCGACATCTAAGCGCCCCGCCACACCGGTGGAACACAGCCCGATCGACCCGGTCCCGTCCCCGACTGCAGACCCGCCGCCCGGGCAAGAAGAAAGCGAAGACCGGTTTCTGCGCCGTTTCGTGGTGATCACGGCGACGCTCGTGGCCTCGACTATCGCGATCGGCATCATCTTTATAACCGCGCTGCTGCCCTTCTACAGCGATCAGAACGCGCCGGAGCAGCTGGTTAACTGGGGCGGGATCATCATCGGTTTCTACTTCGGAACGTTCGCCAGCCTGCTCAAGGACTGGTTGTCGTCCAACAAAAGCACAGGAGGTGCAAGATGAGACACATTTTGAGACAGGGCATTCTGGCCGCTTTCCTCTTCCTGATCGGGTTCATGGCCGCTGCGCAACCTCCGGCGCCGCCGCCACCCTGCCCGCCGAACGTGTTGCAGTGCTGATCCGGCTGGTACTGCTACTGGCGCTTTGGGCTCCTGCGACGGCTCTGGCGCAGGCGTGCACCTCCGCCCCGGAGGTGTGCAACCAGATCCTGAGCGCCAAGCAGGACAACGATGCCGGTGCCCCAAAGGACGCGCTGGACCATTTGCGCAAGGCGCAGGAAACGGCCGGGATCGACACCCAGTGGGTGGTCTACCTGCTGGGACAGAAGGCGACTGCATATTCCCAGAGCGGTAATTCCGAGCAATCGCTCGCAGCTATCGCCTCAGCGCTTGAATTCCGACCGAATGATGTTTGGCTGCTGCTGCAATCCTGCCGTTTGCATGCGGCGAGCAGTTTTCTCGCCAAGGCGCAGCGCGATTGTGCACGGGTGCGCACCCTAATGCGCCGGACGAAGGACAAGGACCTGCAAGCCGTCCAGATGGCTCATCTCGTCCATGCAGAAGCGCAGCTTGCACTGATCATGCGCTACCCGGACCTGGCGCTGGAGAAGTTGGAGTCGCTGGATGGCAGCGGGATCCCGCTCCGGTTCATCGACGATTTGCGGGCGTCTGCCCTGTCGATGCTGGGGGATCATGCGGCGGCCAAACAGGCACTGGACCGGGTGCTGGCCCTCGCCACCGACGAGCCGGAGGCATCGCGCGCCGCCCTCTACCAGCGGCGTGGGTTCGAGCAGATCGCCCTCGGCACCGTGGACGCGGGGCTCGTCGATCTTGAGACCGCCGTCGCGACTGCGCGAGAGGTCGACGACACCGTGCCGGACAGGGACAGTGCCCTTGCGCAGTACCTCTACGGGCTGTGTGCGGTACATTTGCAACGGGAGGCAGCCGAGGCCGCGCTTGAGTGGTGCGGCGCTCTGTCGGAGACGGAGACCGGGCAGACCAGCCACGTCTTTCTCGATGCCTACGGGTTGGCGCAGATGCGCAACGGACTCTACGAGGCGGCGGCGGAGACATTCGCTAAGGCGCTAGACCTCGTCCCGCGCAGCACACAGAGCTACCGTCACCTGCAACAAAGCGTCCGCCTGGCGCAGGACTCGGGCTTGCCGCTGGTGCTGGACGACTATGTCGACGACCGGGTGCGATTGTTGCAGCCCAACTGATCGTGACCCGCGTAGCGGCCCCGCGACAATGTCAGTGGTTGATCCGGTATTCCATGACCAGTCCACACATTTCAGACAGAGACTTGGTTGATCGAACTCAACGTCTCTGGTCGAGCGTATTAGCCATTTCACGGTGCTTCCGAAAACCCGAAAAAGCGTACAAAGACGATCCAGGGTAAAATCGTGAAGGCCGTGCGCGCTCTGCCCCATCTGGCGCGCAGGTCCATCACATGCGATCTCGGCACCGAGTTTGTCAGTTGGCCACACCTGCAGTCTGAGATCGACACTTGGACGTGGTTTTGTGATCCATCTTTGACTTGGCAGAATGGCACCGTCGGAAACACAAACCGACGGGTCCGAAGATAGCGCCTCCGCAAGCGCGACATCCGGACGGTCTCAGACCATGAATTGAAAATGACCTGTGACCGCCCCAACGCGACACCCGGGAAATGCCTCGGACGGAAGATGCGAGCCGCGGTCTTCTGCGAAAAGGTGGTGGAAGAAGTCGACCCGTGCCCCTGCCCTAAACCCGAGCACGAGTCGCGTTTCAAGTATGTCCAATAGGCTATTCGGCTCTTCGCGACACTTCGTTGAACTCTTTGTCGAGCTTGATGTCGAATTGGTTGCCACCTTTGCAAATCACGTCATCCAAGTCGTAGCCATCGTCTTCGACCTCGATGTCATCGGCATCCATCTGGCATTCCATCTCTGCCAGCATCGCCATGATCTTCATCTCGGTGGCCTCATCGACCTCGCTCGCAAAACCCGTGCTTGCCACGACCATGGCCGCGGTGAAGGCTAGGATCGGTTTCATGTGAAGCTCCTTGGTTGGTTACTGAATGGACAAGGTGACGGACTGGCTTTCCCCGGTGGATCCGGGAATGCGCAGCACATGGCGGCCAGGCTTGATCGCGATGAACGACAGCTCGGCGACCCCGGCCTTGTCGAACTCGATCGAGTCGATGGCCATGGGGCGGATCTCGATCTGATTGATGACGATCTCGTTCATCCAGATCGCCCGGAAAAAGCTGGGTCCTTCGATCGCCAGCTCGGCAGAACCGTCGGCGGTGATCTCGAGCTTGTAATAGGCTCCGGACTCGAGCACCACGTCCTCGCCAAGGGGCTTGCCCGAAGCGAGGGTCAACTGGATCGTCTCGCCCCGATTGCAGCTGGCCAGCAATCCGGCAAATCCCAGATCGTCACACAGCGGCGCCGCAGCCAATGGCCCCCCGAAACAGGTAAGAGCGGCTGCGCATATGAGGTGTCTCATCGGTTATCCTTTCTTTGGGGCACGGCAGACCCGTCGCAGGGCAATGGACTTAGTTGACGGTCACGACGCCCCATGGCTGTTGCCCAACCTGGATGGAGCGGATGGCGCGTTCCTTTTCCACGTCGATCACTGTGATGTCGTTGGAATTGCCATTGGTGGTCAGCAGGTATTTTTCATCGGGCGTGAAATCGAGCTGCCAGACCCGCTGACCCACGAGGATGTAGTCGAGCACTTCGAGGCTGCGCGCGTCGACCACAGCGACCCTGTTCGCAGGTCCGAGCGCCACGAAGAGACGTGAGCCATCCTTGGTCACCCGCGCGCCCACCGGTTGCAGCCATTCGGGCTGAAGCCCGGCCACTTCGAAGCTGATCTTGCCCACAACCGTCGGCGCTCCGTCTTCATCGATATCCATGACCGAGACTGTCCCGCCGATCTCGGAGGTGACGAAGAGCCGGGTGCCGTCGCTGGTGTAGTGGGCGTAGCGCGGGCGCTGATCCACCAAGATATTGTGTTTGATCTTGTAGTCCTCGGTCGAGATGAAATGCGCCATGTTGGTGGTTTCGGAGGTGTTGACCACCCATTTGGCATCCGGGCTCATGCCCATGCCCTCTGGCTCCACGCCGACGGGCACCTCGGCCAGCACCATACGTGTCTCGGTATCGGTAACGGTAACCAGATTGTCGTCCTCGTTCGCGATGTAGAGCCGCTTGCCTGAAGGTTCGAGAATGAACAGCTCCGGATCCGGGCCGGACGGCAGGCTCGGCAATTCCTCGTATGTGGTGGCGTCGAATACGCGGATCAGGTTGTCGTCCGACGCGCAAACATAGATCACCTTTTCATCCGGGCTGACGGTGATGCCACGGGGACGGTTTCCCGCGAAAAACTCGGTCTCGACCTCCCACGTGTCGGTATTCACTACAGTGATCGTGTTCCCACGTTCATTCGAGACGAAGGCTCTGCCGGCAAGGCCCTGCGCTGTGCCCAGCGCCAGAATGGCGACGGAAAGAAGGATCGTTTTCATGGGGCCCTCCATGGGTTCAAAGGCGGTTCATTTGAAAGCGGAGCAAGCCGATTCCGGCTCGTCCAGGCCGAGTGTGTCGAGGGCCGAGTGCTGGTGCAGAAAGCCGTCCTGGGGGCTGACGCTGACGGTGATGCTGCCGTCGTGGAGCAGGATCGGCTGACGCAGCTGGCCGTTCCAGTCGCGGAAAGTCACTTTCTGGCCCTTGAAGGCGGCAAGCTCGAAAGCGTCCGAAATGGCGTAGTCGCGCAATTCCATGGGATTGGCCGTATTGGCACGGGTCACGGCTTCGCCGACCACCCGCAAAGCGAGCCAAACGTTGTAGTCTTCGGGCTTGGCATAGCGCCCGGCCAGTGCCTCGAAGCGGGTCTGGAACTGCGTGGCGCCATAGGCTTCATGCGCTCCGTGAAACGTGGTTGGCACCAGCCCGCCCGAGCCAGCCACAGGGCGCGGCGTCCAGAGGTGATAACTGAGATAGCGTGCGAAGTAGTCGGTCTCATCGGCGGCGACGAGCACGTCATGGCCCGCAGCGCCTTGGGTGAAGTTCGGCAACTGCCGCTGAACCAGGACGTGGCCAGAATCCGTCCTGCGGGACCCGCCCGAGTACTCGAGC
Source organism: Dinoroseobacter sp. PD6 (assembly GCF_028807315.1). Lineage (NCBI taxonomy): Bacteria > Pseudomonadati > Pseudomonadota > Alphaproteobacteria > Rhodobacterales > Roseobacteraceae > Dinoroseobacter > Dinoroseobacter sp. PD6. The sequence goes on along the minus strand of NZ_JARAMN010000006.1, from coordinate 68,196 downwards.
ACACGTTCCTCGGTGATGCGCGCGCCAAACTTGCGGGCCGAGAACCGGTAAGAGTCGGCCAAGGCGACATCGGCTGGGTTTGAGCCCGAAATCAGGAACCAGTTCTTCCACTGCTTCCAGACCAGAAACTGCGCCACTGCATCCGTGTTCATTCTGCGGCTCGGGGCCGTGTGAAGCAAGTTTCCGCGGCATTGATCATCCCGCAGCGCCATGTCCGGAGCGAGGGCGTTGAACACGAGTGCTCCGGCTTCTGCGGCGCGATCCGTCAGACGTAAAAGGTCCTCAAACCGGGCCAGAATGACGATGATATCCACGCCCTCGGCCAGCAACGCCTCAAGCGCCTCTCCTGCATCTGCGGCCGTGGTGGCTACGGCGCGCGTCTCGTAGGTATGGCCCAGAAAACTGCCGGTTGTCCCGTTATCTTCGTCAGCGAGTGCCGCGCCGGCAAAGCCCAGATCCTCCGGCCGAAGGTCATACCGGCTGATCGGGAGCAGGGTCTGATAATCGACCCTCAAGACGGCAGCCCGTACGTCAATGGCCAACGCAACCGGAGCAGATGCCAGCAAGCTGAAGGCGGCCAAGAGCGGTGCCAGCAAAAGTCTCACGATGTCCTCCCCTCGCCCGACACTTCGAAGCACCAGGTTTCTTCTTGCCCTGGTTTCTCGGGTCCGAACGGTCCCAGGCCGATACCTTTGGCGTGGTTGCCTTCAAAGCTTAACAGTCAGATCCTCACACGTAACTCTTATTTTTTAAGAACAGGGACATGAAAGAGATCCTCTTGGTCACCTTGCTCTGGACGACTAGCGCGGCGGCGCAGGACAAGGTGGCCTTCTTCGGGCTGACCATGCTCGATACGTCCCTGCAAACTGCCGCCTTGGGCCCTGACCCTGCGGAGGCTGCGCGGCTCGAGGCTCTCGAAAAGGTTGTCGCGGAAAGGTTCCAAGCCGAAGGCTATGAGCTGGTTGATCTGGCGCCGGAAAAGGTGGCCATCGACCGAGTCGCCAATCTTGCAAAATGCTATGGCTGTGACACGCGGATCGCTCAACGCTTGGGAGCGGGTTTCTCCCTGGTGGGCGAGGTGCAGAAAGTGTCGAACCTTATTCTGACCATGAACCTTCAGCTGCGCGATGCGAATAGCGGGGATCTGGTCAAAGGTGGCGTCGTCGACATCCGGGGCAACACAGATGACAGCTGGTCCCGCGGCATGCGCTACATCTTGAACAATCGCATTTTCAAGGGCGAAAAATGAGAAAGTGCAACTTCATGCTGGCTTGGGTGACCGCGGTGCTCTTGCCCTGTCTCGCCACGGCCGATGAACTGAGATGCCAGACGGTCAGCCTGACCACGCAGATGGCCGCCGTTCCCGCAGAAGTCTGGGCGGTGCGCGGCAACTGAACAAAAATGCCCTCGCAGCCGACCGTCGTCTCGACCAAGCACCCGAATGGCGATGCCGCGATCGCGGCGGTGACAGGGGCCTTCTGATGGGACTCGACGCGGTGACGGAGCGCTTTGGTGCCCCCGGGTTCTGACCTGTTTGCGGCTCGGTGCCCCGCCACCGCACCAGTGGCGACGCGCAGTGTTGCATTTGCGACTTGCAAAAAACGGAAATCTGATCCCGGTGATCGATATCGACGCAAAAACCTCTGCCGTGCTACCCTCCGTCATTACGTGCGACGGCCCACGCACCATTGGTGCTTTTGTTCTGGGAGGAACGAAATGACCCGCCTGACCCTGACGACTGCCCTTTTGTGCTGTACCGCCCTGCCTGCGCTTGCCGGGGCGGAGGCATGGGATGACATCAGAGCCGCGCTTTATGGAGACCGCTTGTTGCTGGACGGTGCCAAGGTCATCGCCATCGATGCCCCCTACCGCACTCCGGACGACGCCCGCACGGATCTCGCAGCTCAGATCATTCCGCCCTTGGGAACCGAGGTATCGAAGGTTTGGGTCGTGCTCGACGAGAACCCCATGCCCGTCTCTGCCGTGTTCGAGCTCAAGGACCCGCAGCCGAGCTTCTTCTTTGACGTGACAATGCGCGTGAACGGGCCGACGCCCTTGCATGTTGTAGCCGAAACCAGCGATGGGCGACTCTTCGTGCAAGAGAGTTTCGTGAAGACCTCGGGCACCGGTGCGTGTGCCGCCCCGCCGGGGACCGATCCAATTGCGGCACTGACGTCGCTGGGCGAGATTGATGTCTCTCTTGGCAGTGCGTTGCCCGGCATCGCGGAAGGAGAGTTGATCAGCTTCGCCTCGCGATTGTCGCGCATGGATGTGGATATTTCACACCCGTCCCATTCGGGTATGCAAAGGGACCAGATCTCGCTGCTCTTCATCCCGATGCGCTATGTCGAAAGTGTCGATATCGACCTCGATGAATCCAGGTTCGTCGAGATGACGGGATCAATCTCTCTTTCAGAAAACCCGCGTGTCGGGCTTTCAATACCGAGCAGCTCCCGATCGGTCGACGTCACCATGACCGACACCGACGGCACCGTCAGCAAGCTGCATCAGAAGCTCGCCGGGTACTGACCCGAACACAGGAAAAGACGCCGCCGGGCTCAGAACCCGGCGGGCTCGGCATCAATTGTAGCAAGCGAAGCTGAACTGCGCCGCGCGGCGAAAAACATCACTCACGGTCAGATCGCAGTTATCCGCCATCGCGGTAGTCTGACCGCTTTGCGCAGTACTGAGCGCAAGGCCGTTGACCGCGATCCGTGCGGTCCCATCCGGTTGCACCAACGAGACAAAAACACGCGCGGCCCCGTCGCCCAGAATGGCGGCTTCCCCGGCTCCCAGTTCCGCCGACTGCCAGACGGCATCAGTGCATTCAGCCCCGACCGTTGCATGAGCGCGATCTACTTGCGCAAGCGTCAGGCGGCAGCTTTGCGCGCCAGCCATCACCGTGGCGCGATCGCCGGCGGCCAGAAAAACGTTCTCGCCATTGACCGACAGACGCGCTGCGTCCTCTGTGACTCGAGATGCAAAGACCCGCAGACTGCCATCATTCAGGATCGTGGTCTCACCTGGACTGATCCCTTCTGCGGCGGGCAGTTCATCGCCGCACAGGGCGGAGATCGAGGCGCCGTTGCGGGACAGGCCTTCCAGGGTGATGCGGCAATGCCCATCGCCCGATGCAACGGTGCGCCAGATCCCTTCGCGCAGGGTCTTGCGGTCTCCGTTGATTGAGGCGCGCAGGCTGTTGGTCCCCGGGTCGAGCCGGGAGACGAACACCCGCACGGCGCCATCCGCGAAAAGCGCGGTCTGCCCCGGCATCAGTCCGGGCGCACCCGGTGCCTCCTCTTCGGCAGGTTCGTCTGCCGGTGCGCTGGCCTGCTCGGTGGCAGGCGCCAGGGTCTTTTCAGGCGGGCTTGCGGCCCCCAACGCGGCGACCATTTCGCTTAGATCGCCGGATTGCATCGCCAGTTCTTCGAGGCGTATGCGCAACGCCGCCAGATCCTCTTCGGCCAGCGCACCGGATGCCTGATCCACAAGCGCATCTACTGCACCCTGCAGGTCCGCAAGTCTGCTATCCATGGCGTCTTGTACCTTCACGAGTTCGCCATCGAGGCGGGATTGTACCGCGTTCAACCGGCTCTCGAGATCGGCGACTGCTTCGGTCAACGGCGCGGTCCGCGCATCTAGCAGGGCTGCCGTATCGTCCCCGCCCGAAAGGCCGCGTCCAACGGCAAAAACGAGCAAAATCCCGATTACAGCCCCGAATGCGGCGAATATCTTTTTGTCTTCCAATGTAATTCCCCCCCGTCGCGCGAACCCGGCAAGCGTGCCAGGTTGGACGAATCTCGTTGTGTTTTCGCCCGTCAGCCTACCATTTCAGCCTCATCCGGACTTATTTTTTTGCAGATGTTTTCCCGTCGCGATCTCAGTTCGATTGAGGCTGCGGCTCTTCAGGAGTGATACGCTCCAGCGGATAGTCCCAAAGCACCCAGCCATCGCTGCCCTCTGGCAACCAATGAACCGCAGCATAACCCCAAGCGAGCGCGCGCTTCGCAGCGTTCCAGCTCATCCAGCAATCTTCGAGACAAAACAGCAGGATCGGATGCGTCTTCTCACCCCCGGTGGCCCGCGCGAGGCCATCGCGAAAGTACTGCTCCGTGATCTCGGCCAACGCACCATAGCCCACGTTGGGCAACCATATGGAGCCCGGGATCGAATAGCGCGGCTTGTCCCGCCAGAGCGTACCCTCTGGCAAATTCGCGGGCCTCGGTGCCTGGGGCATCACATCGATGAATACCGTTTCGCCTCCGAGCCAGAGGGCATAAGCAGCTTCCGGTCCCACGACCGCCGCCCCACTCAGCGTTGCCGGAACCGGAGCGCGGTAGTGATCCATTCTGTAGTCTTCGGGCTCCGGCACCGGCTGCGCAGCGGCCGCCAGCGGCAGCCACAGCAGAAGGGCCAGCCCCCGGATCATTGTGGTGGCTCGATCACTTCCTTGCCGAGATCAGTGACCAGCGGCACGCCCGCCTCGAAAAGCACGGCGTTTATTTCGTCCTGATGCCGCCGGATGAGGGAGTTCAGCCTGCGTTGCCAAACCTTTTCGCCCTGGCGGACCCCCATGGTGATCCGAAAGAACAGCCGCGGCGGCAAGGTCTCGTTCACCAGCGGGATCAGTTTGAGGTTGGGGTGGTTCTGTTTGACCAGTGGTCCGCCAATGGGGCCCCAAAGGATCGCGGCGTCAATGTCGCCCGCCTCCAGATCATTGAGCATATCAACGGCAGGGCTCTCGTGGCGACGATCCACCACGAGGTTATAGGCCTTCGCTTTTCCCACAAGCCCGTTGCGTGCCAGATGGGCCGAGGGCGGCGTGCCCGCGACGATCCCGATCCGCCGCCCCTGCAGGGACGGATCATCGAGCGAGGTCACGCCGGCCAGATCGCCCTCGGCGGGAACGATAAGGGAATAGACGGACGTGAAGTAATGATTGGTGTTCAGCACCAGCTCATGGCCCTGTGCATAGCCAATCACCAGATCGCATTTCTTGGCGTTGAGCGTGTTACGCACAAACCCCGTGGCCATGGGATACCATGTGTATTGGACCGGTAATTCCAGCTTCGATCCAACTAACTCCGCCAGCCTGTTCTCGAACCCATCCTCGGTCTTTGCGGACATCGGCAGGTTCGCGGGATCCGCGCAGACCCGCAGGGCGTTTGTCGATACCAGATCAGAGGTTTGGGCCGCGACCCCTCCGGAGGAAATTGCCAGCCCGACCGACAGGGTCACGGTCAATCTGCATAGCACATCAGCCCATGCAGCCATCTTCTTCCTCGCGGATCATGTCGCTCTTGGCTTCCTTTTTGGCGGGGCGACCGCGCGGTACGGCATCCACGGCGCGTGCTTTGAGATACACATAGATATCATCAAGATAGCACATCACGTTCCTGTTGTCGCCGAAATGGGGCATGACGGAGTTGCCAACCGCGCGGCCATTCACCACGACATCGTAGAAGTCGTAATAGCCCATGTGGATGGCGGAATTCTTGATCTTCGGCGCATAGGTCGACCCTTCGCCGTCCGGGCCGTGGCAGACATGACACTCGGCATGATAGCGGCGGAAACCGTTGAACGTCAGCCAGTCGACGGTGCCGTCTTCGGCGATGTTGAAGGTCGGAATATCGTCTTCGGTGAAATAGCGGCCACCCTCGGAATAGGCGACCGGAACTTCCGGATAGTCCCCTTCAGGATCCACATCCTGATCGGACCAGTTTGCCGCGAAAACAACTGTCGCGGTCAGGGCGGCCGTGGCGGCTGCGACTATCGCGAGGGGGGCTGCGGAGCGCATCATCATGCTGGCCTTTCAATTTTAAAGGTTGAAGCTACGTGTTGGCGCATCTCTCAATGCGCCAACACACTAGGCAAACCATTCCAGGTCTCAGTTCGGCAGGGCGAACACGGTCAACTGACCGCCCAGGGCGGTGTAGTCACTCAGGGCAGCATAGCCGCCCACGGCGCCCAGACCGTCATTGGGGTTTGTCAGGCCCGCTGCGAGGCCGATCCCGGCCCAACCGCCGACACCCGACAAGACGCCGACATACTGTCTGCCGTCATGCTCGTAGGTCATCACGTTACCGATGATCCCGGACGGAGTCTTGAAGCGATAGAGCTCCTCGCCCGTGTCCGCGTGCACCGCCTTCAGGTGACCTTCGAGCGTACCGTAGAACACGACGTCGCCAGCCGTTGCCAGCGCACCGGACCAGACAGAGAACTTCTCGGGAATGGACCACAAGATCTCGCCGTTGATATTGTCCCAGGCGATGAAGTTGCCCATGCCCCCATGGCTGTCCGGCGCCGGGTACATCGACAGGGTCGCCCCGACATAGGGCTGGCCTGCGGTATAGCTCACCCGGAAGGGTTCGTAGTCCATGCAGACGTGGTTGGTCGGCACGTAGAACACCTGGGTCTTGGGTGAATAGGCCGCCGGCTGCTGGTCCTTGGTGCCCAGCGCAGCTGGGCAGATGCCGGTGGTGTTGACGTCTTCACCGTTCTGTGCGGTGGAATACTGAGCCACCACCTGCGGACGACCGTAGGTTTCGCTGTTCGGGTCCATATCGACACCGGTAGTCCAGTTCACGACCGGGTCGAACTTCTCGGCCACTAGCAATTCGCCGGTCACACGGTCCATGGTGTACGCCAGGCCGTTACGATCGAAGCGGGTGAGCAGCTTGCGCATCTCGCCGTCGAATTCCTGTTCGGTCAGGATGTTCTCGTTCACACCGTCATAATCCCACTCGTCATGCGGGGTCATCTGGTAGAACCATTTCGCCATACCTGTATCGATATCGCGCGCCATGACCGTCATCGTCCAGCGATTGTCGCCGGGCCGCTGGGCCGGGTTCCAGGTCGAGGGGTTGCCGGTACCGTAGTAGAACAGATTCTCTTCCATGTCCGCTGCGTACCATCCCCAAGTGGTGCCGCCGCCGATCATCCACTGATCGCCCTCCCAGGAATTCAGGCTCGAATTCTCGCCGATCGGCTTGCCCAAGTGGGTGGTGTTTTCCGGATCGACAAGCATGTCGTCATCTGGACCCAGCGAATAGGCCCGCCATACCAGTTCGCCGCTGTTGATGTCATAGGCCGTGACATGACCGCGGACACCGAACTCACCGCCGGAGATGCCGACGATGACCTTGTCCTTGACCGGCAGAACCGTCGCGGTGTTTGTCTCGCCGATTGACGGGTCGCCATTCTGGACTTCCCACAGCACATCGCCCGTGTTGGCATCGAGTGCGACGACCTTGGTGTCGGCCTGGTGCAGGAAGATCTTGCCATCCGCATAGGCCACACCACGGTTCACCGTGTCGCAGCACATCACCGGAATCACATCCGGGTCCTGCTTGGGCTCGTACTTCCAGATGATCTTGCCTTCATTGGACAGATCGAGGGCATAGACGATATTCGGGAACGGCGTGTGCACGTACATCGTATCGCCAATCACCAGAGGCGAGCCTTCATGACCGCGAAGAACGCCGGTCGAGAATGTCCAGGCAACCTGCAGATCCCCCACGTTCTCGGCGTTGATTTCATCCAGTTCGGAGTAACGGTGGTTCTTATAGTCGCCAGTCTGGATCGCCCATTGTTTCGAGTCGTCCATTTGAGTGATCAAGTCGTCATTTGCATACGCAACAGTGGCGGCACAAAGGGCAATTCCTGATGTCAGAAGCGAAAACCTTCTCATCAATATTCCTCCCAAAAGAAGCGGCGGTCTCGCCGCGAAAGCGATGCTCGCCCCGTCCCTGGGCCGACCATCTTGGCGTTTTCTGCGGGGACGATGTTCCTCCTCGGCCCTACAGAAGGTTTCGGCCTTACATCCCTTCCACCCAGCAGGTGGCGAGATAGGCAATCATGTTCTTGCGGTCCTCTTTCTTCCGAAGACCCGCAAAGGCTATCATTGTGCCTTTTTCGAAGTTCTTGGGTTTGGCAAGAAACGCCGCAAATTTTTCTGTGCTCCTGATTGTGCCTTCGGCATTCAGAACCACAAACGCGTCGGAATACGAGAACCCCTCGATCGAACCGACTGCGCGGTCGACCGCACCGTTGAGCCGGGGACTGGCTCTGCTTTCGGCATCGACGCTTACTTGGTGATACGCCTTGCCGGTACGGAAAACCTTCTCGCCGGCGGCAGCGTCTACGGTGATATCGCCAGCCGCCATAGCCAAGACAGGCAGTGTCACGAGACAAGTCGCTGCGGCGAGGATGCGGTTCATGGTCTCCCTTCCGGTTTCCTCAGTTCAGACGTGCGGCATGCCACTCGACGTGGTCCTGCGCGAAGGTACTCACAAAGAAATAACTGTGGTCATAACCCGCCTGCATACGAACCTGACCGGGTTGGCGGCGGGCAATCATGGCCTCTGCCAGAGCCTCTGGCTTCAAGAGGTCCAGAAACTGATCCGACGCCCCCTGATCCACCAGCAAATCGCCCTTCCATCCATGTTCCTTGAGCAGGATCGTCGAATCGTGCGCCGACCAAGCCGCCTCGTCATCACCCAGATAAGCGCTAAGCTGCTTTCGTCCCCAATCGGACTGAGTCGGGTGCGAAATCGGTGCGAAGGCGGACAGCGACGTGAACATGTCAGGGTTACGCAGGGCCATGGTAATCGCTCCATGCCCCCCCATCGAATGCCCGGTAATTCCGTGGCGGTCCTGCACCGGCAGGGTTTCCAAGACAATACCACGTAATTCCTGCAGGACATAGTCATACATCTGGAAATGGGGCTTCCACGGATCGCGAGTGGCATTCACGTAAAACCCCGCCCCCTGCCCCAGATCATAGGCGTCGTCATCGGCTACCCCATCGCCTCGCGGCGATGTGTCGGGAAACACCACGGCGATACCGTTCTTGGCCGCGTGCTCCTGAAACCCACCTTTGACCATGGCGTTTTCATGGGTGCACGTGAGTCCCGATAGGTACCAGAGAACCGGCACCGGACCTTCCGAAATCTGCGGCGGCAAGTAGGCGGCAAATGTCATATCGCAGTTGCATGTGCTGGACCGATGCGAAAACACCTTCTGCGTTCCGCCAAAGCTCCGGTTCTCTGCCACCAGGTCGACCACCCCTCAGAACTCCACGACTGCGCGGATGGATTCGCCTTTGTGCATCAGGTCGAAGCCGTGATTGATCTCGTCCAGGGTCAGCTTGTGCGTGATCATCGGGTCGATCTCGATCTTGCCGTCCATGTACCAGTCCACGATCTTCGGCACATCCGTCCGACCCCGCGCGCCGCCAAAAGCGGTGCCGCGCCAGACCCGGCCCGTGACCAGCTGGAAAGGCCGCGTCGCGATCTCGGCGCCAGCCGGGGCCACGCCGATGATGATGCTCTCGCCCCAGCCCTTGTGCGCGGATTCGAGGGCCGCGCGCATCACCTGTACGTTGCCCGTGGCGTCGAAGGTATAGTCAGCCCCACCGCCGGTCAGATCGACCAGATGCGCCACCAGGTCGCCCTCGACCTTGGCGGGATTCACGAAATCGGTCATCCCGAAATGGCGGGCCATCTCGATCTTGCCATCGTTCAGGTCCACACCGACGATCTGATCCGCACCGGCAAGACGAAGGCCCTGGATCACGTTGAGGCCAATACCACCGAGGCCGAACACGATCCCGCGTGAGCCGATCTCGACCTTGGCGGTGTTTATCACTGCACCGATGCCGGTGGTCACGCCGCAGCCGATATAGCAGATCTTGTCGAAGGGCGCGTCCTTGCGGACCTTGGCCAGTGCAATTTCAGGCACCACCGTATGGTTCGAGAAGGTCGAGCAGCCCATGTAGTGATAAATTGGAGTGCCATCGAGCATAGAAAACCGGGTGGTAGCATCAGGCAACAAGCCCTGTCCCTGCGTCGCCCGAACCTTCTGGCAGAGGTTGGTCTTGGGGTTCAGGCAGTATTCGCACTCCCGGCATTCCGGGGTGTAAAGCGGGATCACATGGTCGCCGACCTCTAGACTGGTGACACCCTCGCCGACCTCGATGACGATACCCGCGCCCTCGTGGCCGAGAATGGCCGGAAAGATGCCCTCGGGATCGTCGCCGGACCGGGTGAACTCGTCGGTATGGCACAAGCCAGTCGCCTTGACTTCGACCAGAACCTCACCGGCCTTGGGACCGTCCAGGTTTACTTCCATCACTTCCAGTGGCTGACCAGCAGCAACTGCCACAGCTGCGCGCGTTCGCATTCAATTTCCTCCCACTGACCATGATGGTGCGAAGCCACCATGATCGTATCCCGACTATGGGCGCGCGAGGTTCGTTGCATCAATTAAGACAATGGTGGGTATTCGGATGATTGGACAGGTGAAACCCGGTTAGTCATACTGCACCAACACCTGAACAAGGATGTCACATGCTTAGACCTCTGGCCGTTGCACTTGCGATTCTGCTCCCGTCTCTTCCGGCGCTGGCGGCGGATTACTCCGATCCGACATGGCCGTGCGTTCAACGAAAGGTCGAGAACCTGTCACCCGGTCTGATGTGGGCGTTCCCCCTCGACCCAACGACGGTTACCCCGGACAAGGCGCGGGACGCGGATGTCGCGGAACTGGCCGGATACCTCGGTCTGCGGCGCGTGACGCTGGAGGAACTGGAACCTCGTGTGGCGGCGTTCGCCCAGGCCTATAACGGGGATACCGAAACCCTTGGCCTTGTGTTCCATGACGTGTTCGACAACCTTTCAAAGCGGCGCAGCCGTATCATCTCGGGGATCGAGGACTTCTCATTGAGCCAGATCGCGCTAGCAGAGAAGATCGATGGCAATCGGCTAGCGATGGATGCCGAGATGGCGAAAGACGCACCGAACTTCGATGTGATCGACGCCCTCGAAGAAACGATCGACTGGGACCAGATCATCTACACGGACCGCCAGCGCAACATCACCTACCTGTGTGAAACGCCCACCTTGCTTGAGCGGCGGCTCTTTGGGATCGCCCAGATGTTGCAGCGCGTCGCGGTCGTCGACTAGGGTTGCTCGCGCTGCGGGGTTGCGCTCACTCCCATTCAAGCTCAGTGAACGCCACGGTTGCGTTGCGCGGGTTGTAGGCCTCGAAAAGCTCCCAGTACTCTTGTTCTTCAGCTGCGATCCGTGCGACCGCTTCGCCCAGTCGCTCCCCCGCATCCAGCGCCCGCCGCGTATCGCGTTCTAGAACACCGAGATACCGCGCCATGTCGGCCGCTCCTACTGGCCACTCCAACAGGGGGCCGCCATGGCCCGGCACCACTCCGGTAATCTCGCGCTGCGCCAGTTCGGCGATGACTGCGCGCCATCCCAGCAGACTTCCGTCCAAGGCGGGTGTATGCCGATCAAAGACCAGGTCCCCGGCAAACAGAATGCCGCTCTCTCGATCCAGCACTGTCAAATCGGTGCCCGTATGGGACGTGGGCCAGGTCTCCAACTCCAGGACGCGCCCACCCAGGTCAATCTCTGCGGTTGTCTCGACAAAATCGTCCAGCAAGGTCACTTCGGTACCCAGCATCGTCTCAGCCCCAATCAACCGCGCAAGGCTTGCGAGATAGTTGGCCTGCCGGTCGATCAGTGCCCGGGGCAGATCCCGGTGCCCCACTGCCAGCGCCCCCCCTTCGACGAGAACCGATGCCCCGAAGACATGGTCGGGATGCATATGGGTCAGGATGACATGACTGACCGGCTTGTCGGTCACTGCCCGGATCGCGCGCCAGGTCGCCTCGCCCATCCAGCGCGCTGTGCCGCTGTCAATCACGACGACGCTGCGCTCTCCGACCACGAAGCCCAAGTTCGACACATCGCCCCGGTTGTTCATGTCAGGTTCTGCAACAGCGCCACGATGGACGAAAACACCCTCTGCCACCTCGGCCATCTCAAATGTAGTCCCCGTCGGGGCACACTGCGGCGCACCTCTGGCGACCAGTCCTGCAATGTGCAGGTTGGGCGGGGATTGCCCCAACCGCGCAACGCACGCGGAAGCACTTGCTGCCTCGAAACCGGGCAGAAGATGGTCGCGACAAGGGCCTGACTCAAGGGAAAGACAAAGGGTAACGATCGCTTCGAACACCGGGTCTTCCTCCTGCAGCACTGTAACACGGGATTGTGACAGCCGTCGCGCGCGGGGATCGTATGTCATTCTGCATGTTTTTATGGCATGTATGTCAAGCTTGGACCCGGGAGGAAGAGATCATGGCCAAGAAGTTTGTTTGCGCCGTCGCTGTGGCGACTTTGACCGCGGGGTGGGCCTGGGCCGGCGAAACAGTTCAGAATCCACTGACAGCAAGTGCCACTTGGGAAGATCTGCGCGAAGATGTATTGGGCGATGTCGCCCTGATGTCGGCGGACGGGATCTTGTCGATGGACGCGCCCTACCGCGCCCATGACGCGGCCACCGTGCCGATCCAGCTCAAGCAGACCGACCCTTCGACCCGAATCCACGCCGCGACGGTGGTTGTGGATGAAAATCCCGCCCCGGTCGCCGGCCTCTTCACCTTCGGCGAGGGCATGGGCACGCTGGATTTCGAGCTGCGGGTTCGTGTCGATCAATACTCCAACGTGCGTGTGATTGCGGAAACTGCGGACGGGTTCCACATGACGGGCCGCTACGTGAAGGCCTCCGGGGGATGCTCGGCACCGGCAACCAAGGACGCGGCCGCCGCACTGGCAAATATGGGACAGATGAAACTGAAGTCCTTCGACAGCAACGTGCAGATGTCGATGCCGCGGCGCGAGGCCCAGATCATGATCCGCCACCCCAACTATTCGGGACTGCAGCGCGATCAGATCACACAGCTCTTCATTCCCGCCCATTTCATCGATCATCTCGAAGTGTGGCAGGGCGACGAGATGCTCTTCTCGATGGAAGGGGGTATCTCGATTTCCGAGAACCCGGTCTTCCGCTTCGGCTATGACGACAACGGGGCCGAGGATTTGACGGTCAAAGCCACTGACACCGATGGCAACAGTTTCGAAGCGCGGTTGCCCAAAAAAGTCACCAGCTAGGATCGACCAGTTCCGAGATGCAAAAGCCGCCGCCCCGCCAGGGGAGCGGCGACTTTTCATCTGTCAGAAACAGATCACCTCGGCTTCAGCCTGGGCTCTGCGCAGTTCGGCAACGATGTTCTCGGCCATGGCCGCGCTCTGAAAAAACGACATCCGCTCTCCACCAACCCGGCGCATCGACAGAACCGTCTCCGCCGCAAGATAGTCTTCGTAGGACAGGATCGCAGCGATCTCGTCGATCGAGCAGGAACAGCGATCCAGCATCTCGCGCGTCTGACCGTTGGCGACCATGCAGGCAAAGACGTAATCCGCCCTAGCCGCAGTGGGGAAATCGTTCAGACGCTCGGCGACCGTGTCCGCGTGCGCGACGGCAGGTATCGCCATCAAGGCGGCAAGAAGGGCAAGTTGTTTCATCGCGCCACGTCGAGCCGTTCAAAGTCGAGGGTGTTGCTGTAAACCTCGCCGTTGGAGGCCTTGGCCTCCATGCTCATGTACCAGCCCGGCACCGCCTCCGACATGGTGACCTGCAATTCCAGATCGCCGAAACCGCGCATCCGGTCCACATTGGGATCACCTTCGAAAGGCAGCATCCGGATTGTGCTGGTCTCAACGGTCTTGCCGTCAATGATCGCCTCTCCGGCTATGATCTCCGAGGGTTCGACCAGCGCCTCCTTGACCCGGTTTCGAATGTAGAACGGGCTTCCCCCAGCCGTCTCTGCCATGTCACGTACCACGGTTTCATAAAAATACATGATCATTGGGTTGCCCACGCTGGCCGGAAAGGTTCCGAGGGTACGGTACTTGCCATCCTGCCGGAACTCCAGCAGGGCCATCACGGCCTCGCCCTCGCGGAAGCTCAGTGCGATATCTCCGGTATCGCGCTCTGCCGCTTCGGGTTTCAGGCTGTTCTTGACCGTTCGGCGATAGACCAACTCCGAACTCCGGGAAATTGTGTCGAGGGTCCCTTGCCGGAACAGCAAGTCATAGGTCTTCTCCCCTTCCAGCGGCGCAGCCAGCGCAGGTGCGGCGCAGAGCCACGCGCCGATCGTCAGGCTCATCAGGATAGTTCTCATCTTCTTCCTCCCCTTGCCGCCACTTTGCGGGCCTCACAACCCGCTGTCACCGCCGACCTTTGTCTGTAATTGGGTTCGCAGGTGTGACCGCCCGTGCTCGACGCTTGCAGCGTGTCGCTGGATCTTCCAGTCAATGAGCGGACGCAACCGGCTGAGCGCGGCGGGTTTCGTCATTACCGTCAGGTCATTTTCGATCCCGAGACGCCGGACCAGATCACTGCGATCCGCGGTTATCATGATTGCCGGCACATCGCTGCCAGTGAGCGAACGGATGGCGGAAATGGCGGAGATCCCAGTATCCGGCCCGTCGAGTTGGTAGTCCGCAAGAATAATATCCGGCGGGATGCCCATGTCATTCACATGGGCGAGAGCTTCTTCAGTCGAGCGGGCAGCGAGGACACTGGCCCCCCATTGTTCCAGCCACTGGGTCGTACCATAGAGCACGTCCTCGTCATTCTCGATCACCATGACGATGTGGTCGATCGGTTGCCCCCCATCATCGGCAGCGGCGCTCTGGGTCTTGCGCCGGATCGGGACGCCATCGACCAATGCAATTTTCATTCGAAAGACCGACCCACACCCGGGCTTGGAGCGGACCGAGAGCTCGTGTCCGAGCAGGCGACAGGCTCTGTCCACGATCGAAAGGCCCAGCCCGACGCCCGAGCCCAGTTGCACGTCGTCGCCGCGCGTGAACTCTTCGAATATCCGGGCTTGATCCTTCTTGGCGATGCCCACGCCGGTATCCCAGACCTCCAACACCACATGACCGCCCTTGCGACGCCCACCAACAAGAACACGCCCGCCCGGCTCGGTATACTGCACCGCATTCACAACCAGGTTCTGGATCGACCGCATCAGGTAAACCGGATCAGAACGCACAAAGAGTGAGCACGGTACCACCGTCAACCTCACTCCCTTGCGCGCGGCCAGAGGGGACTGGTCATCCCGTACGCTTTCCATCAGCGCGCCTAGATCGACCGCCATAAGCGAGACCGCTTCCGGATCGGCGCTTTCCAGCCGTGAAATATCAAGCAATGAATGCAACAGGTTCTCCGCCGAAGAGAACGCACCTTTCAGCCGTTTGACCATGGGCTGAAAACTGGTCTCTCGGGTGGCTTCCTGTAGAGTTGAGATCAAGAGCTTGGCAGCGTTGATCGGTTGCAGGAGATCGTGACTGGCCGCAGCAAGAAAGCGGGTCTTCGACGACACCGCAGCCTCGGCTCGCTCCTTTGACAGGCGAAGCTCTTCCTCGACCCGTGCTTTCTGCTCGTATTCCGCGGTCAGACGTGCATTGGCCCGCGTCAGCTCTGCGGTGCGGGCCGCCACGCGGTTCTCCAGCAGTTCCGTGGTCTGAGTTTCCAATGTCACGTCTTTGAGTTCGACCAGAAATCCGCCATCGGGCAGAACATTGGCATGGACATCAAGCACCCGGTTCGAGCCGTGGCTCACTCGGCGCACCAGTGCCCCTTTGCGCCGCAACTCGTCGCGCCAGGCATCAACATGAAGCCAAGCATCTTCCGAAATCAGCGCTCGAGTGCGGAGAAAATCCAGCAGCGTGCTCAGTGGCGTACCTGCTTGCAGCAGCGTAAGCGGCACGCCCAAAATCTCGCGGAACCGGGCATTCTGCATCATCACCTCGCCCTCTGCCGAAAACGAACAGACGCCTGACCCCATGTTCTGAAACACCGCGGCAAGGTAATCGGCCTGACGGTCAATCAGATGCTCCTTCTCCCGCCGATTGCGCCGCACCAGCGCAGTGATCTCTGTCATCAACACAACGGTATTTTCCACCGAGGTCTGTTGAATACTGAGTTGGTACCAGCGATCGTCGGACAACTCGACCATCAGTGCCGTGGTCGCGCCGGCGGACTGGCGCACCTTCAGGGTTTGGCGAAGTACCGAGAGTTTGCGATCCGTCGAGACAACGCGTTCGCTGACCTCCACGAGTTCCAGGTACCGGGAAAGCGAAAGACCCGGTACGAACTTGTGCGAAATATCCGGGAGCAATCCACGGAAGAGGTCGTTGCAGATGTTCAGGCGGTCGTCAGAGAAAAGCGCCACTCCCTCCCCCATCGAGGACAGCGCTTCGACCAGGGTTTTTCGCGTCCGCTCGCGCTCGGTCCTCACAGTCTCCAGTTCCAAGCTCTGAGCAGCAACCTGGCGTTGCAAGTCGATAGCCGACTGGAAGGATCGGTAAGCCGATGGGCTGATGTCGCTCTGCCGATTGGCGCGGCGGACAAGGGCATCGATGATACGTGCCTGCTTTTCGATTTGCACCAGCGGCGGATCTGACGGATCGACCATGCTCATATGATATAGCCCTGATCCGACTTGAAGAAGGCGACGCCCACGAAGGTCTGGTTCATATGGACGCCGCAGTATTGTTCGCCGTATGTATTGTATCCGAACACCCGCGACGAGCACAGGATGTTCGATACCGCCCGTGCCAGTTGCTTTTGCTCGATCTCAAGCTTGCGCAGCACACAGTCAAATCCGAGGATGAAATCGGGCCTCTCGCCACGCCTGTCCCGGCGGCGCAGCCCGGTTTCAAGGGTCTGCAGGATTTCTTGGCCTTTGCCCAGGGTCATGATCAGGCCATCGTCGATCGCTGCCATGAAAGACAACGCCCCCGCATCATCCGCGTCAGAAATCGCGCGGACGTAATGACGGTCGCGATACTGCACAAGCATTGGGTTCTCCGCAAAGACCTTCGGCGATAGGTCTCCAAGCTTGCAGCCGACCAGTCGTGCATATTCCTCTGCTGCCGGCGCGCCATTGATCTCATAGACCTTTCGGGCCTCCGGGTCCGCGCCGGTGATCACCAAGGGCGCGCCGGAAGGCAGGAAATGGTCAAACCCTACTCCCTGAAACTCGAGATCTGTTTCCAGGATCAAGAGAACTGCCGAGTTGCTGTGCGACGCTCCCTTGTGCAAGACGAACGTCTTTTCGAAGCGTAGGGAGTCCCCGGCCGAACCGCCAAAGATGGGTAAATCGCTCAATACGGCCTCGAGGGTGGACACAAGCACATCTTCTTGCTGTGACACCCCGTCTGAGAAGATCAGTCCCAACCGGTTCCAACCCGCTGTGTGCTGAAACTCGTTTTCGTGACGTTGCGCAGTCGTGGCCAGCGCCGTGGGTGAAATTGGATCGAGCGGCGCGAGCATCAAGGATGAACACCGAAAGTGCTTCTTAGGAAAGGCCAATAGCAGCAGCGCTTCAGTTTCGTAGCCCTTGTCCGTGATCTGCCCTGCGGTCGAGCAGCCAAAGACAGGCACCCCGTCCAAGGCAGTGTCGAGCGCAGCTGCCACTTCGTCGCCCGGCATCTCGCCAGGTACGAAAGCAAGCACAAAGCGTGTCTCCGGCAAATTGATCTTGGAGGCCGCATCATCGGCTGCGGCCTGGGGAGCCGTCGCACGAGAGACGGCAACTTGAATGATCGAAGGGTCGGAGAGGTGATCGCGCATTGCACTCCGCTCCTAGCGCCTTAGGAAAGCGCGGGCTTCGGGTTCGTCGCCACGTTGCGCGGCCATGGCTTCTTCCACGACAACCACCGCTTCGGTCCGGTTACGTGCCCCCAATCGCCGCAACAGAGCGGTTATATGTGCCTTTACCGTCGCTTCAGCCAACGACAGCTCATAGGCAATCTCCTTGTTCGGTTTGCCTTTGCAGATGAGGCGCATGATGCGTTGCTGCTGTGGGGTCAACTCGGCCAGCTTCGGGTGATCGAACTCAGCGGCTGGCCCTTCGACACCTTCGGTCTCGGCCTTGCGGAAATCCTTCGGTACGAACGTACCTCCCGCTGCGATCTTCGCCAGTGCGTCGCGCAAACGCGCCGTGGACGTATCTTTTGGCAGAAACCCGGCCGCGCCTTCGTTGAGCAGCGATTGCACCAACTCGACAGAAGCCAGTGAAGATATCACAAGGAACCGGGAGTCTGGCAGGCGGTTACGCAGGGTCTTGAAGCCCGAGACTCCCGTCACGTCCGGCAGCTTGAGATCGAACATCACGAGATCCGGGTCAAAACCGTCCTGGGCAGTTTCCAAAGCTGCATTGAGCGTTTGTGCCTTGCGGATGTCGCACCCTGTGAACATCATCTCGAGGGCGGATTCCAGCGCATCACTGTAAAGTGGATGATCATCCACTATGAGGATCGACGAGACAGGTCGCGCTTCGATCGCCGGATGTGAAGTTTGCATGCTTTCCTCCTACGGGCCTCAACCCTACCTAGAGAACTCTTTGTTTCAACCGCTGCGCGCATTCTACGCCCCGTACCGGGCACCGCCGGACCCGGAGGGGCAGGATTACTCTTAGAACCATATCACGATTTCGCCGCGACAAAGGATCGAACGAACTTCTGCAGGTCCAACGAATCCGCCTCAGGATCGAACGCAGCTTCGTCAAACTGGCGGAGCATTGCCGCGCGCGCCGGTGTTACCCCGTCGCGCGCCAGCATCTTGCGTGCGCAGCGACGGGTTTCGGCAAGTTCACCGGCGCGGGCTGCACGGCGCAACTCTCGGGACAGGGGATCGAACAGCGCGAAGCGATGAATACCCGACAGACCCGCGAACTGCCTGCCCCAGACGGCCAACCACGATCCGCCAAGAAAAACCACAAGCGCAAGAAGCCCCATGGGCCATCCCGGCAAATGGGCCTGTACCCGTGAGACAGGCACTTGCTGGTTCCCCGAGGCCTCGGGCGTCACCGTACCATAAGCCACGCGCTGCGCTGAAATGGTGACCTTGCGGTCCTCGCGGGTGACCGTATCGAAATACCGAAAGGTCAAAGGTTCCACGATGGTCGAGGTGTCATTGCCGGGCTGGATCGTCCAGCGCCAGAAAGCGTAGGAGATCGGCCCAAAGGGCGAAAGCTCGACAAAGCGCTTTTCCGGGTGCGGAAAGATCATGGCCGAAGGCGAAGTCAGTTCCGGCATGGGCGGAAGCATCTCGGGGGTCGCCCCAAGCGCTTCAACCCGCACGATGCGCAAGACCCCCTCCCCCGGAGCGAGCTGATCCGGTGCGTTCGACCAAGTGTCCGAAATCTCCAGTTTCTTGACGGGAAACCACCACTCCGGGCCTTGACCAGCCGATGCCGGCGCCACGTCGAGGCTCACGGGGGCGGTTTCGATCCTGTGTTCGAACCACTCGTCCGCCTCATTCGTCAGGGTCAGCTTGTGGGTAAAGGATCCGATGGTCAGCGTACCCGCCCGGTCTGGGTAAATCGCCATGCGACGGGTGAAGGTTTTGACCCTCGCTCCGTTCAACCGCTCCTCTCGCCATGTGTCTGTCCCAAGCTGGGTCCAACTGAACCCTTCAAGGTCGGGCTGTATGATCTCTTCACGCGTGATGTGCCGCCGATAGATGCCTCTGAGCGTAATTAGAACCATTTCCCGCACCATTGGAGTGTGGTCCGTCTCCTCGATTTCAACCCAGATCTCCAGCTCCTCTGGCAGCACCTCGCTGGATTGCGCCAGTGCGAGGCCCGGCAGCATCAAAAGACACGCAAGGAGCCACTTCATCGCGGATCCTCCGCTTCTGGCGGCGACAAGCCGAGCTTCTGGCGGCGCTTGTGCTCGGCTGAAATCCGTGCAGCGAGATACTCGCCCGGTACGTCGCTCAACTGTGCGAGCCATCGGTCATCGGCCATCATGAACTGGTCGTCGAAGACCCGTCGCACGCCCAATTGTCCGCGACTGTCGAGCTCTGCCAGTCCGAGCATGGTGTTGGAATTCGTCACCTCGCTTCCAGTGCCTGCTGCGCGGCCATCGCCCCGGGCAATGAAGCTTTCTTCCTGGGGGCCTTCCTTGCGCTCTGGAAAAAGCCCCAACGCGTCAGGATCGATGCCAAGGCCTGCGTAATAGGCCGCCACCACGTCGAAATTCGCCCGCGCATCCGGATCGCGCCTCGCATCGGCCAGGTCAAAGGCCTCCAACGCCGCGGCATACTGGCCACGATGGGCTTCGGCGTTGCCCAGATTGTAGAAAGACCGTGCCTCGGAAAAAGCTCCGGCAGCCGCGTCGAACTCGCCCGCCCGGAAGAGCGCGACCCCCTGCCATTCCGCATCCGCGAACAGCGGCGCCGCTAACTTAGGCATCCCCATCGCCAGAAGGACCCGACCCAGGGGCGCCCCCCCGCCGAGAAACGCGGCCACGGCCAGTGCCGCAGCCGCGACAAGGACCAGCCCCTTCAAGCCGTCCCCTTTCGGAAAAGCAGGAGCAGCGGTATCAACGCGATGCCGAGGACATATCTCCCAAGGTCCTTCCAAAAGAGCAGCGGATAATCCTGCGCCTCCAGCCGGGTGCGCGCGTCCTCCTGGATCCAGTCCGCGAAGGCATCGGTTTGATCGAGGGCGAAAATGGCCCCCCGCCCTACCGCCGCGTGCGTGGCGAAGTCGGAAGGCGGCTCCCGCAGCGAGACCAGTGACAAACGCGCGCCCTGAGCAGCGATCTGCGCCGCCTGTTGCAGCGACGCCGGCCCCAGACCATCCCCGTCGGTAAAGAGCACCACATCCCCGGCGATTATTTCCGCATCCGCCAACAGCTGCGCCGCCAAAGCCAGTGCCCTTTCGGGTCGGGAGCCATCGTCGGGGACCATTTCAGAACTTAGCAGGGACAGGGTCTGCCCAAGCTGCAGGTGGTCTCCGGTCATCTCCGTGGCCACGTAGGCATCCCCGCCATAGACGATCAGTCCCCCGGGCCGGGTCTCCAGCGCCGCGAGCCCGAACCGCCCCATGGTCAGCATCCGCGGCCAGCGGGCATCCTCGGTGACACTGGCCGAGACATCCACCACGAAGAGCACACCGTCGAGGTTGCGGTAAGACAGGGTATCGCGTCGTTCCAAGGCCGGCCCCGACAACGCGACGAGGATTACCGCGAGCGCGCCAAGTAGGGCCCATAACGGCGCTCGGCTGCTCTGAGTATCCACCCGTCCAAGCACCGCCATGGCCCGCAAAAGAGCCGGATCCACAACCCTTTGCCAGTCGCCAAGACCGCCTCGGCGGGACAGTACCCACCATCCGAAAGCCGCAAGCGGCATGAGCGCCAGCAGCCAGTTCGGCCGCAGCAAGGTTACATCGAAACCGGTCATGAAAGCTCTCGCCAGCCAAACCAGACCCCGATCACCAGGGCCAATGACGCGGGCCAGACCCAATATTCGCGATAGACCTCTGCCGCGAGCCCATCACCATCCGTGGCCTCCAACCGGTCAAGCGCCTCCGTCACCGCCACAAGATCCTCGGTCGTCCGCACACGGAAGCTTTCTCCACCCGAGATCTGCGAAATCGCTCTCAGGGTTGCCGCATCAACAACGCCGCGCTCGCCGACCTCGGCCGTGGTCAGGTCCTTGGGACCAAGGGCGATCGTGTGTACCCGGACCCCGTATCGTGCCGCCAGTTCGGCAACGCCGCGTGGGTTGGTGGCACCCGCATTGTTGATCCCGTCCGACAGCAGAATGACGACGCGGCTCGTCGCAGTACTGGTCGACAGCCGTTTGAGTGCGAGCCCCAGCCCGTCCGAGATACTGGTCGCGCGCCCCGATATGCCTATGGTGGCCTCCTCGATCCGGCGGGCGACGGCCTCCGTGTCGAAGGTGAAGGGCGAAGCGAAATAGGCCTCGGATCCGAAAACAACCAGCGCCAACCGGTCTCCGGCCCGTCGCCGCGCGAAGTCTGCGCCTACCGCCTTGACCGCTTCCAGCCGTGTGACGGCCCGATCATCGAGGTTGAAGTCGTCCCGCACCATGGAGCCCGACAGATCCAGCACAATCGCCAAATCCCGGCCCGAAACCTTGAGCGCCGACACCGGCGCGAGATCCCGCGGCCCCGAGATGGCAAGCAGCACCAGCGCCCAGATCAGCCACAAGGCAGCATTTCGCGGGGTGAGCATCTGCGCCGGACCTTTTGGGCGACCTGCCGAGATGAGAGCAGCGCCGACCCGGTCCGGCACCAGGAGTGCACCGCCGGTCACCTGAGCCGACCGCAACACGCGCAAGGCCACCAAGGGCAGCGGCAAAAGCAGCAGAATCCAGGGGTCGGCAAGCTCAAACAAGGCGCGCCACCTCGGCTTCGAGCGTCGCCAGAGTGACCCCGGGCCCAGGCTTGTACAGCGCCTCGCGCAGGTCTGCATAGCGCTGTGGTGCGTACGCGCGCAGCACATGCAAAAGGGCGACGCGCCGCGCGTCGTCGGGCAGCGCTTCGAGTGCCGCGACCCTGTCCTGTAGCGATACCGGACCCTGCCCCGCTCGTCGTACCGTAAACGCCCGAAAAACCGCCGCGACGATCAACGCAGCCAGCGCCGCAAGTCCAACCGCCACACACAGCTCGGCCCAGACCCCTCCTGGCGCACTGGCGGGCAGGTGGATGTCGCGCAAACTTGCCAACATGGCCGCTTCGCTGAGGGCGCGGTCGCTCATGCGACGCGCTCTGCTGGAAAGGCCGCCGCGATGCTCCGGGCCGTCGTTTCGATATCGGCTCCGGCGTCGAGCACCAGCGCAGGGTGCCCGACGACGTTCTGCACCAGCGCCGCGACTGAACCGCGGTTCCCTGCCCTGCCCCCGAGCGTCACACGCAGGCGCTGGCCATCTCGAGTGACGATCGGATAGACCCCCCGCGGCAAACCCTGCCCATCGGTCACCATCACAAGCCGCGGCAGGCGGCGGCGCCCGAGCGCATTCAGCCTATCCGCCAGTGCGGCGCCCGGCGCGTCGAAGCCCGAGGCGATCACGATCTCGCTGCCCGCAGGGACGAGACGATCCGCGCGCGACAGGGCCAGGTCGAGGTGCTGGTCCTGCCCCTGCCCCGCCGCCATGCCCGCCAGAGCGGCCTCATGTGCACGCACCAGCCCGCCGATGAGTTTGAGCATGCCCCGCACACGCCCTGCCGGCGGCACGATTACCGGTGGCCCTTGCCCCAGCGTCATGAGCCCGACCCGCCCGCCGCTCTCGATCACGTTCCAGCCGATAAGAGCCAGCGCTTCAGCCGCCGCGACCGATCGAAAGGCCCGGCGCACCCCCCAGAGCATGGCCGGCCGGAAATCGGGAACGAGCAAGGTGACCCGGTCGCGCTCTTCCTGAAACTGGCGAATATGGAGCCGCCCGGTGCGGGCAGTTGTGCCCCGGTCCAGATGGCGGATATCGTCGCCTGCCACGTATTCGCGCAAATCCGCCACTTCGAGGCCATGACCCTTTCGCTTTGTCGCAAACCCGCCCGGCAGCGCAGCGGTCACCTGTGGCGGTTTCACCGCAAGCGCCATGCGGCGCAGCGCGATCAAGGGGTCGGGCCGCAACGCAACCCCCGGCGCAGAGAGCGCGTCGGTCACAGTGGCTCGACCGCTGTCAGGATATCGCGGACCACATCCCGCGGTTTGCGCCCATCGGCAACGGCGCGCCAACTCAGAACCATGCGATGAGCCAGTGCGTCCCCGGCCAGCTCGACCACGTCTTCGGGGAGGGCATAGTCGCGCCCGTGCAGGAATGCACGCGCGCGGGCGGCCGCAGCCATGGCCAGCGTACCCCTGGGCGAGACGGCGTGTTCAACATCCTCGGACAGCGGGCCTTCCCGCGTGGCCATGACCAGGCGCACGATATAGTCGCGCAACTCCGGCGCCAGATGGATCGCCCGCACCTTGGCCCGCGCTGCGTTCAAAGCCTCCAGCGACAGCGACAGGGTGGGGGCTACCCCGGCCTGCGTCTCTGCCTCAACCAACTCGAGAATGCGACGCTCGGTTTCGATGCCCGGCAATTCAAGCACCGTGTGCAACAAAAAACGGTCAAGCTGCGCTTCGGGCAAGGGAAAAGTCCCGTCATGCTCGATCGGGTTCTGGGTCGCCACCACGAGGAATGGCTCAGGCAATCGGTACGTCTCGACCCCGGCGGTGACCTGGTGCTCGGCCATGGCCTCCAGCAATGCCGATTGGACCTTGGGCGGCGCACGGTTGATCTCGTCGACGAGAACGAGGTTGTTGAATACCGGGCCGCGCACGAATTCGAAGGCCCCGTCCTGCGGCTTGTAGACCGGGGTGCCCGTGACATCGGACGGCATAAGGTCCGGCGTACACTGGATCCGTGCAAAACTGCCATCCACCGCGTCCGCCAACCACTTGACGGCCCGGGTCTTCGCCAGTCCCGGCGCTCCCTCGATCAGCAGATGGCCGTCGGCGAGCAAGGCCACCAGCAGACTTTCAATCAGTCTTTCATGGCCGACAAGACCTGCTGCGAGATGCGCGCTCAGGGCCGCGACACCCCTGTCGCCGGGGGTCGGTCTTGTATCCATGTGTCCTCCTCACCACCGTCCTCGCGGTGTTCCCGCAACGGTAGCCGAGGAAGTGAATTGCGCAAACACCGCAGAAAGTCTTAGCTGGAAGTTCAGATCTCGGGACGTCGGCAGCCCGGAGCGATGATCGACGCGAACCGGGGGTCCTTCATTGTCTGCTGCGCTTCCGAAAAAAGGCGGTCATACTGCAGGTCGATAAAATCGATAAAGGCCGGATCCACCGTCTGGTCCACGGGCGCCTGGGCAACCGCATGGAACATGAAAACGTCGAACATACAAAGGCCCGGCGGGTTCGAGTTGAGCAGGTTGCGCATGAAGGCCCGGGATTCCCAGTTCATCCGGTTCACATTGATCGGAAGCTCCTGAAGCTTGGACTGGAACTCGGCTGCCCGGTCGAAGAGCAGGATGTCCATTCCGAAGGTGAATGACTGGAATAGCTCTTCAATCAGGATCGATCTGTAGAATAGCGTTTCCAGGGTCCCGACTTGTTCGAGCGCAGGTTGCTTGACCATGATATGGGTCCCCTGGCCTCTGCGCCCGAAGAAGGTCTGCGCCATCGCGGGGGAAGACACCGCGAACCGGCGCCCCTCGGGTAACCCCAACTGATGGACCTGGTTCAACCAGCCCAGATCATTCGACAGATCCGCATTGGGCGGATACCCTGAATAAAGCCGCAGAACGACCGTTCGGCCCGCTCCGCACTTGGTCGCGCTGCGGCCTGCATAGCGCATGGGAAGTGGCTTGCCGAACACGTGATGCGCCAGGTCCCGAAAGCTGTTGATGATCTCCAGAGACGCCGGGTGCGGCTCCTCTCCGACGAGGCACAGGCTGGCGCCGGCCAGATCGCGCCCGTTTATATGGATCGGAATCGACATGTCGCGGCCCACCATCGTGGTGCGCAGCTCGTAATTCCAGCCGCGCTTGGCCAGATCTACAAAACTTGCCCTGTCAGCGGACGCGGTCGTCGCCAACAGGCTGGCGCAGAAAAGAAGCAAGAGCAGAGATCGCATAGGGGGCCTCCAGTGTCGAAAAGGTAGGGGAGCATCCCGCCCACGTCCAATTTTTACGGTGACTGCGACCGGCGCAACGCTCAGTGGTGGGGCGCATTGCACAAGAGAGTCGCATATCTGCCCGGTGACGCGTCAGTATCTGGGTTGCCGCCACCACGGATCGAGAGGCCGCCTTTCGGCCACGGTGCATGGAATGCCGCCTGAAAAGGCCTTGTTGCGCGAGTTGGGCGAAGCTCGGACTTCGCTTTTCCTCGGGGGCACTTATCCAACCGGCCATGTGGCAGGTATGCTTCGCGCGATGTCGGGGTTCGGCGCGGCGGCTCGGCTGGAAGGACACGCAATCTATTGCACGGGTTCCGGCGTTGTGCCCGGAGATACACGGTAGACCAGCGGCGCGTCATCGCGAGCCGCATGTGCGTCGGCCTGACTTTGGAGCGCTCCGTGATGGGGGGATTTCACGCAGACCGGGTCCGTCGCGTTGGCGTCCCCGAGGATCGCCATGGCCTGACAGCGGCAGCCGCCGAAATCGACGGTCTTGCGTTCGCAGCTGGAACAGGGTTCGGACATCCAGTCCGTGCCGCGATAGGCGTTGAAGGCCATGCCCTCGTACCAGATGTCCGACAGGCTGCAGTCCAAGACCGTCTCAAAGGTCAGATGAGGGATCGAGTGCGCCGCGTGGCAGGGCAGGACAGTGCCATCCGGCGTGACGTTGAGCCCGGACGTGCCCCAGCCACCCATACACCGCTTCGGATAGTCCTCGTGATAATCGGCGGGGACGTAGTCGATGACCAGCCTGCCCTTGAGGCGCGCACGCGCCTCGGCGACGATGGCGGTGGCCTCGCGGGCCTGGTCGCGGGTGGGCATGAGCGCATCTCGGTTCTTGAGCGCCCAGCCATGGAACTGGACCGTGGCAACCTCGATCCGGCGCGCGCCCATCTCGAGCGCCATGTCCAGCGCGCGGGGCAGCTGGTGGAGGTTGCGCCGGTGCAGGACCGCGTTGAGCGTCAGCGGAAAGCCGATGGCCCCGATCCACTCCGCGACCTGCAACTTGCGTGCAAAACCGCCCTTGTAGCCACCGATCTCGTCGGCCATCGCCGGGTCGGTCCCTTGCAGAGACAGCTGGATATGATCGAGCCCAGCCGCATCCAGGTCGGCCAGCCGCCGCTCGGTAAGGCCGATGCCGGAGGTGATAAGGTTGGTATAAAGGCCCGCCGCGCGAGCGGCCGCCACCAGATCGACAATGTCCCGCCGTGAGACGGGCTCTCCCCCTGAAAGGTGCAACTGTAGCACGCCGAGCTCGGCCGCCTCCTGAAACACCCGCTCCCAGGTGCCTGTATCGAGTTCAGCCTCCTTGCGGGCCATGTCGATCGGGTTCGAGCAATAGGGGCAGGAAAGCGGGCAGCGATAGGTCAGCTCGGCCAGCATCGCGATGGGGGGCGGGGGCCTCATGGCCGAACGTCCAGAAATCGGCGGTTCCGCAAGGCGGTCAGAAACCCGGCGCTGTCCGCGGCGATCTGGTCGCGTGGCGCATTGTAGGCGTCTGACAGGGCCTGGGTGATCTCGCCGAAGCTGCGGGTGCCATCGATCTCGGACAGGATCGCGTGGCCGATGGCGTCCAGCGTCACTGCGCGCTCCGGGGCAAGCAGCACCCAGGTCTCGCGGACCTTGTCGAAATGCAGCCGCACGCCGCGCGGCAGCTCAGGGATGTCTCCGGCCTCCATCACGAAGCCTTCCTCTGCCGGGCGAGGCCCTCGTGGGGCTGCCACGCGCCCGGCGGTATGCGCGCAGGCTCGACATAAGCCGCACTGAGCGCGTCGAGCTGCGCCCAGAGCACATCTGTCTTGAAGACCAGCGCCTTGGCCGCAGCGTCCTGTTTTTCCTGCGTGTCCGCGTGATCGAGCACCCATGACAGGCCAAAGGCCACGTCCTTGGGCGCCTCTTTGAGGCGATTGCGGAAATAACTGAGCGAGCTGTCATCGGCAAAGGCGTAGTTCTTCAACAATCCCTGGATGCGGTTGGCGTGAATCTTAGGCGCGAAAAGCTCGGTCAGGGAGGCCGCCACGGCCTCGAGCAGGGTCTTCTCGCGCACGAAACGTACATAGGCATCCACGGCGAATCTGGTGGCGGGCAGCACGCCCTCGCAGGATGCCACGTAATCGGGCTCAAGCCCCACCGCTTCGGCCAGCCGGAGCCAGCGCCGGATACCGCCCTCGTTCTCGGCCGTGCCGTCATGGTCTTCGATCCGCGAACGCCAAGCCCGGCGCAGATCCGGGCTTTCGACCCGCGACATGAAGGCCGCGTCCTTCATCGGAATAGAATGCTGGTAGTAGTAGCGGTTGATTACCCAGGAACGGACCTGGTCCGGGGTGCAGGATCCTCCATGCAGCCGGTCGTGAAACGGGTGCAGGTCGTGGTAACGTTCGGCGCCGATCTGGCGCAGGCGGGCTTCGAATTGCTCACGGGTTTGGGCCATCAGGACACCTCCATACCATCTTGCCCGATGATCCAGCCCGCGGCCTCTGCTTGCGCCTTCTCGGCCGAGCTGGGGCGGAGCACCGGGTTCGTGTTATTCATGTGGACGTAGATCTTCTGCCGGATGGACAGACCCTCGAACGCGGCGATGGACCCGTCTGGGCCGCTCATGGACATATGGCCCATGCGCTTGCCGGTCTTTTTGCCGAGACCCGCCCGGACCATTTCATCATCCGCCCAGAGTGTGCCGTCGAAAAAGAGCGTGTCGGCCCCGTCCAGCCGGGCGCGAAGGTCGTCGGTCAGCAACGCGCAGCCCGGGATGTAGTAGGCCGTGGAGTCGAGGGCCTGAAGACGCACGCCCACGGTCTGATCGCCGATCAGGTCGGTCTCTACTGTCTCCCCCTCGAGGTAAAGCGGCACCTTGCCGGGCACGGGGAACAGGGTGGCGGTGAGGCCCGGCACCAGCTCGAATGGCGCATCGAGCGCGATGGTCTCGCGCGGCACGACCGTCGCGTTTACCGCATTGAAGATCGGGTTTTCGGCCAGCACCTGGTGGATACCTGCCGTTGCAAAGAGACGGAATGGCTGCATTTCGCGCAAGGTCAGCAGGCCCGCCACATGGTCGATATCGCCATTCGTGACCAGCACCGCACGCAGCGGAAGATCGCGCAAGCCCGTCGGGTGCAGGGCGGGCGTGTGGGCAAGTTGTCCGCGAATGTCGGGCGATGCGTTGAGGATCGCCCAGGACGTGCCGTCTGCAGTGACGGCCAGGGAGGACTGGGTCTGTGGGGGGATGGTGCCGGACCTTGCGAGGTTGCAGTTGTCACAACCACAATTCCACTGGGGCAACCCGCCTCCGGCAGCAGCCCCCAGAATATGCGCGCGGAATGCCATTCACATCATCCCGCGCGCCAAGTGTCTCAGAACAGGACTTCGCGCTCTTCGTCGCTGTCCGGGCCGTACATGTTGATTTCCATGCCGCATTCGATTTCGCGGATGATGGGCTTTGTCCATGCCATGAGTGGTTTCTCCCTCGGGGGTCATTGATTGCTTCACGAGCGTGACAGAGAGAGATGTCTCGGGCGACTCTTATATTCTAAGAATCTCCGTCGCGGATCTCTCTCAGCTCTCCAAGAGTTCCGGGCGACGCCCTGAGATGCAAAACCCACGGTTTCGGACTGTCTTGATTTCAAAACCGAAATCAGCAGTTTCCAGCTTGCGGCGCAGATAGCCCACATAGACGTCAACGACGTTTTCAGTACTCGCGCCCTCGGCGGCCCAGAGCGTGGCATGAAGCTGGCTCCGCGGTTGCGGATCTACTCCGGATCGGATCAGAAGCGCAAGCAGATCGAACTCCCGCTCAGTCAGGGTCACGCTGTCGGGACCCATCTCGAGGCGGCGCGAGGTCCGGATCAGGCGGGCAGGGCTGACACGCTGTGCCAGCGCCCTATGCTCTTGCACGCGCAATCGCGCGACAAGCTCATCGAAGTGGAACGGTTTGACCACGTAGTCATCTGCTCCTGCCGCCAGTCCCGTGGCACGATCTTCCACGCCCGACAGGGCGGAGAGCATCAGGATCGGCAATGTCGCGCCATGGGCGCGGGCGGTCCTCACAAGCTCGACGCCGGAATCCGAGCCGAGCATCACGTCAACGATAGCGCCGGAGTAAATCCCTGCCGTCAGGCGGCTGAGCGCGCGATCCGCGCGATTCTCAGCCTCCGCCTCGTAGCCATGTAGGGCCAGCCCTCTGACGAGAGCCGATGTGATCTCCGGGTCATCCTCAACGATCAGAAGGCGCGATGTCATCGACGGCAGTGTGCGGTGTTGCGCAGGGAGTGGCAATCGCGATTTTCCGGTGCCCTACGCATCTGCGATCGCGTCTTCGGCGGGCAAGAGGATCGTTATCATCAGCCCCGGATGCTCTCCGAGCGCGTCGGACCGGGGCAAGGGGCTTTGCAGTGATATCTCGCCGCCATGTGCGTCAATCACCCAGCGGGCAAGCGCGAGGCCGATACCGAAGCCCTGCGCGCTTGTGGCGCCGGCCCCTTGAGAGAAACGCTCGAACACCTGGTATTGTCGCGATGCAGGGATCCCGGGGCCATTGTCGGTTATCGATACTCCGGCCTGCGTGCGTTGCACCACCGGGGCGATACGGAGCTTCTCTCCGCTCCGCGCGTGGCGGATCGCGTTGCGAACGAGGCTCACCAGCACCTGACGGAGCCAGTCGGGATCGGCCCTGACCTGCGTTTCGCGGAAAGGGACAAGATCCAGCGTCATTCCGGCGTTGTCGAGTTCGGCCTGCACCTCTTCGATCGCGGACGCAACAAGGGCGTCCAACGCGACCGGGACACATGCCAGCGCAAGCTGACCCGTTTCAGACCGTGCCAGCCGAAGCAGGTCATCGATCTTGCGATTAAGACGCTCTGCGCGCGCTTCAATTGTCGCAAAAGCATCGGCGGCCGCCGGGATAGATTGCCTGCCGATCTGGGCCTCCATCAATATGACCGTCAGCGGTGTCCGCAGTTCGTGACTGACATCCGCAAAAAACCGGCGGCGATCCTCGTCGGTCTTCTCAAGTCGTGCGTTAGCCTGTTTCAATTCCTTGGTCCGTGTTGCGATAATCTCGTTGAGTTGCGTCCATTCCGCGTCGACCTTGGCTTGACGGTCCGACAACGCGGCCGCCATCCGGTTGGTCTGCTGCGAAAGCTGGCCAATCTCATCGAGGCGAGAAACTGGCAAAACACCTGAAAAATCGCCCCGACCGATCTGATCGGCGGCGCTGCGTACCGCGTCGAGACGATAGAACTGCGGACGCACAAGACCGAAATAGAACGCCGCGACGCTCAAACCCGCGGCCAGGGCGATGCCCAGTGCCATCCACGCAAGTTGTATCCTCAGAGCCTCGATTCCCGACAAGATTTCGCTTCTGAAGAGCCGTTCGGTGTTGATCGCCTGTCCAAGCAAGGGATCAAAACTGGTCGCGAAGCTGTCGATATAGCCGCGTAGCCGCTCGGTGTCGTGGGTGTCGGTCAGCAACCCCCTGACCGTTTGATCCAGGGTGGCTTCCATGCGGGCGATCCCGAGGGACTGCGTGCCGTAACGGGATTGCCCATCAATGCCCAAAGCCCGCGCGGAGAGAACCGCCTCCTCTACATCCGCGTGCAAGAGCGTGAAGGTCTCCTGCAACTGACCCACCACTTGCAAGATCCGTTCCCGGCGCACCTCGGTGGGCAGGCCAGCCTGCACAGCCTCGGAGGCGATAACAAGGAAGGTCGCCGCCTGTGTTGAGGCTGTGGCGTAGCGCGCCATCCGCCTTTCAGAGGCGAGTGCCGTGTCCAGCCGGTCGGCAACCTCGTTCAAGCCGAAATAGAGAATGCTGGACGTGAGAACAGTCGCAGCCGCCAGCAGCGCTGCGCCAAGGGACAGACGTAGTTTCAGGGACATGCTGGAGCGCGCGGGTGCGGATGTCATTGCGGTACTGTCCAGGAGTTTGCCTCGTCAAGTTTCTCGGAATGAGGAGCGCCGTGATCCATGAGGGAGTTCGCCCCCCGTTTCTGGTCCCAGTATGGGGCGGGTTGGCCGTGATTTCTCCAGGCCCCAGATCCGAGCCGTTCAGCTGTAGAGGCCGTTCGTGTTTCTTCCCGTTGATAGAGTTGCGGTCAAGGCCTGCCGAGTGGAGACCTTGCGGAGCTCAAATGAAAGAGGCGCCTCTGAGGCCGCGCATCTCTCAATTGACATTCTGGTCAAAACCTGGCGGGACTGTTAGTCTGCGCGATGATCGTAATTTATGACTTCTCGCGCCCGCTCCCTTCTCCTTCACGGCTCGGGATCCATGGCACCTGAACCCCGCGCCGGGCTTTTGCACGGGCCCGTCGGACGACATGTTCCGACATTGATCGACCTCTTCCTGCGCGTCCAGCCGCATCCGCAAATCCACACCGCGCGCCGGGGCAAGGCCGTCATCCGCGAGGACGACTTCGCGGATCATGCGATGCTTCTGCTGGAGGGATGGGTCGCCTTCTCGAAAATGCTGCCCGATGGCGAATCGCAGATCATCGACATCCTTCTGCCCGGGGATTTTGCGCTGATTGGCGCTGCCAATGCACCGCTGGCCGCCTTTTCGGTCGAAACCCTGAGCGACGCGCGCTTCATCAATATCGGGCCGGGGCAAGTCAACGGCCCCGAGCCGGAGATGGCGAGGCTGCGCGAACTGATGGCCGCCGAAATTGTCCGGATGCAATCGCGCACATCCGAGTTGCTATTGCGGGTGGGAAAGGGCAGTGCCGCGAACCGTATCGCCTATGCCTTGCTGGAATTCTTCGTCCGCCTCGAAGCGGTCGGGATGACCAGCGGCACCCGGTTCGCCTTTCCCATGACGCAGCACAAGCTAGGCGAATTCACTGGCATGAGCAACGTCCATGTCAACCGGACGCTGCGGCGCTTCGAACGCGAGGGAATCGTGGCCTATCCGGCCCCGCCCGAGATCGACCTGTGCGACATCGACGCCCTATGCGCGCTGGCCGGTCTCGATCTGGCGAGTTTTCGCAACGAGATCATCGCGCGGCGCGCGCCCTGAGCTATCGGGTTTCGACGATCTCGCCAAGTGTCTGACCGGCCAGTTCCTCGCTGGCGTCATTGGCGATATCGCCCAGCGACAGCAAGCCGACGACCCTGTTATCGGCATCCAGCACCACGAGCCTGCGGATTTGCCGATCCGCCATCAGATGCGCGGCCCGTTCGATGGTCTGGTCGGAACGGCACGTCACCACACAGGGTGTCATGACCGTCCCCACCAGCGCATCGGTGCCCGCCTTCGCAGCATGTCTCACCACGATGTCGCGATCCGTCAGAATGCCCACCGGCCGCCCATCGTCAACGACCGCCAGGGCGCCGATGTCCAGATTTGCCATCAGAGCAGCGGCGGTCTGCACCGATGCCTCCGGTGCGACGGTCATCACCGGTTTACGCATGATGCGGCTCACCAGCATGGCAAGTCTCCCGAACTTGAACGCGACCCGTTCCAAGATAATGTACCGCCGAAAAAAACAATCGGTTTAACCTGGGACAATGAGAGCCGCCGAACCGGGCCGACATCCGCACGACCCCGGCCCTCCCCAATCAAACCGAGCATCGCAGGATTGCCGCGATAAGTTTGCCGCTAGGAATCTCCTTTTCGCGCACCGCAAGAACCCGCGCGCCGGTCCGCAAGGCACGGCCGGCAATCTCGTACCGCACGCCGTAACCGCCCACCATGCCCTCTGGCCGGAAGCCCCGTGGTCTCGTCCACCGTGCTGGCAACCAGGCTATCGATATCCACCATGAGGGTATGCGCACCCCCGAAGGACGCTGCCCGCACCAGGTCCGCATCGCTCATGCGGTCAGGCGAGGTTTCGATGCCCCGGTGGAGCACCGCGAAGGTGCCGAGCAGCTGGACCAGCGCCGCCACCGGCTCGGTCACGGCCAAATCGCTTGGCAATCGATAGGTCCGAAGATGCTGCGGCATGGCGAAGATCACCAGGCTGTGGGCCTGATGCGCCCAGAAATCGTCATCTTCCAGCACGGTCTCGAAATGCTCTTCCAGCGGCCAGATCCGGTGCTTGTCAAGCCCCGATTCTTCCTGTCGGCTCACCGCCTCGTCCTGGAGCTGTTTCAGCCGCGTGGGGCGCTGGCGGATGTCTTCCGTCAGCGGCGTGGTCGGCAAGTAGACCGACACAAATCCATCCGACCGGTGCAGGTCGAAATGGCCGATTTCGGCGGGGCTAGGCAGTTCGACGCAAAGCATCTGGTGCCTTTCCGTGACTGAGAGTTGCGGTCCTGATGACATCCGTAGGTCAAACACCCCGGCACGTCATTGATCCGGGTTTAAGCCCCCGATCCGAGGCGTTTTCTTCCGGACCTTCCTGTCGCGCCCCGCGGCCTTTCGGCTTGCGCAGGTGACGTCCCTTGATCGCCTCGAACCCGATGATCACGTCCAGAAGCTCGGTGGTGATCTCGCTCTGGCGCACCGACCGCATCTCGGCGGTCAGCTCCTCCAGACGCTCGTCGACCGAACGTTCGGCCTGCTGCATCCGCGCCAGCCGCGCGGCGTTCTCGGTCACCATGGCTTCGGCGGCGGCGCGGAAGATTTCCGCAAACAGGAAGCTGCGGATCAGGGCCGCCAGAAGTTGCTCGGGCGCAAGGGTGAAGCGCGGCAAGCTGCGCGAGCGCCAGGGCTGGCGCGCGAACCCGTCCGTCAGCTCCGGGTCGAGCGGCAGGAGCCGCCTGGACACCGGCGATTGCTGGCCGTGCTCCGCGCGCTGGGTGAACACGAGGGTCACGTCGATCTGTCCACCGGGCTGCGCGGCGCGGATCTCGTCCAGCAGGGCAATCAGGCGGCCGGCCAGCCGCCCCAGCCCGTCGGCATTGGCGGGCGGCAAGAGTGTCGTTGCCGGAACGATCCCGAGGCCCGCCAGCGCATCTTCCATCTGCGCGCCGACGCAGATCACCGTCGTCTCCACATCTGTGCGACGGGTGCGATCCACCTGTTGTGCCACAAGCTCGTTGTAGTTGCCGCACAAACCGTGGTCCGACCCGAAGGCGATCACGACCGGCTGTCCCGCCGTGGCGGCATCCCGCGGCAAGGGCCCGTGACTGCGCACGAAGGCCCGGAACCCGAGGATCGCCGTGTCGCGATACGCCTCGATGGCATCGGCCGCCTGCTCATAGGGCAGCGCGTTGATGGCCGACATGGTCTTCATCGTCCGCACGATGCTGCGGATGCCACGCATCGTTTCGGTGCGGCCC
Organism: Dinoroseobacter sp. PD6; assembly: GCF_028807315.1. Lineage (NCBI taxonomy): Bacteria > Pseudomonadati > Pseudomonadota > Alphaproteobacteria > Rhodobacterales > Roseobacteraceae > Dinoroseobacter > Dinoroseobacter sp. PD6. Next base: position 33,630 of record NZ_JARAMN010000006.1, on the reverse strand, counting down.
GTGAGCCGTTCAAGCGTCTGCGCCATCGCCCCGTCCCGTCTGCGCCAGGGCCGCACGGGCGGTTGCAAGGATATGCCCGCGCGCGTCCTCGGTCAGCTTTTCGTCCCCGGCGCTGATATCGGGCAGACCGCCATCCTCGGCGCGGATCGCCGCGCGAATGGCCTGCATCGCGGCCCCCGCCGCGGCCTCGTCCATCCCGTCGAGCAGCCCCTCCATGGCCGCGACCAGCACGGCGAGCTGCTCATGGGCGGCCATCGGGTCGCGTTCGGCCTGGCGCAGGGCATTGCGCACCGCCCCGCCCCGCGCCAGCCGCGCGCGGGTGTCCTCATCGAGCCGTGTGCCGAAGCGGGCGAATTCCTCCAGCTCCTCGAACTGCGACAGCGTGACCCGCAGGTTGCCCCCCACGGCGCGAAAGGCACGCGCCTGCGCCTTGCCGCCCACCCGGCTGACCGAGACGCCCAGATCGACCGCTGGGAACTGGTTCGTGCGCACCAGCTTGGGCGAGAGGTAGATCTGGCCATCGGTGATCGAAATCAGGTTGGTGGGGATATAGGCCGACAAGTTCTCGGCCTGGGTCTCAACCACCGGCAGCGCCGTGATCGATCCGGCCCCTTTTCCGAACTGCCCCGCCCGCTCCAGCAGCCGCGCATGAACATAGAAGATGTCGCCCGGGAACGCCTCGCGCCCCGGCGGGCGCCGCAGAAGCAGCGACAGCTCGCGATAGGTGCGCGCGTGATGGGTCAGATCGTCCAGCACGACCAGCACGTCGCGCCCCTGCGCGGCGAAGCTTTCGGCCACGGACATCGCCGCATAGGGCGCGATATAGGCCAGCCCCGGCGCGTCCTCGTCGCCTGCCGCGATGACCACCGTTTGCCCCAACATCTCGCCGCCCTGCAGCGCGCCGATCACCTTGGCCACCGCATCGCCGCGCTGACCGATGGCGCAATAGATGCAGATCACGCCGGTATCCTTCTGGTTGAGGATCGTATCCACCGCGATCGAGGTCTTGCCGGTCTGCCGGTCGCCGATGATCAACTGCCGCTGGCCCAGCCCTACCGGCACGGCGGCATCCACCGCCTTAAGCCCGGTGGCGAGCGGGCGCGACACCGGCGTGCGCGACAGGATATCGGGGGCCTCGGCCTCCACCGGTGCCAGCGGACTGTCCGTCACCGGGTCGCGCTCGTCGCGCGGCCGCCCCAGGGCATCGACAACCCGGCCCAGCATGGCAGGGCCGACCGGCACGCTCACCACGCGGCCCGTGCGGCGCACATCCTCGCCCATGGCGACGTTCTGCGATGGGCCCAGCAGCACCACGCCCAGGCGCCCCGGTTCCAGGTCGAACACGATCCCCGAAACACCCGAGGCGAAATCGAGCACCTCGTCGGCCAGCGCCCGGGCGAGGCCGGTCACGATGGCGACCCCGTCGCCAAGCTCGGCCACGCGGCCCACCTCGCTGACCTCAGGGCGCGGCGGCGGCGCGTCCAGCACCGCGTCGATCAGATCGGCCGTGCTGGGCCGGGGATCGGTGTCATGCCGCATCGTGAACCCCCCTGCGCGCGGGCCGCCCGGCGGCCTCCGCTAGGGTCGCCTCCAACCCGTTGAGATAACTGTCCACCGTCCAGCCAAGCTGCGCGCCCCCCAGCCGCAGGTTGAGGCCAGGCGACTGCCCGGGATCGACCTCGAAGCGCAGGCACACACCCTCCAGCACATCGCCGAGATCCGATCGCAGGCGCGCTTGCACCTCCTCTGGTAGCGGATCGCGGGTCAGGGCCACGGCCTGCCGCGCGTCTCCGGCGGCCTCGCGCAGATCATCCCCCATATCCGCCAGGCGCCCGGCGGCCTGCAGCACGATGCGCCGCTCCAGCCCCTCGTCGGCCAGATCGCGCAGCGCCTTGCGGGTCAGCGCAAGCAGCGCCTCGGCCCCGCGCCGCTGCAGGTCGGCACGATGGCGCGCGGCCTCCTCGGCGCGGTGCGCGGCACGCTCGGCCTGCTCCTCCTCCAGCCGTGCGCGGGCCTTGCTCAGCAACGCGTCCCGTTCCGCCTCGGCCGCGCGGCGGGCCTCCTCCAGCAACTCGGCCCGGCTCGATGACAGCTGGGCGATGCGGGCCTCGTACTCGGTCTCTCGCGCCTCCGCCTGTTGGCGCACGGCCGCGGCCTCCCCCATCCGGGCGGCGATCTCGGCCTCCCGCGCGTCGATCCCGTCCAGGATGGGACGATAGAGAAACCGCTTGAGCAGCCAGATCAGCAGCAGAAAGTTGACGATCTGCGCCGCCACCGTGATCCAGTCGATCGACATGGCCCTAGCCTCCGGCGCCGACGGTGGCAGCCTCCAGCGCGGCCTCCCAGAACGGGTTGGCAAAGATCAGGATCATCGCCACCACGAAGCAGTAGATCGCGGTGGATTCGATCATCGCAAGGCTGACGAACAATGTCCGCGACAGGGTCGAGGCCGCGTCGGGCTGCTGCGCGATGGCGCTCAGGGCGGTCGACGCCGCGCGCCCCTCGCCAAGCGCCGGGCCGATGGCGCCGATGGCGATGGTCAACCCGGCGGTGAAGATAGACACGGCGGCAATGATGGCAAGATCGGTCATGGGGCCTCCTTGGGCGGTTTCGGCGTCGCGGCCGTGGCCGACGAGATGTAGACAGTGGCGAGGATCGCGAAGATGTAGGCCTGGATCACGCCGGTGAGCAGGCCCAGCATGTCCATCACCACCGGGAAGAAGAACGGCGCGACACCCAGCAGGATCGCGGCGATCACCGCGCCGGACATGATGTTCCCGTAAAGCCGGATGGCCAGCGAGATGCCCCGCGACACCTCCGAGATGATGTTGAAGGGCAGCATGATCACCGACGGCTCCAGATAGGTGCGCAGGTAACCGCCCAGCCCCCGGCTGCCGATCCCGAACAGCGGCACCGCGATCAGCACCGACAACGCCAGCGCCACCGTGGTCGACAGCGACGCGGTGGGCGTGTCGAAGCCCGGCACCACCGTCAGCAGGTTTGCGGTGACGATGAACAGAAACAATGTGCCGCTGAAATACAGGATGCGCGGGTCGCGCCGCTCGGTGATCTCGGCGATCTGGCCGACGATGCCCCCGACGATCACTTCCAGCGTCGTGCGCCATCGGTTCGGCGGCACGTCCGGGCGCAGGTTGCGGGTCACCAGGGCCGCGGTCCCGGTCAGAACCGCCATGATGATCCAGGTGTTGACGATCGTGGCATTGATGCCGAAGCCCCAAGGCGCGAAGACGATATTGGTATCGGGGGTCAGTTCCATCGCGCCGCCTCCTCCGGGACCGGCCGCCGCGCCAGCACGAGGATGCACACCCGCGCCACAAGGAAACCTCCCGCAAAGCCCAGCAACATGGATGTCCCGCCCTGCCCCGCGACCCAATAGCCCACCGCCAGCAAGGTCGCGATGCGCAGACCCGCACTTAGCAGCAGAACCGGCGCCGGGCGCGCCCGCCGCAACGCGATCCGCATGCCCCAGGCCAGGCCCGCGAAGAATGCCGCCCCCGCCAGAACTCCCAAAAATGCCCCAAGGCCCGTCAGGGCCCAGTCCAACCCGATCATCTTCCGTCTCCTTCCTTGCCGATCCAGTTCCAGGCGATCAGCGCCCCCAGCACCACGCCCCCCAGAAGCAGTGCGATGGTCCAGGAAAACGTCTGCGGCGCCACGCGGTCGAGCCACAGGCCGAGGAACACGCCGCCCACCGTCGGCACCGCGATGGACCAGCCGATCATCCCGAACGTGCCGATGCCGCGCAACGGGCTGGGACCGGGATCGTCGCGCGCGGCCTTCATCCGGCGCGCGCGCTGGCCGATATCCTCCGCGGATCTGTCTGGCTTCTGCGTCATCCCTGCGCCTTTCTCAGGCTTGCAAACCGCCGCACCATATCGGCCTCCAGCCGCGACAGGGCGGCGCGCGCGGCGCGCTCCTCGTCTTCGAGACCCGCGAAACTGTCGCGCACGATGTCGCGCATCCCGTCCAGGTCGTCGGTCTCCACCGCCCGGCGCACCGCCACCTCGACCCGGTGGCCCTTCTTGACCAACAGCCCCTCGTCGATCCCGAAAATCCGCTCCGTCCCGTCGGCCTGCGCGATCAGAAGCACCGAAGACACCAGCGGCGTGACCAGGTCGACATGGTTGGGCAGGATGCCGAAACTGCCATTCGGGGCCTCGCCACGCAGCCGAACCGCCGATCCGTCGAACAGGATCCTCGAGGGCAGGCGCAGATAGACACGCATCTCGGTCGCCATGGTCATGCGGTGGCCTCCTTTCGCAGATCGCTCAGCGCGCCGATCATGTAATAGGCGCTCTCGGGCCGCTCGAAGCTGGTCTGCGACAGGATCTCCTCGCAGCCGTCCAGGGTCTCGGCGATCGGTACCAGCTTGCCCTGCGTGCCCGCCGCTGCCCCCACCGTGAAGAACGGCTGGGTCAGAAAGCGCTCCAGCCGCCGCGCGCGGGCGACCACGGCCCGGTCATGGGCCGACAACTCCTCGATCCCCAGCATCGCGATGATGTCGCGCAGGTCCTCATACTCCGCCAAGGTCCGGCGCACGCCGCGCGCGATGTCGTAATGGCGCTGGCCCACGACCTCGGGCGTCAGCATGACAGAGGTCGAGGCCAGCGGATCGACCGCCGGATAAAGCCCCTCGGACGCCCGCTTGCGCGACAACACGACCGAGGCCGACAGATGCGAAAAGATATGCGCCGCCGCCGGGTCGGTGAAATCGTCCGCCGGAACGTAAACCGCCTGGATCGACGTGATCGCACCGCGCCGGGTCGAGGCGATGCGCTCCTGCAGCGCGGCCAGCTCCGTCGCCAGGGTCGGCTGATAGCCCACGCGGCTCGGCATCCGGCCGAGCAGGCCCGACACCTCCGAGCCCGCCTGCACGAAGCGGAAGATATTGTCGATCAGCAGCAGCACATCCTGTTCGCGGTCGTCGCGGAAATACTCGGCCATGGTCAGCGCCGAATGACCCACCAGGAACCGCACGCCCGGCGCCTCGTTCATCTGGCCGAACAGCATCACCATGCGCTCGCGCACCCCGGCCTCGCCCATCTCGCGCCACAATTCCTCGGCCTCGCGGGACCGCTCCCCGATCCCGCAGAACAGGCTGACGCCGTGGTGATGCTCCACCGTGTTGTGGATCAGCTCGCTCAGGAGAACGGTCTTGCCCACGCCCGCGCCACCGAACAGGCCCGTCTTGCCGCCCCGTTCGATGGGCGACAGCAGGTCGATGGCCTTGATCCCGGTCTCGAGAACCTCGGCGCGCAGCACCCGGTCCGACAGGACCGGCGGCGGGCGGTGGATCGGGCGCCGGGCCTCGGCCTCGGGCGGCGGCGCACCGTCGAGCGGCGCGCCGAACATATCCAGCATCCGTCCCAGAACCCCCTCGCCCACCGGCACCTCGATGCCCGCGCGCGTGCCCATGGCACGGGTACCAAGACCCAGGCCGCGGGTCGGGCCGAGGGCGATGCAGCGCACCACCCCCTCGCCGACGATGGAGGCCACCTCCATCGCCACGCCGCCCGCCGCGATCAGCGCGTGGATGCGCGGCACCGTTTCGGCGAACGCAACGTCCACAACACCGCCGCGAATGGCGACGATGGTCCCTTCGAAGTGTACCTCGGGATCGGCCGGCATGGGGCGGGTCTCGGTCACGTGCACGCACCCCGCTGCGACGGCGCCTCGGGCGCGACCGGCAGGGCGCATGGGCCCGCAATGCGCGCCGCGGTGAGAACCACATCCCTGCGTCCGTATCGGGCAGCGGTATCGCGCAACTGACGTGCCCCGTTCGCGGAACGGGCAACATCCGCGGCGCTCTCCGCGATTTGGTCTTGCCATCGTCTCATGCGGTGTTCCCTGCTCTGCTCAGGCCGCCGGTCGTGCACATCTGTCACCCACGCCCGGACCCGCCCTCATCGGTGGCATCCGGGATCACGCGGGTGCCCGCCCGCCCCTCCAGGATGTCGGTGGCCTCGTCCAGCCGCCCGATCCCCGCAAGCCCGCCATAGGCGGCAAACCGCGCCGCCGCGAGCATCTTGGGCCCCATCGAGCCTGCCGGCAGATTGAGCTTGAACGCCTCCCCCGGCGTCAGACTGTCGATGCGCGCCTGCCTGTCGGTACCGAAATCGCGGTAAACCCCGTCGACATCCGTCAGCAGCAGCAGCGCATCCGCCTCCAGTTCCCGCGCCAGCAGCGCGCTGGCGGCATCCTTGTCGATCACCGCCTCGATGCCGATCAGACTGCCATCGGCCCGGCGCAGCACCGGAATGCCGCCCCCCCCGCCGCAGATCACGATCACGTCCTGCTCCAGCAGCATCCGGATCACCCGCATGTCGGGAATTTCCTGGGGGGCGGGCGACGGCACGACCCGGCGCCACTTGTCGCCGTCCTGCGCGATGGTCCACCCGGCGGCCTTGGCGCGCGCCTCGGCCTCGTCGCGGGAATAGACCGGGCCGATGAACTTGGCCGGATCGCGAAATGCCAGGTCGTCGGGATCGACGACGATCTGGGTCAGCAACGTGGCCACCGCGCGGTCGTGATCAAGGGCGTTTTCCAGCTCCTGCTCAATGATATAGCCGATCATGCCGCCGGTCTCGGCCCCCAGAACATCCAGCGGATAGGCCTCCTCGGGCTTGTAGGCCGCGCCTTGCAAGGCCAGCAGCCCCACCTGCGGCCCGTTGCCATGGGTGACCACCAGCCGGTGCCCCGCGCGCACGATCCGGGCCAGGGCCACGGCCGCCTCGCGCACGTTCCTGCGCTGATTTTCCGCTGTCAGCGGTTCACCCCTTTTCAGGAGCGCATTGCCCCCCAACGCCGCAACGACCAGCATGGCTCAGCCCCCCAACGTGGCGACAAGAACCGCCTTGATCGTGTGCATCCGGTTCTCCGCCTGGTCGAAGACGATCGAGGCGGGGCTTTCGAACACCTCCTCGGTGACCTCCATCGCCTCCAGCCCGAACTTGTCGTGAATGTCGCGGCCGACCTCGGTCTCGGCGTTGTGGAAAGCCGGCAGGCAATGCATGAACCGCACCCGCGGATTGCCCGTCCGGGCCATCACATCCGCGTTGACCTGGTACGGCATCAACAGATCGATCCGCTCGGCCCATTTTTCCACTGGCTCGCCCATCGACACCCAGACATCGGTATAGACGAAATCGACGCCCTTGACGGCCTTGTCGACATCCTCGGTCAGCGTGACGCGCGCGCCCGTATGCTCGGCGATCGCCCGCGCCTCGTCCTGAATGGACTGCACCGGCCACAGACTTCGCGGCGCGCAAAGGCGCACGTCCATGCCCATTTTGGCCCCACCGATCAGCAGGCTGTCACCCATGTTGTTGCCCGCGTCGCCCATGAAACAATAGGCCACCTCGCGCAGGGGCTTTTCGCAATGCTCCTGCATCGTCAGGAAATCGGCGAGGATCTGCGTCGGGTGAAACTCGTCCGTCAGCCCGTTATAGACCGGCACACCGGCCCAGTCGGCCAGCTCCTGCACGATCTCCTGGCCGAAACCGCGATACTCGATCGCGTCATACACCCGGCCCAGCACGCGGGCGGTGTCCTTGACGGTTTCCTTCTTGCCCAGATGGGTGCCCGACGGCCCCAGATAGGTGACGGTCGCGCCCTGATCATGGGCGGCCACCTCGAAACCCACCCGGGTGCGGGTGCTGTCCTTCTCGAAGATCAGCGCGATTTCCTTGCCCCGCAGGGTCGGCATCTCGGTGCCCGCGTATTTCGCCGATTTCAGATCCGCGGACAGTTTCAGCAGAAATCCGATTTCCTCGGGCGTGAAATCCCGCAGGGTCAGGAAATGCCGGTTCTTGAGGTTGAAAGCCATTGAATTTGCCCTCCTACACGGCGTCGCGAATGGTCGGGCAGGACATGCAGCGGCTGCCGCCCCGGCCCCGGCCCAACTCGGCGCCCGGCAGCTCGATCACCTCGATGCCCTCGGCCCGCAGGGCCGCGTTGGTGTCGTCGTTGCGGTCGTAGCCCATGACCACGCCGGGGCGCAGGGCGAGAACGTTGTTGCCATCGTTCCACTGCTCGCGCGATTGCTCGAACGGGTCCGAGCCACCGGTGGGCACCACGTTCAGCTTCTTGAACCCCATTGCCTCGGCCACCACCTCGAACATCGGCCGGGTGTCGTGGCGCATGTCCAGCGGCTTGTCCCCCTCGCCGGGATGCAGGTCATAGCAGGTCATCTCGTCGGCCACCTCCTTGAAGCTGGTGACGATATTGTCGCCGCAGAAGGTGAAGACCGTGTCCAGATGCATCGCCGCGCGCGATTTCGGCATCTGGCAGGCGATGACGCGGGTGGCGCGCCCCTCGCCGAACAGCGCCTGCGCCATCAGGCCGACGCCCTGGGGCGAGGTCCGCTCGCCCATCCCGACCAGCACCAGACCATTGCCCACCGGCATCACGTCACCACCCTCCAGCGTGGCCAGCCCGTGGTTCTTCAACGGATCCGCCCAGATCTCGTGAACCTTGCCGGCGAATTTCGGGTGGTACCTGTAGATCGCCGCGGTCAGCAGCGTCTCGGGACGGCGGGCCTGCCAATACATCGGGTTCAGCGTGACACCCCCATACACCCAGGACGAGTTGTCCCGGGTGAACAGGAAGTTGGGCAAGGGCGGCAGGATGAAGCCGTGACGCCCCAGGTAAGCGCCGAACATGCTCGTTGCCTCGAACGGCACATCGCCCACGGTCAGCCCGCCGATCAGCCATTTCGCCAACTCCGCACCGGGCAACTCGTCCATCCAGTCGCGCAGGTCCTTGCGCATCCCGACGCCCACGTCATTGGCCGAAATCCGGTGATCCAGCACCCATTTGCGCGCCTCCGGTATCTCCAGCGTCTCCCCCAGCAGCGCGCCGGTTTCCAGAACCTCGACCCCCTCCTGCGTCATGGCGGCGCCAAAGGCCTCGTGGTCCTGCTTTGCCTGCTTGACCCAGAACACATCGTCGAACAGCAATTCCTCGCAATTCTCCGGCGTCAGCCGCCGATGCGCCAGGCCGGGGCGGCAGATGATCACCTGCCGCAGTGTTCCGGTTTCCGAATGAACGCCAAGCTTGTGAGCGGTCATGTTTCTTCCTTCCAGTCAAAGTATCGCGGCAAGGCTGAGCGCAGCCGAGATGAACACCAGCAAGATCAGCATCAGCGGCCAGATGAAGACGATCCAGCGGTCATAGCCGACCCGCCCGATCGCAAGCCCGCCGATCACCACCGCGAAGGTCGGGTTGATCAGGTTCACCAGCCCGTTGGCGGACTGGTAGGCCGTCACCACCAGGTCGCGCCCGACACCGGCGAAATCGGCCAGCGGCGCGAGGATGGGCATCGACAGGACGGCGAGGCCCGAAGAGGACGGCACGAAGAAGCTCATACCGATCTCGATCCAGAACATCAGGTTGATGAAGGCCAGATCGCCGAGGCCCCCCAGCGATTGCTCGGCGCTGTAGAGGATCGTGTCGGCGATCAGCCCCTGCTCCATGATCACCACGATCCCGCGCGCCAGCCCGACGACCAGCGCCACACCCAGAAGATCCCGCGCCCCGTCGACGAAACTGCCGGTGAGCTTCTTCTCGCCCAGGCGCCCGACGATACCCACGACAATCGCCGCGAACAGGAACAGCGCGCCCATCCGGGCCATCCACCAGCCCTGGCTGGCGACGCCCCAGATCATGACCGCGAAGGTGATCGCGAACAGAACCAGGATGATCTTCTGCGTGCCCGTGAGGCTGTCATTCACGTCGGCGGTCTCGGCATCGGCCAGAAACAGGCGCCGATGGGCGGCGCCCTGTTTCGCCACGACCGAACGCGACGGGTCCTGCTTGACCCGCTTGGCGTAGCGCATGACATAGGCCGCGCAGATCGCCAGCCCGCCCAGCAGGATGATCAGGCGCAGCACGATCCCGTCGGTGAACGGAATGCCCGCCGCATCCGAGGCGATCACCGTCGCAAACGGGTTGATGGTGGAGCCGAGAACGCCGATCCCCGCCCCGATCAGGATGATCGCAACGCCGGTAACCGCGTCGTAGCCCGCGGCAATCATCACCGGGATCAGGATCGCATAGAAGGCCAGCGTTTCCTCGGCCATCCCATAGGTCGTGCCGCCGATGGCAAACAGCGACATCATGATCGGAATCATCCAGATCTCGCGCCCCTTCATGCCTGCCATGGCGGTGCGGATGCCGGTGTCGATCGACCCGGTGGCGTTCACGACCCCCAGGAACCCGCCCAGCAGCAGCACGAAGAGCGCGACGTCAATGGCATTCGCGGCATAGCTGTCGGGGTCGTAGAACCCGGCAATCGGCGCCAGCATCACCTCGACGAAACCTTGCGGGTTGGGTGCCACCTCGGTGTAGGTTCCGGCCACGGCGACCTCGCGGCCGACCTCCTCGTTCATCACGCGCTCGTACTGACCGGCCGGTATGAACCAGGTCAGGGCGGCGACAAGAATGATGAGCCCGAAAAGGATCGTATAGGCGGTCGGGAACCGCGAGGACAGGTCGTGCTCGGGATCTTTCGGCGGTTGCGTTCCGTCGGCCATCAGGAGCCTCCCTTGGTTCGAAAAGTCACGCCCCAGCCTTAGCCCGCCGTCGCCCCCGCGCATTAACCCGCGTTAACCGCGCCCGCCCTGCCCGCGCGGTCAGGGCGACCATCGGAGGCCATGTTGACGGAGGTTAATGCAGCTCGGGTCGCGTTAACGATACTGAGATCGATTCTCCGCTGAACCCTTGAAAGGAAACTCGTATGGCCAGAACTGCAAAACCGCGCGCGAACGACGCGACCGAGACTGCCCTGAACGCCGCGCAGGTTGTCTTTTCTCTCAACCCGGCCTTCAGACCGCAGTCAGAGCATCTGGCCCAGGCCCAGCAGGAGCTTATGAAGGAGGCCGAGAAGTTCTCGTCCGCTTGGTTCAAGCGCCGTCACGAGGCCCTGCATTCCGCGCTGGAAGTGACCTCCCACATCGCCTCCACGGGGATGATGAATCCCGCCGGCGCGATGCAGGCCATGGCCGAATGGCAAACCCGCTCCGCGGCACGGCTGGCCGAGGATGCCCGCGATTGCACCGAATTCATGTCCCAATGCGCGCGCACGATGATCGAACACGAAATCGAGGCCACGGAAGAAGCGGCCGAGAATACCAAGCATGCGATGAGCAAGACGCGCGCCACACCTGTCTGAACCGATCGAAAGGAAAAAGCTCATGGACGAAAAGAAAGCCTACCAGGACAAGTTCCGGGCCCAGCTCGACGAGTGGGAAGCCCAGATCGACCAGTTGCGCGCCAAGTTCCGCGGGGCCAGCGCGGATGCGCGCCTGAAATACATGGAAGAAATGGAGGAACTCAAAGGCCGGCAGGAAAGGGCCGAGGCCCGGCTCGACGCCCTCAACGAAGCCGGGGGCGAGGCATGGAAGGATCTCAGGAAGGGCACCGAAGCCGCCTGGGACGATCTCGAAGCCGCCCTGAAACGCGCCCGATCCCGGTTTTCCTGACCCGTTCGCCGGTGTTCTGGGCCAGGCCCACCGCTGTCGCAGCGGTGGGCTTTTTCATGCGCTGCGCACCCCTTGCCCCAGCCGCTTTTGGCGGCCAGGAATCAGGGTTGCAGGACGTAGGCGCCCGGCGCGTCTCGCAGGTTGCCCGAACCCTTGCGCCCCATGGGCGGCGGCGGCCCCTCTTCTGGCGCGCCATGCACCCGCAGCCAGGCGACATGCTCCGGCCACCAGGACCCGTCCTGCACCTGCGTCTGCGCGCGCCAGTCCTCGGGCGGGATGTAATGCTCGGCGTCCGGAAGGGTCCGGATCTGATAGCTGCGGCCCTTGTGCCCCGGTTCGCTGACGATGCCGGCATTGTGCCCGCCCGATGTCAGCACGAAGGTGATGTCGGTATCGGCCAGCAGGTGCAGCTTGTAGACCGACTGCCACGGCGCGACGTGATCGCCCGTGGTCGAGACGCAGAACACCGGTGCCCGGATATCGCTGAGCGCCACCGGCCTGCCGCCGACCCGGTATTGCCCCTGGGCCAGTTGGTTGTCGAGGAACATGCTGCGCAGATACTCGCTGTGCATCCGGTAGGGCATGCGCGTGGCATCCGCGTTCCACGCCATCAGGTCGAACATCGGCTGACGGCGGCCCATCAGGTACTCGTGGACATAGCGCGACCAGATCAGGTCGCGCGACCGCAGAAGCTGGAACGCCCCCGCCATCTGCTTGGTGTCCAGATACCCCTGGTCCCACATCATGTGGTCGAGATAGGACAGCTGGCTCTCGCTGATGAACAGTTGCAACTCGCCGGGGTCTTCGAAATCGGTCTGGGTCGCCAGCAGGCTCAGCGTGTTCAGCCGGTCGTCCCCGTCGCGCGCCATTTGCGCCGCCTTCACCGACAACAGCGTACCGCCCAGGCAGTAGCCGACACCGTGCACACCCGTTTCGGGCACGATCGCACCGATCTCGTCGAGCGCCGTATCCAGCGCGGCCAGATAATCCTGCATGCCCAGATCGCGGTCCCCCGCATCCGGGTTGCGCCACGAGATCATGAAGACGGTGAAGCCCTGCTCCACCAGGTAGCGGACCAGCGAGTTATGCGGCGACAGGTCGAGAATATAGTGTTTCATGATCCAGGCCGGCACGATCAGGATGGGCTCGGCCGCAACCGTCTCGGTCTGCGGCGCGTACTGGATCAGCTCGAACAAATGGCTGCGATGGACGACCTTGCCCGGCGTCACCGCGACCTCGCGCCCGGGCAGGTAGTCTTCCGCGCCCACGGGCGGCTTGCCCGCCAGCGCCCGTTCCATGTCCTCGATCAGGTTCTGGGTCCCCTGCACCAGATTGGCTCCGAAGGTCCGCGTGGTTTCGGCCAGAACCTCCGGGTTGGTCCACAGACCGTTCGCCGGCGACATCATGTCGAGCAGCTGGCGCATGACGAAGGACACCACCTGCTCGTCGCGCCGCGACAGACCGTCGATATCGTTGGTGGCGTTGTACCACCACTGCTGGGTCATCAGGAAACTCTGATAGATCAGGTTATGGGGCCAGCGTTGCCATTCCGGGGCCACGAAACGCTTGTCATAGATCAGCGGATCGATGCAGGGGGCACCGGACTTGCCCAGGGCCATCCGGCTCGCCGCCATGGCCAGCTTCGCCGCCTTGCGCTGCGCCTTGTCGGCCAGTTGCATCTGCTTGCCCGGCGAGGCGGCCAGATGCATCCCCCAATCGAAGAAGCTGGAGGTCAGCCCGAAGGGCGAGATACCCTGCGTGAGCCGCGCCAGATGTGCCTTGGTCGCCTGGTCGAGCATCGACAGCCCGTGCCTGTCCGGCTTCTCGGCAGGGCAGAGCGGGCCGAGCTCCGGCGCGACCTCCGGACCGTCGGCGGCCCGTGCCGGGGGTGTCGAGGGTACAGGTGCTGCGACCGGGCCGCCCCGATGGTCCGCGTGCGGATCAATGTCGTCCGTCGGTGCGGAAATGGTCTGCCGTTTTGTCATGTCTTGGGTGCCTCTCAGTTCAGCTTGTCCGCATCGTCATCCGTCCCGGGATGCTGCCTCAGGTCTTGCAGGTCTTCACCCCGAGCAGGAAATAGACCGGACAGACCCCGTAAATCGCCGTCACCGCCGGAATGGCCCCCAGGATCACGCTCAGCCACAGACCCCATGCGGTCGCATGGATGCCCAAGGTGGTCACCAGGGGCAGAACGATCAGCAGCAGGCCGATGATCCCGCGCAACGCACGGTCGAGACTTCCCATGTTCGCGGTCATTTTCCGATCCCTTGCACGCGTGTCCGCCGACCGATCCCCGCGAAATGCGGCCGGGTCCTCGGCAACGCCCCAGACCTAGCTCCGGCGGGCCAGACGCGCCTTAACACCGGTTAACACCCGCGCGCGCACCGGCCCGGCCCGCGCGGCTCAGCCGCGCTCGGTCGGCTCGCCCGCCATCAGCTCGCTCGCGGCGGCGACGATCGCGCGCCGGGTCTCGGGGGTCTGCGCCTCCACCGCGCGGACCAGTGCCCGCAGGTCCCGGCGCATCCCATGAAGCTGGTCCAGCAGCGACAGGATCACCGGCACCGCGTCATCGGGCAGCTCCAGGTCCTGCCGCAGGTCGCAAACCAACCGGATGCGCGCCACGTCGAGATCGTCGAACACCGGGCCGGTTTCGGTTTCGACCGGCTTGACCCAGCCCTCCCGCACCCATAGCCGCAATTCGCGCAACTCCACCCGCGCGACCCGCGCCACGACATCGCGTTCGTCCAGCATCACAATTCCCTCCACAAGCTCGCGCGGGGATCGGGCGCGCCCAGGTCGCGCCAGCGCCGCGCGATATCCTCCATCTCGGCGTCGATCTTCGGGGGCGTGACGATCTTCAGCCGCACGTATTGATCGCCCGCCTCCCCCTTAGCAGGCTTGATGCCCCGGCCCTTCAGGCGCAGGCGCTGCCCCGAGGTGGCACCCCTGGGAATGCCCATCGACACCTTGCCGGACAGCGTGGGCACCTCGACCTTCGCGCCCAGAACGGCCTCGTCGAAGGTGATCGGCACCTCCACCTCGATATCGTTCTCGTCGCGGGCAAAGACCTTGTGCGGGCGCACTTCGATCTCGACATAGGCGTCTCCCGCCGGGCCGCCGCCGAAACCCGGCTGGCCCTTGCCCCGCAGGCGCAGGGTCTGACCGTCGCGCACGCCCGCGGGAATGGTCAGGTCGATGGCACTCCCGTCCGGCAGGGGCACGGGCCGCTTGGCCCCCATGGCCGCATCCATGAAATCCACATCCAGGCGATAGCGTACATCCGCGCCGCGCGCGGCAAAGCCCTGCGCCCCGCCCCGCGCCTGCCCGCGCCGCCCGAACAGGTCGGAAAACACCCCCGACAGATCCTCGAAATCGCCATACCCCGCGCCGGAGGCATAGCGCCCCTGGGGATCGGCCCCCGCGTGGTCGCGGTAATACTGCCGTTGCGGGCGCTCCTGCCCGCTGGCGTCGATCTCGCCCGCATCGAAGCGCTTGCGCTTCTCCGGGTCGCCCAGCAGGTCGTTGGCCGCCGCAACCGCCTGGAACTGCGCCTCCTTGGTCTTGTCGCCCGGGTGCAGGTCGGGATGCAGCGCCTTGGCCAGCTTGCGATAGGCCTTCTTGATCTCGGCCTGGGTCGCGTCCTTGGCAACGCCAAGCACCTTGTAGGGGTCTTCACTCATTCACCGCGCCTTTGTTTTCTGTCGAAATGTCAACGCTCAATCCACGGGCCAGGTCGCGCAACTCCGCCTCGTCCAGGGTTTCGACCTCCAGCAGGCGGCGCGCGGACGTCTCCAGAATATCCCGATTCTGCGTCAGGATTTCCAGCGCCTCGTCCGACACCTCGCGCAGCACCTCGCGCACGGCGGCGTCCATCGCCTCCGCCGTGGCCTCGGAATAGCTGCGCTCGATGTAGCGCGGCGCCTGGCCTTCCAGGAAACTGCTTTGCTGGGTCACGGAGGATCCCTTGAAGGCCATGTTGCAGCACTCGGCCACCACCGCCTCTGCGGCAACGGGGTCGGTCTGCTTGCGCACCGGCACCGACTCGCCGGTCAGCACCGCTTCGTCCACATGCAGGTTGGCGGCCACACTGGTAATATCCCTAGAATAGACCCGTTCTTCAGTCCCGGTAGCCATCGCCGCGATCCATGTTCTTTCATCATGTATCCGATCTACCCCAGACCACGGGCCCAAACGTTTAACGCAGATCAATCGACCCCGGGAAAGCCGCCCTGACGTCTGCCCGTCGGGATATTGATCCGCGTTAATGCCAGAGGCCGCGGTTTGCAGTTGCGTAGCGCCATGGATGCGCAGTCCGACCCGTCATCCCCGAGAAACGGAAACGCGCACTGGCATAAGGAAACCGACCCACGACACCCCCCGTCAAACAGACCAAGACCGACGCCTCCGCGACGCGGCGGGCACTGGGGCCATTCTGGGCGTGGTCGGCATCCTGCTGCTCACTGGCTGGGTGGTCTGCGTTGCTGGGCTGGTGACGCTTCTCGCGCCTTTTGGGGCATGGCGGGCGCGCTGCGGGCGGTGGTGCTGCTGGTGATCGGCGGCGCCCTGAAGGTCGAGCAGACTACCGCACGAAGTGACGCAGGCCTTCACCCGGCGTGGGTGGTCTTTGCTCACCCCCTGCATCATGAAGTTGTGCATGTGCACCTTGTGCCACAGGCCAAGCTGCTGCATCAACAATTCGCGGCGCCTCCCCTCTTCCCGCGCGATCGCCACGAAGAAAACCCGGGTCCCGATGGCAATCAAATCGCACTTGCACTTGCTGCGCGACGTCAGGCCGAACCCTCAGATCATGGGCCTTCTGGTCGTGGCCGCGCTGCTTTGGGCCTTCGCACGGATCACGAATGCCGTGGTCGGCGGCGAAACCCGGGCCTTCGATACGTCTCTGCTGATCGCGCTGCGCAATCCCGCGGACCTCACCGACCCGCTGGGGCCCATCTGGATCGAAGAGCTGGGGCGCGACCTGTCCGCTTTGGGCGGGACGTTCGTGTTGAGCTTCCTGACATTGTCGATCGCGGGTTTCTTCTGGTTGCAGCGGCAGCGGATCACCTCGGCATTCCTGTTGCTCGCGGTGACGACGGGCGTCGGTCTCAGCCAGCTGCTCAAGGCCGGGTTCGACCGTCCGCGGCCCGATCTCGTGTCGCAGGAAACAGCCATATACACCGCCAGTTTCCCCAGCGGTCACTCGATGATGGCAACGGTCGTCTACCTTACGTTGGCCGTACTTGCGGCGCGGACGCTCAAGAGGCGTCGGGAAAAGGGATATGTGGTGTCGCTCGCGATCCTGATTGTCCTCGGAGTCGGGATCAGCCGGGTGTATCTGGGGGTGCATTGGCCCACGGATGTGCTCGCGGGGTGGATCATCGGCGCAGGATGGGCGCTGATTTGCGGACTCTTTGCGCGGTTTCTGGACCGGGCCGGGCCGCAGGATCGTTCGTCACGCCCGGGGCCCGACACCTGAGGGCCGACCGGCCCGACCGCGCGGCGGCGCGGCCGCCAAGCACCGAGACGACGCGCGGCGACCCTTTACTGGCTGAGGTCAGTCGATTTCACCGGCGAAAATCTCCCCGGTCTGGATATTCATGTAGGCTTCAAGCTCGCGGTCGCCGGTCGCGATTTCGAATTCCCAGAACAGTCGGTCGTTATCCTCTTCGAGAGACAATTCGACCACCTGCCCGCCAAACATGGCTTCGGCCTGGGCGATCGCGTCCTGCACGGTTCCGCTGGCCTGCTTCGCGGCGGCCAGCCGTTCCTCATCGAACCAGCCAAGCCAGGTCGCCTCGATGGTGTGCTCCTCCAATTCGATCAGCTCACCACTGCGCGCATCGATGACCGCTTCGTGGATGGTGCCATCGCTGACGATTTCGATTTCGTAGACCAGCGCGCCCAGATCACTGTCCAGTTCCGCCTCGAGGATACCGCCGGGGCGCGCCTCCTGGGCAATCGCGACCGCGCGCGCCATGCCGATGGTTTGTGTCGTTTGCGGCGTCTGGGCCACGGCGGCGGGTACCGCGATGGCATTTGCCACGGCAAGGGTCACTGCAAGAATGGAACGGGCCATGTCGACCTCCTTTTCGAATTGTGCTCAGTGGGAAACGCGCCGGATGTGGAACGGTTCCCGCCGATGCGGCACCGCGGCATCAAATATCCGGGACGGCGCGATCCCGGTCAGCCCCCCCCTGCCCCGCCGCGCATCCTTAACCGGATCGCGCCGGGCCGATCCGCCCGCATCCGGACCGACCGCGTCACAGCAGCCATTCGACCGGCAGCCATCCGATCACCCGCAGGGCGATCCGTCTGACCAGGGTCGTGCCGGGCTCGTCATCGGTGCGGATTGCCTCCTCGGTATCGATCCAGACCGGTTTGCCGCGCTCCAGCTTCACCTGCCAGGCCATGCCGCCCAGCCCCCGGTCGAAGGCCTCGTGCAGTACCTGCGCCATCCTCTCGCTCTCGATCACCAGCCCCATTTCGGTATTGAGCAAGGCCGATCTGGGATCGAAATTGAACGACCCTATGAAAATGCGCAGCCCGTCCACCGCGAAGGTCTTGGCATGCAGGTTCGAACCCGATGAACCCAGCGGGCCCAGCCTGTCGCGCTCGGAGGCCCCGGCCGCTTGGGCGCGCAATTCGAACAGACCGACGCCCGCGCGTAACAGGGGCGCGCGGCGTTTGCTGTAACCGGCATGAACCGGCAGCATGTTGGTCGCCTCCAGCGAATTGGTCAGCATGCGGACCGTGACGCCGTTGCGCACCATGGCGGTGAAGGCCGCAACCCCGGCCTCGCCCGGCACGAAATAGGGCGTGACCCCATCGAACCTGTGCTCGATCGGCCCGATTGCATCCAACAGACGCGCGGTAAACCGTTTCGACCGCGGCACACGGTCGAACACCCGGGCCGGATCGTCGCTGATCAGGGTGGCGTTCGTCCACTCCAGCGCAAGCCCGCCCGTGGCCAGCCTGGACACCAGGTCGGATTGCTCCAGCTGCGCGCGGTAGGTCGCATGACGCGGATCGTTCTCGACCCGGTGGAACCGCGCCGCCATCGCCTCCGGATCCGCGCGCCTGTCCAGGATGCGCGCCGCCGAATGGGTGGCGTCGGCATTCCAGTAGCGATCGAAATCGGCCGAGATCTCCGGCACGACCGCGCCCACTGCCAGAACGTCCAGATCCATCTGCAACGGGATTTCGCCGGTCCCGAAATACTCGTCTCCAATGTTGCGCCCGCCCAGAATGCTGACGCGGCCATCGACGGTGAAGGCCTTGTTGTGCATCCGGTGGTTCAGCCGGAACAGGTCGAAAGCATAGGACAGCCGCTTGAACCGACGCAGGACGAAAGGGTTGAACAGCCGCACCTCGATATTCGGATGCGAGTCCAGCGTGGCCAGCATGCCATCGAGATCATGGATGCCGTTATCGTCGAGCAAAAGGCGCACCCGCACACCCCGTTCGGCCGCCCGCCACAGCGCCTGCAGAAACAGATGCCCGGTCATGTCGTTGCGCCAGATGTAGTATTGCGCGTCGATCGACGACGCGGCCGCGTTGGCGAGCACCATGCGCGCCACATAGGCCTCCATGCCGTCCGATAGCGCGGCGATGCCGCTCTGACCCGGGTGCTGCGCGGCCCGCGTGCCCATCGCTTCGGTCAGCACACCGTCGCTTGCGGGGGGAAGGGCGCGCCCCGTCTTCTGCGGCTCGGGTGTCGGCGCCGGAAAGACCAGCCGAGCGACCAGGACCGCCAACACCAGCGCCCCGACCGCAAACAGCAGAACCCGTATCTCGATCGGAACCATCTATCAGGCCTCCTCGTGTTCCGGGGCCAGGCGGAACCGCGCCCAGATCGGCCGGTGATCGGAGGCGACCTTCGCGGCCGGATCGCCCACCACCACCGAGTCCATCAGTGTGATGTCATGGCTCATCGCGATCTTGTCCAGCTTCAGCAAGGGCCGCCCGGCAGGGAAGGTCGGCCCGGGACTGTGCGTGCGCAGCCAGTCGGGCAAGGTCTCAAGCCCCTTGCGTTCCCGCCATTCGTTGAAATCGCCCGCGATGATCGTGGGCCGCTTGTCCAGCGCGGCCAGTTGCTCGGCGATATATGCGATCTGCTTGCGCCGGTTGCCCCGCAACAGCCCCAGATGCACACCGACCACCCGTAACGGGCACTGCCTGACGCGGATATCGACCACAACCGCCCCGCGCGGCTCTAGTGCCGGCAGATCGTAGCGCCGGATCCCGTCCACCTTGACAGCGGGGTGTTTGAGCACCGCGATCCCGTGCCAGCCCAGCCCGACCGCATCCGGGGTCAGGTCGATCACGCGAAACGGGCCGATCCGCCCGCGCGGTGCCGGCAGGGCGGCGGGCCGGGGTTGCATGCGGAAATCCGCTTCCTGCAGGACCAGAATATCGGCATCGAGCCCGGTGATCACCTCGATCGTGCGCAACGGGCGTCGGCGCAGATCCCGCCCCAAACCAGCACGAATGTTCCAGCTTGCCAATGTGAATTCCGTCAACAACCGTCCTCCGAGACCTGATCGGTGCCATTGGTAGCATCCTGGCTGACCAAGAGATATGCCACGAAACGCGCCAACGGACGTTTGGATCCCGCGGAAAACGTCTCCTACGCGGCACGAACCGATCTGCGCGCGCCTATGGTTTCGGGTCCGGCTCGGCCGCGGGCTCCGGCTCGGTCCGCGGGTCGAGTGCGCTCGTCACCGCAGAGGTGTCGGGCAAGGGCACGTATTTCTCCCGCTCCCCCTCGGCGGGCAGTTTCGCGCCCGTCACGACCCGAAGCAACACGAAACACGCGTAAGCCATGGCCAGCGCGGACTCGAACAGGAAGAACGAGCGGGGCCCGTAAACCGCCATCAACCCCGAGGCCAGCAACGGCCCGATGGTCGCCCCGATGGAATAGATCATCAAAAGCCGCCCCGATGCCGCGACATAGGCCCGGCGGTCCAGCCGGTCGAAAGTCTGCGCAACGCAGAGCGGATAGACAGAGCTGATCGCCCCGCCGAAGGCCAGCGCCATGACGACCAGCACCGCAAGCGGCACCCCCCCATTGGTGATCGCGCCAGAAAGAAGGCCCCAGGACAGCCCCACGGCCAGCAGGATGCAGGCCATGACGATACGCCGGTCGAACCGGTCCGCCAGCATGCCCACGGGCACCTGTGCGGCCAGCCCGCCGATGACCACGGTGCTCATGAACAACGCCGCCTCGGTGACGCCGAGGCCGATCTGCCGGGCGAACACCATGGCCAGGGCATAGAAGGATCCGACCAGAATGCCGGCCACGCTGGCACCCACGACACCGACCTTCGACGCGGCATACAGGTCCCCCACCCCCAGGCTGCGCACCTCGCGCAGGTCAGGCTCGCCCAGGCGGGTCATCGCGACGGGAACCAGTGACAAGCCGATCAGGGCCGCGGCGATCATGAGGTGATCGTCACCGTTGACGGGCGCGACGTTCACCAGGGTCTGACCCAGCGCAATCGCGAGATAGAAGGCCAGCATGTAATAGCCCAGAACGCGCCCGCGGGTGGCGTTACTACTGCGTTCGTTGAGCCAGCTTTCGATGGTTGTCGTCATGCCCGCGATGCAGAACCCGTTGATCACCCTCAGGAGCACCCAGGCCGCGGGGTTGAAGCAGAACGCATATGCCAGGCAAACAGTCGAGGTCAGCGCCGCGAAGGCCGCGAAGGCGCGGATGTGACCGATGCGTAGAATGACCCGCTTGGCCCGAAATCCCCCCAATGCGAGCCCGAGGTAATAAGCCGCCATGATCGCCCCGGTCAGAGCGACGGGATACTCCGCCGCCTCCATGCGCAGGGGCAGCACGACACCCAACAGACCGTTCCCGGCCATCAGCGCGACCGTGGCCGTCAATAGCGACCGCACTGGCGCGAGAAGGTCTCTCAGTCTCGCAGGGTTGGCATGAAAGGGAATTTTCGACCTCCAACGGACACAAGGTGGCGCAATCCGGGAAGGCTAACGCATTCCGGGCTGCTCAGATAGCGCAAGCGGGAGCCCCCTTCAGGCCCGGTCCGCGGGTTACGCGCCATGGGCCTCGTCCGACGCCTCGGGATACAGGATCAGCACATCGCACTCGGCATCGCGCAGCAGACGCCGCGCAACGCTGCCGACGAACGCGCGGCGCAACAAGCCGCTCCGACCGGCCCCGGCCACAATCAGATCGACCGAGGTCGCCCGCGCCTCGCGCACCAGCGCTGCGGCCGGATCCCCGCGCAGGACCCTGTGCGCAACGCCGCCTTCCGCCTGCGCCACGAGCGCGCCCAACTCGGCGGTGGCGATCTGCGCCAGTTCGTCGAGATGAGCGCGCACCTCCGACTGGCCGGTCCCGATCCGGAGCATCGCCTCTTCCAGTTGCGGAGCGACCTGAACAGCCTGCACGAGGTTCAGCTCCGCCGCCGGAAGCAGGCGCCGGGTGAAGCGCAGCGCGCCTTCGGCGTCATCCTTGCCATTGGTGGTCACGAAAACGCTGGCATAGGCGCCTTCCACGGCTCGTTTGACCACCAGGACGGGACGCGAGCCTCCGGCGATCACGCGGTCCGTCGTGGACCCGAGGATCTTGTCGGCGATGCTCGTGCGCTGGTGGGCCCGCATCACGATCAGATCGGGGTCGATCTCATCGCTCATCGCGATCAGGCACAGGGCCGGTGCGCCGCTTGCGACCCGGATATCCAGGGCGGGCGCCTGCTGTCCCAGCCTGGCCGCGCAAACCTCGATCCGGTCTCGCGCGGCCTGGGCCGCCTGGTCACGCAGGGTATCGGAATCGGCCGACAGACCGCCCATGACGGGCAGATCCACGATATGGACGACGACGAGAGCGGCGCGGTGGCGCGCTGCGATATCTACCGCCCGTTCAAGGACGGCTTCGTCCTGTGGAAAACCGCCCACGGCGGCGAGAATGCACCTTACGCTCACAACGGCCCCTTCCTTCGCTCAAATGGACCGCGGCAGGCTTCCCCAGAAGCCGCCGCGGTGCGCGATGAGTGCCGTCAGGCGATCTCTTTTTGCCGCATGCCGTTCAGGTTCGCGGCCACCGGCTTCGCCCCAATCATCGCGTCATCTGCCCGAACCTCGGAAACGGCCCGGTCAGGGCCCGCTTCTGCCTTGGCCCCGATGACAGGCGGGTGGGCAGGCTTGGCAGCAGGTGGGAACAGGTGAGGGAAGAGATCTTCGAAATCGACTTTACTGAGCATCATGGAACTGGTCCTTTCTGAAGAAGAGAGATTGGAAGCGCGGCCGGGGTGGCCGCCCCGCCGGATCATGGCATGGCGGCATGGGTTCACGCCGCTTTCTGATAGGCATGCTGCATCACGGAAGACTGCTGATCGGCTTTCGACACGGGCGTCATGCGCACTTCCTGGTCGTTGAGCTGGGCAACGATGGCGGGGATTTCGCCCCGCTCGATCCCGATATCGCGCAACATCCAATCCTCCATGGACTGCAGCTGCGCGATCATCCTGCGGTCCTGCCACCGGCGCGCGGCACGTTGCATGAAACGCCCGATCACACCGGGTTCTGCGGACCGCGGCACGGTCGGCGCATTGGACGCGATCATTTCACGGGTAATGAAGACAGACATGACATCCTCCATTCCTGAGAGAGAGAACAAGAGCCTGGCAGGGCGCGGTTATCGAGGCCGGAAGACGACACTCCGATCCGCCGCGACGCATGTGCGCCCGTGCTTGAGTTTATCAAAACTGGGAGGTTTCGCCCCGGCATGTCATGGGCACGCGTGACCGCGCGCCGCCGGGGTCAATGGCGGTTCAGAAGCTTCCCTGCGGTGGGCAGGAACCTCTTATGAACACAGAACTTTTTCATAAATTACATATAGCTATCCCAACCCGTGGATTCAATATCTCCAGCGGCTCCGATCTCCGATAGGCGCGAAAGCGCCGACGCCCCTCTCAACCCAGTGCCTGCGGTTGAAGCGCGCGTCTTACGCCGATTGATCTATAGCAGATGAGTACTTACCTCCGCAGTATCTCAGGTGACGCAGCTGCACTTCGAGTTCTTCTTCTGACCCGCCCGCTTCCCCGGGTGGCGTAGGCGCACGCGCCTCCGATCCCTGCCGGGGATCTTCGATTTTCCGAAGTACAATCGCAACGAAGCAACGTCGGAGAGCAAGGGCATGACCAATATCCAGGATTTGCAGAACATCACCTACGGACAGGACCGGCATGTCTGCGCGTTGCAGACCGCCTGGCCCGGTCCGTTGGCGCTTGACGGCCGGCGCCCCCGCACCGTTGCGCGCGCCAACTAGCACCGCGGCAGCCGCCCCACCCCGATCCGCGATGTCGCCCGCTCGAACCTCAAGGAGGTATGAAAATGCCCGATACCAGATCTCGACCCCAGGCCGCGCCCAAGCCCAAAGGACGCAGGCCCCGCATCGTGATCAACGCCGACGACCTGTCGCATATCGAAGCCCTGGCCGAAGGCGCGATGGATCGCAACCCGGCGCTGGCCGACCGGCTTTTGGAAGAGATCGCGCGCGCCCGTATCGTGCCGGCCGCCAAGATGCCGCTCAACGTGATCGGGATCGGCAAATCCGCCACCTTTCGCGACGAGACCACGGGCCAGGAACGCACCGTGACGCTGGTCTATCCCGAGGATGCAGACATCTCTCGCGCGCGGGTGTCGGTGATGACCCCGATCGGCGTAGCGCTTCTGGGGCTGGCCGAGGGGGCCGTGTTCCACTGGAACACGCGGGGCGAAGAGCGGCGCATGCTCACCGTGATCCGCGTGTCCGATCCCGACGCGCCCGAGAGCGCGTGATCGTCCCCCGCGCCGCGTGATCTTCCTGGCGGCGGTGCCGAGGCGCCGCCGCTTGGGAAAAACGCCCCTGCAAACTATCGCTTGGGCGCAGGGCGAAGCTCAGCATATCGCCTTGCAATCAGGAAGGGATGAAATCCTCCCGCAAGGTCAGCCTGGTGCGGTCCGATTGGGCAGGAAACCGCCAGGAGACCCAAGCAATTGTAGAGCGCGCTGAGCCTGTTCATCTCGCGTTTAAAAGGTCAGATCGTGGTGGCTGGCCCGGACCATGAGCAATTCCGCGCTCTGCTGGAGCAGGGTATTTGAGGTCGAGCCAAGCAACAGAAATTGCCCGGTGCGGTGTTCGGCCGTGGGGCGGGCGATCTGCGCTCCGGGCGCACAGAAGCGCCCCGGTATTGACTGGACCTCGTCGATCACCACCAGTTTGCCCAACAGCTCGTCGAGATAAACATCGGGCTCATCAAGGATCTATCGGTCCGCGGTGCGCGCCATGTCGGAATAAAAGGTCTCCCGGATCTCTGAGATATCCAGCCCGAGCGTCGTCTCACCAACCCGGCGTGGCCCGAGAAGGGCAACACCCGCCTCGGCATGCATCTGCCCGAGATAACCGGCGGCCCCGGATTGCGAGGCCGCCGATATTGCTTCAGATGAACTGGAAATCGCTGGCGGTCAGGGCATCGGCACCGATCCCGGCCAGAGTGATCTCGGTACCGCCGAAGGCGATCACCGCGCCCGCGTCGCTGTCACTGATGCGATGGGCGAGGTCGCCATAATCGTCGATGCCGCGCGCCCGGATCTGGAGCAGATCTTCGCCCAGGGAGAAATCAGTGATCGTGTCGGCACCGCTGAAGCCATTGAACAGGAACACATCCGCATCCGCGCCGCCGGTGAGCAGGTCATCCCCAAGGCCTCCTTTCAGCACATCGCGCCCGGCCCCGCCATCGAGGGTGTCGGCCCCCCGACCACCCTGCAGCGTGTCGTTGCCCGCACCGCCAAGGCCGACATCATCGCCCGCTCCCAGCCGGATCACGTCATTTCCACCAAGCCCCGAGACGAAATCCGTATTCGCCCCGGTGAAGAAGCGCTCGTTGCCCGCGTCTCCGATCTCGAAATCGACGCGCCCGCGCCCGCCGTCCCCGTTCAGGATATCCGCCGGCAAGAGCACCCCGTCGAGCACATGGGCGATCCCGTTCGTGGCCGCGATATCGGTTTCGATCAGCGCCGGATCGCCGATATCAGGGTCCGCGTCGACGAGGCTCACCCCGTCCACGCCCAGAGGTGCACCCAGAAGGGTCGGAATGCTCTCGGCCGACAGCACCGCGTCCGACCCCAGCGCTTCGGGCACCACGTGGTAGAGCAGGATATCCTGCAACAGCGGGATCGGATCCCCGCCCCCCGACAACAGGGTCAGCGCCTCGACGATATGGGCGAAGGCCGCGCCCTCGTCCTCCCCGTCAAAGCCCAGCGTCTGCGCCAACCCGATGAAAGCCGCGTCATTGGGCGCAAACACGGTCAGGTCGGCCTCCGGATCGTCCAGCGCCCCGACCAGCCCCGCGGCCTGCACCGCGTTCAGCAGAAGGTCGAAATCCGATTTGTCCCCGTCGAAAACCCCGCCACTGGCCGCGACGATTCCCGCGAGGGTCTCGGTCGGCGCGGGAGGCTCATTGCCCGGAATGTCGATCGGCAAGAGAACCCGGTCGATCGCCTGGATCGTTCCGTTTGAGGCCGCGATGTCCGGGATCACGATGTTCGGGTTCGCCACATCCGGCTCGTTATCGACCAGTTCGGTGCCCTCCGATCCGAAGGTGGCCCCGGGCAAGAAGGTCCCGACCACCTCCAGCGCATCGATCTCCGCCGCCGTCTTGGCGCCCGCCGAGACGTGATAGAGCAGCACATCTGTCAGCAGAGGGATCGGATCGCCCCCGCCCAACTCGATCAGGCTGGCGACAAGGCTGGCGAACACTGCATCCTCGTCCCCGGTGTCGCCGGCAAAGCCCAGATCGACCGCCAGTTGGGTGAAGGCCGCGTCCGTCGGCGCGAAGACGGTGATGTCCTTCAGTCCCTGCACCGTGCCAACGAGGTCGGCTGCCGTGAGCGCCTTCACCAGCAGGTTGAAATCATCGGACCCGGCGGCAATCGCCACGATATTCGGCAGCTTCGTGGAAAATCTGGTCATGGGTGGTCACTCCTTGTCGCGGTTTCGCTGTCGTCCGGGTCGGCTTCGGCGGGCGTCCGTGGACGCCCGGAGGCACCCTGTGAAATCGGACCTGTCATGCCCCCTGCCCTCCCAGCGGAACGCCCAAGACAGGGCGTGTGTGCAATTTTCACACTTCGAAACCTATAGCTGCGTCAAATTGGGTCAAGTTAACTGTGGAAAATTATCACACGACGTTTATCCTCTCCGTCCATGGAGCAGGACAGTCAACGGTTTCTGAAGGTCATGCGGGGCCTGATGCGCCCCATCGTGCGCACGCTGATCGCCCGGGGGGTGACCGCGCCAGCCTTCTACAAGCTCCTGAAATCGGTCTACGTGGAAATCGCCCATGACGCGTTCCGCATTGGCTCCGAGCCGCCCACCGACAGCCGGATCACCCTGCTGACCGGGGTCCACCGCCGCGATGTCCGCGCAATCCTGTCCCAGGGCGGCGAGCGCTGGGAAAGCGCCCGGGCCAAATCGGCGATGTTCGCCACCGTGCTCGGTCAGTGGATGGCCCGAGCCGACTATCGCGACGACACCGGCGCGCCGCGCCCCCTGCCCCGGACCGCCGAGAGCGGCCCGAGTTTCGAGGCGCTGGTGCGTGCGATCAACACCGACATCCGCCCGCGCACCGTGCTGGACGAACTCTTGCGCCAGGGCCTTGTGACAGAGGACGCGGAGGGGCGCCTGCGGATCTCGGACACCGCCCGGCGCGGCCCGGCCTCTGATGCGGACCGGCTCGTGTTCTTCGCGGCCAATGTGGGCGACCACATCGCCGCGGCCTCGGAAAACCTGATGGCCGAGGACCCGCCCTTTTTCGAACGCGCGGTGTTCTACAACCGCCTTCCGAGCGAAGCCGTCGACCGGATCGAGGACCGCGCCCGCACCTTGTCCCAGGACCTGCTGGAGACCCTGAATGCCGAGAGCCTGGCCCAACGGGCGGCCGACACAACCCCGGAGGACGGAACCGAACGGTACCGTCTGGGGATCTATTTCTACCGCGAGGCGGACACACCCGCCCAAGAGCCGACGAGGGATGACGGTGGTGACAAGAACTAGGCGCCACATATTGGGGCTTTTCGGGGCCACGCTTTTCTCGGCCTCCTGCGCACCCGCCATCGTGTCCCGCGACCCGAACGATCCGTTCGAGGGCGGGATCGGCGGGACCGGGATCGTCGGCACGCTCACCGGGTTCGGCAGCCTGCGGATCAACGGGCTGCGAGTGCGGCGCGACGGGCGCACGCGCTACCGGACGCCCTACGGGATCACCACCGGCGAGATCCTCGCGCCGGGCCATGTGCTGACCATTGCCGCGATGCGGGACGCTAGTGGCATCCTCGCCCGCGAGGTGTCGGTCGATTTCGCCCTCGTGGGGGTGTTGCGCGAGGACGCCGGGCGGCTGTCGGTCAATGGCGTGCCCCTGATAGATCCGGTCGCGGCCCGGGGTGATGGCGCGCCCGGAACCCGGGTCGCAGTCAGCGGGCTATGGACGGCCCAAGGCCTCCGCCCCAGCCGGATCGACCCCGCCCCCACCGGCACGCAGGACCTGATCGCAGGGACAGTGGGGCGCAGCCCCGACGGCACCGGCACGATCGGCGGTCTCCCGATTTCCTCCGCTGCGACCCCCCCGGCTTCCGGCGCTTATGCCACCGCCTTCGGGCGCGCGAACACCGAGCGTTTCCTGGCCGAACGGGTTCATTCGGGGCGGTTCGCACGTCTGTCCAACCTGCGCCTCCTGTCGGTTGAAGGCTATCTGGAGCCCGCCCCGAGCGCGCCGGGTCTGCGGATCGCGGGACTGGGCCATAACTTCGCGACAGATGTGCGCGCGGCGGCAATCGGCGACCGGCGCGCGCTCTACTTCGGCCGCTACACGGGCCGGTTCGCCGCCGCGCGCGGGTATCTCTTGCCCGAGGATGCCACGGCCCGCGCCCGCCTGCTACGAAACGGGATACAGGCGGAGTTTCCGGGCCCTGTCCTTGACCTGTGAGCTTCGCGAAAACGGCTCTGCGCAGTGGCCAAGGGCAGAAATCCTCCCACCCCCTGCTCCCTCATGGACGCCAGCGACCTGCGCGGGGCGTCGAACCTGCTTCACCTGCGGCGCTCCCACCGCAGATATCGCTCCACTGGTTTTCGCCGGTGGGAGGGCCCGGTAACTCAGCCTAGATTTCGGCCCAAGGAGCGAGGTGTGACCGCGGGCAGATGGGTATTCGTTGCCATGCCCCCAAGCTTGAGGAGCGTGATCTCGGTCTGTCAAAGCCGGTTCTATCGGGTCGTCTTGTCACTTGACGCGTTGGCGGCGAACAGATCAACCTGGGCCCGGCTAGTGATGAAGTCTTGGAACTTGAAGACGCGCTAGGCGCAACCCTCTGGCACGAGATACTGTTCCCTGTCCGCGAACTGAACGGCCATCCGCGCCGACGTGCGCGCGTTGACCTTGTAGAGCATGGGTCGTCCTCACCCGGTCGAAGTTGTCGACATGGGCATGGGCGGCGCCCGAGAACTCCTTGTTCGCGGAGACGAAGGCGTAGCGGGCCAACGCGTTGCGCTGTACGACGCTACCCGGCTCGGTAATGTAGCCGGCCCACATCCGACCGCGCCGGCGGTCCTCCGTGAAGCGAACTTCCTCAGCGTGACTAAAGCGGTCCTGCGCGTTCAGGAAAATCCAGAGCGACCGCGCGTGCGGGTTCGCGAACCAGTCGAAGAGGGCGGGATCCTCGGCCACGCTGTAAATTGCGGCCTGCCCCGGCTCGTCGGACAGGGCATGGGCGCGCTCGGCGTGGTTCGAGGTCCGGTCGCGCTGGACGCGGGACATCTTCTCGATGGCGCCGAAAAGCGGCCCGGAGAGCTCGGCGTCCGCTTCGGGCCAGCCGAACTCGGTGCGCAGGCCGATCTCCGGCCGGCCGAAGTATTCGCGCAGCGCCTCGCCGGGCGTCTTGCGAAGGAAGGCGGACAGTGCAGTCGCCATGATCTCTTTTCTGGCGTTTCCATGTATCGGCTGATCTGCTAATCAGCGTATATCGCGCCAGAGGGGGGGCAATCGAAAAAATACGCACTTCCGCGGATTCGCGATCAGGGGCCGAAGAGCGAGGGCTGTCCGCGTGCCGAAGTGATCAGGTTCAGCTTCAGCAGCCTGATGCGAGCGGCCTCTTCGGAAACCGCGAAACGCTCCATGACCATCTGGATCAGCCGCGCAGCATGCTCCGTCGAAACATGGATATCGCCATGCAGCTCGCGCGGGCCACAGTAGTCGGACATGAGGCGACGGACCGGCGTGGCCGGCATCAGCAGCGCGCCGCTGATATAGCCGGCCTGCCATTCCTTCCAGTCGGACTGCGGGGCGTCCAGGATATTTTCGCGCTTGGAGAGCGCCTTTTTGGCGTTCACGCCGCGCTCGAGCAGGTCGCCGTTGGCAAACTTCTGCGCCCAGAGAGGCCCGTGAAACTTCACGTGCCCGAACTCATGGGTGAGCGTGGTGCGGAAGCGATTCTCGCGCCGCTCGTCGGCGGCGATGCGTTCCGAGATGGAGACCTTGGGCCCCCGGTCGGGGAAGAACTCGGTCACCCCTTCGACATCTGCGCCGTAGGCGAACAGGTCGGCGTACGGGTCGAGGCCCGCGTCGTGCATCTCGATCAGCACGGTCAGGTCGTCGGTCTCCACGGGATAGTCGACCTTTCCGTGGCGCTTCATCAAAAGCTCACGGATCAGCCGCTCGCATTCATCGTCGAGATCCCGCTCGCGGTAGAAGGGTCGCTCGGCAAAGCGGCCCGTGTTGTCACGGATCATCTTCACCATGCGAACCTCCTTACTCTTTCAACGTCTTCCTGAAATTGGCGAAGGCCTCGACGACCTTGTCCGGGGTTGACGCATCCGGTCGCAGATCATCCGGCAGCCGGCCTGCGAGTGCGTACAAGTAGTCCTCCGGAATGTTCAGGATGCCGGAAAACTGGCGGATCAGGTGCCCCGAGCTGGGGCTGCGCCGATCGTGCTCGATGTCGTTGAGGTACTGCGGGGATATCGACCCGCCGCCCTCTTCCTTCATCACGCGCGCTGCGAGCTCCTTCTGGCTGAGACCGAGTGCCTTGCGGGCCTTCGAAATCGCCTGACCGAAGGTCACACCGTCGGCGGACATGGCCGGTTCATCGCTTCATCTCCCTGTCAATCCGCTTGTTCGCGGATTTGCGAGTTGTTACTCCTTATCCACAAGGGGATCAACAGTGAACCGGACTCGCGACCAGCGGGCAGGGAAGAGGGAAAGGTGTGCTGTGGGTTGCAGGACCGCGGACTTCTTGATCAGCAGATGTCGCCAAGAAGCTGGGGCGCCGCCCTTCATTGGGCTCATTCCGCTAGATGAGACAGCGCAAGAGCGAGCCGTTGAGCGCACGCGACAGTTCTTGGGCGGTCGGCCCGACAGGCTGCAAGCGTTGTTCCGCGGACTTCCAAGCCTCGCGGCATGGCTTGTCACCCATTCGCTAAGCGAAGGATATGGAGACGCCGGCCATGCGGTATACCCACACATCGCTGACGTTCTCCAAGTTCCGCTAGATTACCAGCCGCATCGCAAGGTGCTGTTCCGCTCATTCTGTGCGGTTTGCGACCGGTTCGGGTTACCTACCTGAGGCTTCGATCGCGATGTCGACGTCTACCTTCTTCATGCCGGCGTAAGCCAAGCGCAGCTTCCACACCTGATCGACGCGTTTCTGAGACAGGAAGCAGCTTTTGGCCCGCCCCCTGTCGAAACGACCGTTCTGCTCAACCGCTGGGAAGACGATGCACTGTATTTTCTCCCTCCTGCGGTCAACGTGCTTCGCCGTGCGATCCTCTGGGACGAGACTGCGTGGCATGCAGCCCTGTTTGCACGGATACGCCAAGACCCGGAGGCCTTCGTCCCCGTTATCGAGTTCGAGAGATATTTCAAGGAAGTCTTTGACCAAAGACTGAAAGAAACACGGCGAACATTGAGCAGAGGAGGAAGCGAGGCGCTGGCACCGAGGCCGCGGCTCCATTGGCAATCTGGTGGGCTTGTATTGAGATTGCCTCGAAGCGAGGGGCGAATTCGCCTCTGGCTCGATGGCGCGCAACGACCGCGCCGTTTGCGCGGAGGTGAGGACTGGACACTACCTCAGCCTTGGCCCCGCGAGCTCCGTTGGGAAATCTCTGGCCAGACCGGGCAACTCGAGCTCCTCGCTCAAGGGGGATGTGCTGCGTTCGACAGGATCACCGGTCACTATCTGCGCGAGATCCCACGGGGTTCGGTCGATATCGAACTAGACTCAACGGACATCGTTCTCCTCGCGCGGACGCCATTCTCGATAGCAGGCGAACCCGCTCTTGAACCGGAAGCCGATAGTTTCGTCGGCTTCGCAGTACTCGGGCCGCGCCCCTTAGTGCTCGAACTTGACGGCCTGCAAACGGGTCTCACGGCCCGTCCGAGAAGACGCCTTTGCTTGGCAGGAGACGAAATCGCAAGCGGACCACGGGGCGCACTTCATGGGCGTTCTGCACGCCTTCGGATCGAAACTGGATTGGGTCGCTCCGAGACACGAGCGGTACGGTTCACACTCGGCTTGCAGTCGCGCCTCATCGAACTACCGATTTCAGATGACGGTTTTGGTGATGTCGGGATGGAAGAGGTGCTCGCTGGCTTTGTGGAGGCTGAGGCAGCAGACCCGGTGCGGCTCCGGATGGAACTGATGGCGCCAAGCGCCGATGGTGCCGCCTCTCATGCGTCCGGGATCGCGCTTGCCGCATGGGTGTGGCCTGGCTTCAGCGGCTTAGACGGCATCGTGTTCCATAGCGAACGCCAAGTCCGCAACCTAGTCCAGGATGAATGCCTCCACGTCGGTCGTGACGACCAGGGGCGTCTGTGCCGTGAGCCCGGCGGCGGATACAGCGTCGCACGGGTCGTATTCGAGATCGAAGGCGTACATGTTCCTTTCGATCTGCCTTGGCCCGATGTCACCGTATCAAGGCGCCGTGCTGAGGGAAGTGTCGCCCCGCTTCCGCTTGGCACGCGGCTCTCGGTTGGTGAAGACGACCGCTTCGATACGATCAGCATCCGATGCCCTGACCAGAAGGCACAGCTGATCATTCGTGGAAGACGTGAAGACCGGCCATTCTATGGGGGGCTGACCCGCAGTCTTGCTGTTCGGGACCTGCTGGTCCCTGCCTCCGACGAACGTGTGTTGCTTCAGCGCGGAAACGGATCGGAAGTCCTGCTATTCGAACTGGTCGCGGCACTGGCGCCGCAGGCAATCAACCTCCTGCCCGCTCGCAACGCGATCCGACTGCAGCTAAAATTCGGAGATCCGGTCGATGCAGTGGCGGTCGAGGTCGAGAACGAAACGGGCGCAGTCGTTTTCGCCGAAGCCGCCCTACGGCATCGGCCGGTGGCGACGCGTCGGCCAGACTGGTTCCATGCCGAGTTAAACGACAACGACGCGCACGGCCTCGAACTGACCCTCGATGCCGATTGGATTGATGACGGCCCCTGTCTCGCCCGGCTCTTGATCCGACCCGAAGGACGCGATGGTTGGCGACCGCTGCGCAATTCGCGCGGCGACAGTTTCGCCGTCGCCATTGCCAACCCGGCGGCAGAAGGATTCGTGCAGGACGGAGAGCTTCAGCGTCGGTTCGAGGCTCTCAGCCGCTGGTTGTCGGATTGCTACGCAGCAGAGTGCTGGCCAACGCTGGAGCGCACATTGGTGCCACGCTGGCAGGAGCTCGGCTGTCGGCTGCGAGAACTTCGTGGTGGCGATGGAGCAGTTATGCGAGCGGCCTGCTTGCCGCCTCCCGACCATGCGGCACCCGACTGGGTGCCGATCCTCCACCCTCTGCAGTTCGCTCCGGATCTATATGCTGCAGCGCCGCAGGCATTCGCCGCTCTGGCGGCGTCCGTTGATCCGGATGTCGCCGAGATGGCCGCGCTCGCCACGCTCAATACAGCGCGCCTACACCCGAACTCCATCACCGATCTGCACGCAACCGCCATTTCCATGACCGCGTTGTGACGATTCAAACCGTCGATGACAGGCCGAGGGTCAATCTGAGATGGGACGTGACCGCGGGCATCGACAATTTGATGTCTCCTGACCTGAGACCCGACTCTCCTCCGGATTTTCGGAGAGTCCG
>NZ_JARAMN010000005.1:0-259282 GCF_028807315.1 Dinoroseobacter sp. PD6 | reverse complement strand
CACATGCGGTTTCGAACGCTCAAACTTTTCCTTAGCCATGGTGCACGGCGCCTCGTCTTTGGGGGTCGTGTCGGACCCGTTGCTGTAATCGCGCGCTGCCTACTTTTGTCTGAGGGAAAAATCAAGCGCTCAAATGCCCGGGCGGTCCGGTGCGGCGGGACGGGCGGGCGGGCGTGAGATGGACGCCGTCCCGGCGGCCGCTTCCGGGGTGATCTCGGTGACATCGACCTCGAAAGTCATGCCCTCTTCGAACGGGTTACGGACCACCTCGTAATCGAACCATTCGGGGTTGTCCTCCAGCCAGGTTTCGATCTGCCCCGCGGCGTTCTGGGCAAGGTTCAGAAGCTGCTCCTCGGCGGTCATGGTGAAGCCCGAGCCGACCACAGCATCCCCCGTGAGGCTTTCGAGCACGGTGAACTGCTTGCCGCCGGGCACAAGGTTCTCGCCCAGCGCGTCGTCGAACACGTTGACCGTCAGGACCATGACCGATTTCGGGGCGGCGATCACCGGCACGCCCGGCGGGGCCAGGAGGTAGCCCTCGACGATGATGCCGAGGTGATAGAGCCGCCCCCCGTCGTAGCGGCGGAAGCGGCGGTCGATCTCGGAGGTGATGGCCGCCTCGATCTGCTCTTCGGTGGCGACACGTCCGCCGGGCACGGTCTGGGCATTGTCCGCGATCACCACGTTGAAACCCAGCTCGAAAGCGCCCAGGTTGCGCTGCTCGCGCAGCTCCGCATGGTTGCCGCATGCGGCCAGAAGTGCTGCGAGCGCGAGTGCCGCGCTTCTCCGGACCCAAACCTGCATCGTCTCGCTCCTGCTCGTTCAGGTGAACTTGTTGTCCCGCGGAAAGCCGCGCGGCGCCATCCGGCCCGTGCCCGCCCGTTTGCCCGACCATTCGGCCAGTTCCGGGTCGGCCACGGTGCGGGTGCGCCCGCCCGCATCCAGCCATTGCAGCCCCTGCGCCCGGTCAAAACTGCGCAGGTCCGACAGTCCGCCATCCTTGTATTTCTGCAAGCGCACCCCCTTGCCGCGGCCCATCTCGGGCAACTCGTCGGCGGCAAAGACCAGCAGCTTGCGGTTCTCGCCGACCGCCGCGATGGCATCGCCCGCCAGCGGCCGGGCCAGAAGCGCGCGGTGGGGGGATTTCACGTTGAGCACCTGCTTGCCGGTGCGGGTCTGGGCCAGCACCTCTGTCTCGGGCACGATGAAACCGTCGCCCGCATCCGAGGCCACGATCAGCCGGCGCCCGGGCACGTGCAGAAACAGGTCCACCAGTTCGGCCTCGTTCGGCAAATCCACCATCAGCCGGATAGGCTCGCCCATGCCCCGCCCGCCGGGCAGGGCCGCGCAGGACAGGGTGTAGAACCGGCCATTGGCGCCGAAGGCCAAAAGCTTGTCGGTGGTCTCGGCGTGGAAGATGAACCGACCCTCGTCGCCATCCTTGAACTTCAGCGCCTGATCGAGCGCCACATGGCCCTTCATCGCGCGGATCCAGCCCATTTTCGAGCAGACCACCGTGATCGGTTCGCGTTCGATCATGTCCTCGAGGCTGACCTCGGCCATCTCAGTCGCCACGGCGAAATCCGTGCGACGCTTGCCCAGGGGCGTGCCCTTGCCAAACTGCTTGCGCACCTCGCGCAGCTCGTCGGCGATGCGCGCCCATTGCAGGGCCTCGTCGGCCAGAAGGTCTTCGAGCTCTGCCCGCTCGGCCATCAGCGCGTCACGCTCGGAGATCAGCTCCATCTCCTCCAGCCGCCGGAGCGAGCGCAGCCGCATGTTGAGGATCGCCTCGGCCTGCACCTCGGTCAGCTCGCCCTCGCCCGGCGCGGGGGTCTTGTAGTCGGCCTCGTCCGTGGCGCGGACATGCCTCAGGCTCCAGTCCTCGCGCATCAGCGCGGCCTTCGGATCCTCGTCATAGCGGATGATGTCGATCACCCGGTCGAGATTGAGGAAGGCCACGAGGAAGCCTTCGAGCACTTCGAGCCGGTGGTCGATCTTGGCCAGCCGGTGACGCGACCGGCGCCCGAGCACGTCGCGGCGGTGATCGAGAAAGGCGCGCAGCACCTCGCGCAGGGAGCAGACCTTGGGCGTGCGCCCGTCGATCAGCACATTCATATTCAGCGAGAATCGCGTCTCCAGCTCCGACAGGCGGAAGAGCGTGCCCATCAGAACCTCCGGGTCCACGTTCTTAGAGCGCGGCTCCAGCACGATACGGACGTCATCGGCGCTCTCGTCGCGGATGTCGGCGAGGATCGGCACCTTCTTGGTCTGGATCAGGTCGGCGATCTTCTCGATCAGCTTGGATTTCTGGACCTGGTAGGGGATCTCGGTAATCACGATCTGCCACTGACCCCGGCCCAGATCCTCGCGCGCCCAGCGTGCGCGCAGCCGGAACGCCCCGCGCCCGGTGGCATAGGCCTGGGCGATGCTCTCCTTCGGCTCTACGATCACGCCGCCGGTGGGGAAATCGGGGCCGGGGATCATCTCCAACAGGGTCTCGTCGCGGGCGTTGGGCGCGCGGATCAGGTGCAGGCAACCATCGATCAGCTCATGCAGGTTGTGGGGCGGGATGTTGGTCGCCATTCCCACGGCGATCCCGCTCGACCCGTTGGCCAGCAGGTTGGGAAACGCCGCGGGCAGCACTTCGGGCTCGGTCAGGGTGCCGTCATAGTTGTCGCGGAAATCGACCGCGTTCTCGGCCAGCCCTTCCATCAACGCCTCGGCGGCAGCGGTCAGGCGGGCCTCGGTGTATCGGCTCGCAGCCGGGTTATCGCCATCGATATTGCCGAAGTTCCCCTGCCCATCCACCAGCGGGTACCGGACGTTGAAATCCTGCGCCAGCCGGGCCATCGCGTCGTATATCGCGGCATCCCCGTGAGGGTGGTAGTTGCCCATCACGTCGCCGGAGATCTTGGCGGATTTTCGGAACCCCCCGGTGGCGCTCAGCCGCAGCTCTCGCATGGCATAGAGGATCCGCCGGTGCACGGGTTTGAGACCATCGCGGGCATCGGGCAACGCCCGGTGCATGATCGTGCTGAGCGCATATTGCAGGTACCGCGCCCCGATCGCACGGCGCAGGGGCTCGGAGGTCTGGGCCGCGCCCAGCTCTTCGGCGTCCGGATCGTCCATGTTGGGGTCGTCTGTCGTGTCGCTCATAGATGCTGTGTAGCCGCGTCGATTGTCCGGGTAAAGCCGCGCGTGGCGTGATCGAGGCTTGCTCTCCGCGCGGCGCGGGGGCACTCAGGGGGCATGACGCAACGCTCCCTCCTGATCACCGGCTGTTCGTCGGGCATCGGCCTCGATGCGGCCCGCGGCCTGCGCGCCCGCGGCTGGCAGGTCTTCGCCGCCTGCAAGAAGCCCCGCGACTGCGCCCGGCTGGAAGCAGAGGGCTTCGTCAGCCCGCGTATAGATTACACCGACACCGCCAGCATCGAGGCCGGTCTGGCGCAAGTGATGGAGGTGACGGGCGGCACGCTCGACGCACTGTTCAACAACGGCGCCCACGCGATCCCCGGCGCGGTGGAGGATTTGCCGACGGACGCCCTGCGCGCCAATTTCGAGGCGAATTTCTTCGGCTGGCACGAGTTGACGCGCCGGGTGATCCCGGTGATGCGCGCCCAGGGCCATGGCAGGATCGTGCAGAATTCCTCGGTCCTCGGCTTCGTCACCCTGCCCTGGCGGGCGTCCTACGTGTCGACCAAATTCGCGCTGGAAGGGCTCACCGATACCTTGCGAATCGAGATGGCCGATACCCCGATCCACGTGATCCTGATCGAGCCGGGGCCGATCACCAGCCGGATCCGCGAGAACTCGATCCCCCATTTCGTCAAGTGGATCGACTGGCGCGCCTCGCCCCGCGCGGCACAATACGAAAGCCGACTGCTCAAGCGGCTCTATGACGACAGCGGCCCGGACAAGTTCGAGCTGCCCGCGCAGGCAGTGACCGACAAGCTGATCCACGCACTGGAATCGCCCCGCCCGCGGCCGCGCTATTACGTCACCACGCCGACCTACATCATGGGCGCGGCACGGCGGCTTCTGCCGACCCGCTGGCTCGATCGGTTGATCCGCAAGGCCGGTTGAGCGGTTTTCACCCGCGCGGCCTTCGCTTTTCGCGCGGACCCGACTAGGTAGCCCTGCAACGCAATGACACCGGAAGGATGCCCCATGGCCCAGGACCCTCTTTTCATCGTGATGGCAATCGCCATGCTGGCCGTGGTGGGCATCCTGCTGTTCGGGATCGGCAGTTTCGCCAAGGGCGGCGACTTCAACAAGAAATACGCCAACAAGGCAATGCGCTGGCGGATCGCGGCGCAGTTCATCGCGGTGCTGCTGATCCTGCTGTTCGTGTTCGTGCGTCGACAAACGACAGGTGAGGGATAGGACATGGTCGTTCTCAACAAGATTTATACGAAAACCGGCGATGCGGGCGAGACCGCCCTCGGCAACGGGGCACGGGTGGCCAAGCATGCGATGCGGGTCGCCGCTTACGGCACGGTGGACGAGACCAACGCCACCGTGGGGCTGGCGCGCCAGCACGCGACCGGCGAAATGGATACGCAGCTGGCGATGATCCAGAACGACCTGTTCGACCTGGGCGCGGACCTGTGCCGCCCGGACATGGAGAAGGACGCCGAGGCCGAGTATCCGCCCCTGCGCATGGCCGACAGCCAGGTCGCCCGGCTGGAGGCAGAGATCGACGCGATGAACAAGGATCTCGAACCGCTGCGCAGCTTCATCCTGCCCGGTGGCTCGGCGCTGGCCGCACAGCTGCACCTGTGCCGGACGGTGTCCCGCCGAGCCGAGCGCCTGTCGGTGGAACTGGCCACGATCGAAACGGTCAATCCGGCGGCGGTGAAATACCTCAACCGGCTGTCGGACTGGTTTTTCGTGGCTGGCCGCGTGGCCAACAGCAACGGCGCGGACGACGTGCTCTGGGTTCCGGGTGCGAACCGCTGACCTCAAGGGGCCGCGGCAGAACCATGGGCTTTGGCGCCCGGAAGCGCAAACCGCTGATACCACCCCGTTCCGACCAGTGATGGTCATGGCAGGCTTGGACAAAACGCGGCGTCGCGGACGGAATTGAGGTCGATTTTGACCTGTTTTCCCTGCGCGTAACCCGCTACATCCCTGCCAGAGAGTTTTTGCGCCCGCCCCGGCGGCGCCAAGATAGGAGAGACCCGCTCATGAAGGTTTTGGTGCCTGTAAAGCGCGTGATCGACTACAACGTGAAGGTTCGCGTGAAGGCGGACGGGAGCGGGGTCGATCTTGCCAACGTAAAGATGTCGATGAACCCTTTCGACGAGATCGCCGTCGAGGAGGCGATCCGCCTGAAGGAGGCCGGTGTCGCCACCGAGATCGTCGCCGTGTCCATCGGCGTGAAACAGTCCCAGGAAACCCTGCGCACAGCGCTCGCCATGGGGGCGGACCGCGCCATCCTGATCGTGGCCACCGATGACGTCCACACCGATATCGAACCGCTCGCCGTGGCCAAGCTGCTGGCAGCGGTGGTCCGGGAGGAAGAGCCGGGGCTCGTGCTGTGCGGCAAGCAGGCGATCGACAACGACATGAACGCCACGGGCCAGATGCTCTCGGCGCTGCTGGGCTGGTCCCAGGCGACCTTCGCCTCGGAGGTGAAGATCGATGGCGCGCACGCCCATGTCACCCGCGAGGTCGATGGCGGCTTGCAGACGATCAAGGTGAAACTGCCGGCCATCGTGTCGGTGGATCTGCGCCTGAACGAGCCGCGCTATGCGTCGCTGCCCAACATCATGAAGGCCAAGAAGAAGCCGCTGGATGAAAAGACCCCCGCGGATTACGGCGTGGACATCACCCCGCGGCTGAGCGTGCTGAAGACCGCCGAGCCCGCGGAACGCGCGGCCGGGATCAAGGTGGGCTCGGTCGACGAGCTTGTGGCGAAACTCAAGGAAGCAGGAGCTGTCTGATGGCTGTTTTGTGTCTTGCGGAAGTGACCGATGGAACCCTGGCCATGGACGCCACCGCCAAGGCGGTCACCGCCGCCGGGGCGCTGGGGGACGTGACGCTGCTCTGTGTCGGGGCGTCGGCCAAGGCGGCTGCCGCCGAGGCCGCGACGATCTCGGGCGTCGCCAAGGTCCTGGTGGCTGAGGATCCGTTGTATGGGCACCGTCTGGCGGAGCCCGTCGCGACCTTGATCGCGTCCCTGGCGGCGGACTATTCGCATGTGGTGGCCCCGGCGACCACGGATGCCAAGAACATCATGCCGCGGGTGGCCGCACTGCTCGACGTCATGGTGCTGTCGGATGTGACCGCGGTGGTGGATGCCGACACGTTCGAGCGCCCGATCTATGCGGGAAACGCGATCCAGACGGTGAAATCAGCCGATCCCACCAAGGTGATCACGTTCCGGACCTCCACCTTCGATGTCGCACCGTTGGGCGGGTCCGCCCCGGTCGAGGAGATCGCGGCGGCCGACAACCCGGGCCTGAGCGAATGGGTCGAGGACAAGGTCGCCGAGAGCGACCGGCCCGAGCTGACCTCCGCCGGGGTGGTGGTCTCGGGAGGTCGCGGCGTCGGGTCCGAGGATGACTTCGCCCTGATCGAGAAGCTCGCCGACAAGCTCGGAGCCGCCGTGGGCGCCTCCCGCGCTGCGGTGGATTCGGGCTACGCGCCCAACGACTGGCAGGTCGGTCAGACCGGCAAGGTCGTGGCGCCGGAGCTTTACGTGGCCGTGGGCATCTCCGGCGCGATCCAGCACCTGGCGGGCATGAAGGACAGCAAGGTGATCGTTGCGATCAACAAGGACGAGGAGGCCCCGATCTTCCAGGTCGCCGATTACGGCCTAGTCGCGGACCTGTTCTCCGCCGTGCCGGAACTGACCGAGAAACTCTGAGGCCGGAAACCCGGAAAGAACAAAGCCCCGCCTGCCGCGCGGGGCTTTTTTTCGCCTGGCCCGGGACTACCCGGCAAGGGTCTCCTGCACGCCGGCCCGCCCCGGGCCGATACCGATCCGCTGCAAGGGATCGAGCAAGGACAGAGCGGCTTCGTCCAGAAGGGCTGCCCGTGGCAGGGCCGACAGGATCCGCGCATGGGTGTCGGGCACCTGCATCCCTGCAAAGCCTCTTGCACGCAGCGCAGCCGTCTCCCGCACCTCTACGACGCTGTCGGCCAGTTCCGAGACCGCATGCACCGCCGCGCGGTCTACGAGGAAGGGTTCCTGAGCCATGCCGTCGGTCCCCTCGGCTGGTTTCGGCACCAGCCAAAGCAGGATCCTCGGCCCTTCGAGGGCACGTAGCAAGGCACACATGCCTTCGACCCAGGAGGCGCGCAGTTCCTCCACCACGGTTTCGAACCGGGCGGGGGAAGTCATCTGCATCAGGCGCAACAAGTGCCGCGTGAAATGGATCTCCGACAGGTCAAGTTCGGGGAAGGCCTTCCGCAGAAGGCGGGTCGGCGCCACGAAGCGGTCGTTGCGACGCGGGTGCACCCGGTAGAACCGGTTGGACATGTTCTGCGCCGCGACCAGCTCGATGACCGTGGCCGCCCCATTTTCGGCTACTGAAAGCATGGGGTCCGATCGCATCAGGTCGAGCCCCGCATTCATGACACCAAGGTTGACGCAGGCATGGCCCGTGACCGCCTCCACCCGGTCGGGGATCGCGGTTTCGGCATATTTGCCATAGAAACTCGTCCCTCCCAAAAAGGTCACATAGGGCCCTTCGAGGGACCGTTCCGGCCCCCGAAAGGCCATATCGAGGCCGGGATAGAAACACGGCGCGGACTCCGGCGGCGCCACGCCATGACGTTCATATGTCATCTCGCATAACTCATTTTCGACTCACCCGGACCCAACTTGCGGCCAAAGCTTTAGCGAACCCCTAACCCTCTATTTTACCGATATTTTTATCTTTCTGTTTTCCTTGCAGTCGACTCGACGCGCACCGTATGCTGCGACGGCACAAGGATTGAGGCACAGAATGGACATCAAGTCGGTGGGCGTGATCGGCGCCGGGCAAATGGGAAATGGCATCGCCCATGTTTTTGCAGTTGCCGGGTTCGACGTCATGATGACCGACATATCCCAGGACGCGCTGGACCAGGCCATGGCGCTGATCCGGCGAAACCTGGAACGGCAGGTCAGCCGCGAGAAGATCAGCCGTGAAGACATGGAAGCCGCCATGGCGCGGATCACCACCACCCTGAAGCTGCCGGAACTGGGCCAGACCGACCTGGTCATCG
Organism: Dinoroseobacter sp. PD6; assembly: GCF_028807315.1. Classification (NCBI taxonomy): domain Bacteria; kingdom Pseudomonadati; phylum Pseudomonadota; class Alphaproteobacteria; order Rhodobacterales; family Roseobacteraceae; genus Dinoroseobacter; species Dinoroseobacter sp. PD6. The sequence continues at coordinate 251,065 of NZ_JARAMN010000005.1, read as the reverse complement.
AAGCCGCGACGGAACGGGAAACGGTCAAATCCGCGATCTTCGAGGACCTGCAACCGCATCTGAAACCCGAGACGATCCTGACCTCGAACACCTCTTCGATTTCGATCACCCGGCTGGCAAGCCGCACGGACCGGCCCGAGCGGTTCATGGGATTTCACTTCATGAACCCGGTGCCGGTGATGCAATTGGTGGAACTGATTCGCGGCATCGCGACGGATGAGGCGACCTACAAGACGCTGCTGGGCGTGGTCGAAAAGCTGGGCAAGACGGCTGCGAGCGCCGAGGATTTCCCCGCCTTCATCGTGAACCGGATCCTGATGCCGATGATCAACGAGGCGGTCTATACGCTTTACGAGGGCGTCGGCTCCGTGCGGTCGATCGACGAGTCGATGAAACTGGGCGCGAACCACCCCATGGGGCCGCTGGAGTTGGCGGATTTCATCGGGCTGGACACCTGCCTTGCGATCATGAACGTGCTCCACGACGGGCTGGCGGATACCAAGTACCGCCCCTGCCCGCTGCTGACGAAATATGTCGAGGCCGGCTGGCTCGGGCGCAAGACACAGCGGGGCTTCTACGACTACCGCGGCGAGGTGCCGGTTCCGACCCGCTGAGCGGAGTAACGGCCTTGGAAGGCCGTTGACAAGGATTTTGCAAAATCCTTGCACTAGCGGCCCCTGAGACACAAAAAGCCCCGTTCTGCCGAACGGGGCTTTGTCTTGGGCGGGGCGGCGGCTCAGCCGATGGCGACCGCTTTCACGTCCTCGTCGATATAAGGCACGTATTGCGCGAAATTCTCCGCGAACATCTCCACCAGCTTCTGCGCCTGTGCATCATAGGCGGCGCTGTCCTCCCAGGTGCCCCTGGGATCCAGAAGCGTGGCATCGACCCCATGCACCGTCACCGGCACATCGAAGCCGAAATTCGCGTCCTTGCGGAAGGTGGCATCGGCCAGCGAGCCATCCAGCGCCGCGGTCAGCAGCGCTCGGGTCGCCTTGATCGGCATCCGCGACCCGGTGCCATAGGCGCCGCCGGTCCAACCGGTGTTCACCAGCCAGCAGGTCGCGCCATGCTTGGCGATCTTCTCCTGCAGGAGCTTGCCGTAGACCTCGGGCCGCCGCGGCATGAAGGGTGCCCCGAAGCAGGTCGAAAAGGTCGGCTCCGGCTCGGTCACGCCCCGCTCTGTCCCCGCCACCTTGGAGGTGAAGCCCGACAGGAAATGATACATCGCCTGCGCCGGGGTCAGCCGCGAAATCGGGGGCAACACGCCAAACGCGTCACAGGTCAGCATGATGATGTTCTTGGGATGCCCGCCAAGCGCTGTCTCGGACGCGTTCGATATGTAGTTCAGCGGATAGGCGCAGCGCATGTTCGCCGTCAGGCTGTCATCCTCGAAATCCAGGTCCAGCGTTTCGGGATCGAACACCATGTTCTCGATCACGGTGCCGAACATCTCGGTCGTGGCGTAGATCTCCGGCTCGGCTTCGGCACTCAGATTGATCGTCTTGGCGTAGCAGCCGCCTTCGAAGTTGAAGGTGCCGCGCTCGGACCAGCCATGCTCGTCATCGCCGATCAGGACCCGTTCGGGATCCGCCGACAGGGTCGTCTTGCCGGTGCCCGAGAGGCCGAAGAATACCGCGGTGTCCACCGGATTGCCGACCGCGTGATTGGCCGAGCAATGCATTGGCATGATCCCCTTCTCGGGCAGCATGTAGTTCAGCAGCGTAAAGACCGATTTCTTGTTCTCGCCGGCATATTCCGTCCCGCCGATCAGGATCAGCTTGCGGTCGAAATTCAGCGCGATCACCGTGTCGGACCGGCAGTCATGCTTGGCCGGGTCGGCCTTGAAGCTCGGGCAGTTGATGATCGTGAAATCCGCGGTGAAACTGTCGAGTTCGCCCCGCTCCGGACGGCGCAGCATGTGGCGGATGAACAGCCCGTGCCACGCGAGCTCGGTGATCACGCGCACATCGAGGCGGTGCGCCGGATCGGCCCCCCCGAAAAGGTCCTGAACGAAATATTCCTTGCCCTTCATGTGGGCGAGCATATCCGCATACAGCGCGTCGAAGCCCTCGGAGGACATCTCGGCATTGTTGTCCCACCAGATCGTGTCCGCCACGGAAGGAGTCTTGACCACGTGCTTGTCCTTGGGGGAGCGGCCGGTGTACTTGCCCGTCTCGACCAAGAACGCACCGCCCTTGCCCAGCGTGCCTTCCTCGCGTTTGAGCGCTTCCTGGATCAGCGCAGGCTCGATCAGGTTATAGTGGACTGCGCCCAGCCCGTTGATACCCTGATCCTCCAACGTGAAAGTTGGATTCACCCGTCCATTTGCCATGTCTGAGCTCCTGCTTCGTTACACACCGCCGCCGCGGTCGGGACCCGAAATTCATCGAAGGCGGCGCTCCCGCAGGGCGCCCACCACATGTGCAGGCCGTATACCATGGGGTCCGCGGCGAAGAACAGGACCGTTCGGCACAGTTAGCGCAACCACGCCAGGGTTTAGCGCAATCAGATTTCGTAAAAGTCGCGAAATTAGAGCTTTGTTATTCGATTTGGTGTGATTTGGGGGCGTCATACCCCTGTCTTGACGAGAAACACGTTGATTCTCAGGCGGCGAGCCAACATCGTCGCGACCAAAGGAAGGCAGGCAGCAGCAGAAGGAATTCGCTCATGTCGCGGATCGCACTGGTCGACGACGACCGCAATATCCTGACGTCCGTCTCCATCACACTGGAAGCCGAAGGGTTCGAGGTGGAAACCTATAATGACGGGCAATCCGCGCTCGATGCCTTCACGCGCAGGATGCCGGAGCTGGGTGTTTTCGACATCAAGATGCCCCGTATGGACGGGATGGACCTGCTCCAGCGGGTCCGCCAGAAAAGCCGGATGCCGGTGATTTTTCTGACCTCCAAGGATGATGAGATCGACGAGGTTCTGGGCCTGCGAATGGGCGCGGACGACTATGTCAAGAAGCCGTTTTCCCAGCGCCTGCTGGTGGAGCGTATCCGTGCCCTGCTGCGCCGCCAACAGGCCGTGGCGAACCACGAGGCCGGGGATATCGATGAAAGCAAGGTGATGGTGCGGGGCAACCTGACCATGGACCCGCTGCGCCACGCGGTCAGCTGGAAAGGCGAGGACGTGGCCCTGACGGTGACGGAATTCCTGCTGCTGCAGGCGCTCGCGCAACGGCCAGGCTTCGTCAAGAGTCGGGACCAGTTGATGGACGTCGCCTATGATGATCAGGTTTATGTGGATGACCGGACCATCGACAGTCACATCAAGCGGCTGCGCAAGAAAATGCGATCGGTGGACGAGAACTTCACCGCGATCGAAACGCTCTATGGCATAGGGTACAAGTACAACGAAGAATGACCTTGGCAGCAGACCCCGACCCTTCGCAGAGCGGCCCCTCCGGATCCCTGCATCCGGCGGATGGCGGCGGCGTGGATGCTACGCGGGCGGACCGGAAGGCCGCGCGCTCGGGTCGGGAACGCTTGCAGCGCGGCCTGGCAATCAACAGCTCCCCGCTGGCGCGCAAGATCATCTCCTTCAACCTTCTGGCCCTTCTGGTGCTGGTGGTCGGGGTGCTCTACCTCAACCCGTTCCGCGACAGCCTGGTGTTCCAGCGCGAGCAGGGCTTGGTGTTCGAGGCGCATCTGATTGCGGATGTGTTCGAGGCCGTGGCGGAAACGCAAGAGGCGGACGCGGATCTCCGCAGTATCGACATCCCGCGGCTGGTGGCATCCCTCGACCTGGCGCCGTCTCTGGAGCTGTTCGTCTTCGATCCGGCGGGCAACATCCTTGCGCGCGCCGAGGGTGCCAAACGATCCGAATGGGTCGCCCTGTCGGAACAGAACGCGCCGAAGCCGACGATCATCACGGATTTTCTCAACGGTATCTGGGAGCTGATCGCCAAGCTCGTCGGACAGGAAAGGTTGCCCCTGTTGCCTCCCGGGGCGGACCAGGCCCGCAGCCTGCTGCCCGGCGCGTTGTCGGGACGCACCACCATCGAGAACAGCGTGGACCCCTCCGGCAACCAGATCTTCGCCGTGGGCACCCCGATCCTGCTGGGCGGGGAGGTCAAGGGGATCGTCGCCCTGACCACGGCGTCGGGGGAGATCGACGCGCTGGTGCAGAACGAGCGGGAGCAGTTCCTGCAGATGTTCATGGTGGCGCTGCTGGTCTCGATCGGCCTGAGCCTCGTGCTCGCCGGGACCATCGCCAATCCGCTGTCCGACCTCGCCGCCGCGGCCGAACTCGGCCGTGATCGCAACGCCCGCAAGATGAACCCCGGCCGCGTCCGGATCCCGGACCTGACCGCGCGCCCGGACGAGATCGGCCGCCTGAGCGGCGCGTTGCGAGGGATGGTTGCCGCGCTTTATGACCGGATCGACGCCAACGAACAGTTCGCGGCCGACGTGGCCCATGAAATCAAGAACCCGCTCGCCTCCCTGCGCTCGGCGACCGGGACGCTGCGGGTGGCCAAGCGCGAAGACCAAAGACAGAGACTGCTTGAAGTGATTGAACACGATGTGCGGCGCCTGGACAGGCTTGTCTCGGATATCTCCAACGCCTCGCGGCTCGACAGCGAACTGGTCAAGGAGGAGGAAGAGACCTTCGACCTGATCCGGATGCTCCGGGCGCTGACCGACTTCCATGCGGAAGAAGCGCAAACCCAGGGGATCGATTTCATCACCGACCTGCCGCCCGGACCGATGACCATCCAGGGGCTGGAGCCGCGCCTCGCACAGGTTTTCGTCAACCTGCTGAGCAATGCGATCTCCTTCTGTGAGAGCGGCGATGCGGTACGGCTATGGGTGCGCCGGCGCGACAACCGCGCGTTGATCGTGGTCGAGGATACCGGACCAGGCATTCCCGAAGAGGCCCTGACCAAGATCTTCACCCGGTTCTATTCCGAACGCCCGGAGCGGCAATTCGGCAACCACTCGGGCCTCGGCCTCGCGATCTCGAAACAGATCATCGATGCCCATGGCGGCGTGATCTGGGCCGAGAACATCCGCCCCACCGAAGACGACATCACCTCCGCCCCCCTCGGCGCGCGGTTCGTGGTCGGCCTGCCTCTCTGACGATGCACGATGCCGAGATGCTCCACGCCACCAGCGTCGCCGCCTCGGGCCGGGCGTTGCTGATCGCGGGGGCCGCGGGGGCGGGCAAATCCAGCCTGGCGCTGCAATTGATCGCCTTCGGCGCGCGGCTGATCTCGGACGACCGGACCGAGCTGCGCGCGGTGGACGGCACCCTCGTCGCCCATCCCGCGCCCAATATCGCCGGCAAGATCGAGGCCCGCGGGCTCGGGATACTGTCGGTTCCCGCAGCCCCACCGACGCCGGTCGCAGCCCTCGTCGACCTGGACCAGATCGAGACCGCCCGCCTGCCCCCGTTTCGCATCCGCCGCATGCTTGATGTCGACCTCCCGCTGCTTCACAAGGTGGACAGCCCGTCTTTTGCCGCGGCCCTCTGGCTCTACCTTCACCATGAACGATGGGCCCCGCACCCGCCCGATTGAGCCTGACCCGACATGACCGATACAGCGCCAACGCCCGAAAAGATGCCGCAGAAGATCGTGCTGGTCACCGGGCCGTCCGGCGCCGGCCGGACCACGGCCATCCGCGCCCTCGAAGATCTCGGCTTTGAGGCCATCGACAACATGCCGATCTCGCTGGTTCCCCGGCTGCTGGACGGCCCGCCGTTGGCGCGCCCGCTGGCGCTCGGGCTGGATGCCCGCACGCGGGATTTCAGCGTGACCGCGGTCGCGGACCTGTTGCACCTGCTCGCCGAGGATCCAAGGGCCGATGCGCAACTGCTGTTTCTCGATGCCTCCCCCCGGGTTCTGACGCGCCGGTTCTCCGAGACCCGCCGCCGCCATCCCCTCGCGCCGCTCGAAAGCCCGATGGACGGCATCGCGCGGGAGACCGATCTGCTCGCCCCGATCCGGGCGCGGGCCGACGTGGTGATCGACACCTCCGAGCTGTCCCCCCACGACCTGCGGGCCGAAATGCTGCGCTGGTTCGGCGACCGCGACAGTTTGCGCCTGGCGATCACGGTCCAATCCTTTTCCTACAAACGCGGCGTGCCCCAGGGCACGGACATGGTGTTCGACGTCCGCTTCCTGCGAAACCCGTATTGGGAGGACACCCTACGCCGCCTGGACGGACGCGACGCCCGGGTGCAGGACTATGTGTCCGCGGATCCGCGTTTCGACAGTTTCTTTGACAATATCGCCTCGCTCGTTCGATTGTTGCTGCCCGCCTACCGCGAAGAGGGAAAATCGCACCTCTCCATTGGCTTCGGTTGCACCGGCGGGCAACATCGCAGCGTCACCGTCGCAGAAAAGCTCTCCGCGGCTCTTGTCGCCGAGGGGTGGCAGGTATCTAACAGACACTTGGAACTGTCGCGCCGATCCATCGGGGCGCAGTCCTGAGTGTCAGTTCACCCAATCTGAGCCCAAGGGAGGCCACGTGATTGGAATTGTAATCGTTGCGCACGGGGGTCTCGCGAAAGAGTATCTTCTGGCTGTCGAGCACGTGGTCGGCAAACAGGATGGCATGCGCGCGATCTCGATCGCGGCCGATTGCGACCGCCCGGCCAAGCAGGCGGAAATCTGCGCTGCGGCGGATGCCGTGGATACCGGCGGCGGCGTGGTGATCGTGACCGACATGTTCGGCGGCTCTCCGTCCAACCTTGCGCTGAATGCCTCTGCCCGGGAAGACCGGAGAATCGTCTACGGCGCCAACCTACCGATGCTAATCAAGCTCGCAAAATCCCGCAACGCCCCGGTGCAGGATGCCGTGAGGCTTTCACTCGAGGCGGGGCGCAAGTATATAAACAGCTTCGACGGCAAGGTCTGAGGGAGGCCGGATGATCCGCCAGGAACTGAAGATTATCAACGAGAAGGGCCTGCATGCGCGGGCCTCTGCGAAATTCGTCGAATGCGTCGAAGCCCATGATGCCAGCGCCGAGGTCGAAAAGGACGGGCTGTCGGCCTCGGGCGACTCGATCATGGGGCTGCTGATGCTGGCTGCTTCCAAGGGCACATCGATCCAGGTGGAAACGAAGGGCCCCGCCGCCGAAGAGCTTGCCAAGGCCCTCGAACAGCTCGTCGCCAACAGGTTCGGGGAGAACTACTGACACGCCCGCGCGCCCCGCGTCGGCTTTCCAGTGAGGGACAGCCATGTTAAGCGACCCCATCTCGCTGAAGGATTTGCAGAGTGACTGACAGTTCCGGCCCTTCGAGCCCGTTGGCCGCGCCTTCCACGGACCAGATGCCCGACCGCATCGAGCAACCCTATGACGGTCGCAACCTGTCCTATGCCAAGACCTTCACCAACCCCTGGGCTTCGGCGCTGATCCGGACCATGGAATGGGGGACCGGCAAGATCCGCCTGCTGCGCCTGATCCGGAAATTCGAGAAACAGGGCGTGCCCTCGGGCCAGGGCTTCTGGCGCCCGGCACTCGACACGATGGGCATTGCCTTGACCACGCCCGCAGAGCAGATCGCCCGCATCCCCAGGACAGGTCCGGTCATCATCGTGGCCAACCACCCGCACGGGCTGGTCGACGGGATGATCCTCGCGGACCTGATCGGTCGGGTGCGCACCGATTACAAGATCCTGACGCGCTCGCTGCTCACGGATGTGGAAGAGATCCAGCAATTCATGATCCCCGTGCCCTTCCCGCACGAGGACGACGCGCTGCAGAAAAACCTCGACATGCGCAAGCAAGCCATGGCCCACCTGGCCGCGGGCGGCGTCATCGTGATTTTCCCGTCCGGAGTGGTCGCCTCGTCCGAGACCATGTTCGGCCCGGCGATCGAAGCGGAATGGAACCCGTTCACCGCCAAGATGATCCTGCGCAGCGGCGCCAAGGTGGTGCCGATCCGGTTCACCGGCCAGAATTCGCGTTGGTACCAGATCGCCAATCAGATTTCTCCGGTGCTGCGCCAGGGGCTGCTGCTCCACGAGGTCGTACACTCCCTGAACAAGCCGCAGGCCCCGATCGTGGGCGAACCGCTCACCGCCGACGAAATCGCGGCGCGCAAGGACAACCCCCGCGGTTTCATGGAGTGGCTGCGCGAGAAGACGCTCAGCCTCACATAATCCCGCGCCGCACCAGGTTCAGACCTGCCAGAAGCAGGAAGACCAGCGTCGCCTGCCGGAACCGATCCTGATCCATCCGGTCCTGCAACCACAATCCCATCGCCATGCCCGCCGCCGCGGGCACCAGAAGCATCGCCGAAAAGGTCAGGGTTTCCACATTGGCCACCCCGGTCCGCAAATGCGTCAGCACCAGCGCGCAACTCGCCAGACCGTACAGAAGCCCCTGCGTCCGCACCTGCTCGGCCTTGGGCGTATCCAGCGCCACGAGATAGGCCACGATGGGTGGCCCCCAGATCCCCGAGAACCCGCCGAAAAAACCGGCCATCACGCCCGTCCCCAATTCGGCCCGCCGCCGATAGGCGGGCGCGATGCGCAACCGCCAGCCCAGAAGTTGGCTCGTGGCATAAAGCGCGATCGGGACCCCGATCATCAGCGTCAAGACCCGCTCCGGCACAGCCAGCACCAACTGTCCCGACAGCGCGATGAACACCAGAACCAGCGCCACCAGCCGCCAATGGGTCCGCGCCGTCAGCGACAGCGCGCCCACCCCGCCGCGCAGCGCCTGCCACAGGTTCATCACCAGCGACGGCACCATCAAACCGGCCAGCGCCACCGGCACCGGCACCACCGCCGACAGCCCGGACATCAGGATCAGCGGCATCGCGAACCCCACCGCGCCCTTCACCACACCGGCAAAGACCGCACAAAGCACCAGAAACGCGAGCGTCAGCTCGGACAGGGACAGAAACAGATCCATGGGGGGCTCCTTTGTCTCTGGCCTTAGCCCCCGGCGCCCGAGGCGGCAAGCCGGGACGAATCGACTCGCACGATTTTGCAGCGCAGCGTCGCGGCTGCTCCGAAACAACGCATGGAAACTTTCCGGTTTTTATGCGTTCATCCCTTGCAACAGCACGGCTGCACACTAGGACAAAGACATAATACTTCGTGTGCTGCTGCGCTCGCGAATTTTTCTTGCGCTGCGCTTGCGAAGTCCTTATCCCGGACCAAACCGGAAAACGCTGGAGAACGCCAATGCCCCATGATGGACAGGATCTTTCCCTGAACGATGCCCAGACCGTGGTTCTGCCGGACCTGCTGAGCCTGACCGCGGCTGCCGTGCCCCCGGTCGAGGCGGTGCTCGAAAAGGCTGTCGCGATCCTCAAGACGCAGCTGTCCGTGGATGGCCGCATCTCCGGTGCGCTGGTCGAAGAGCACCAGACCGCCTCCCACGGGCTGGCTTGGCTGGCGACCTATGCCCAATCCCTGCGCCAGATGCAGAAATGGGCCGAAACCCTGCAAGCCGACGGCAAGTTCGGCGAGGTGGAGCAGCTGATCCACCAGATCGCCTTCGGCGAATACCTCTGGCAGCTCCATGGCGGCATTCCGATGTCCCAGGGCGAGATCCTCCGCATGCAGGACATCGGCCTCAGCCAGGACGACCAGCGCGGCCTGATGATCCCCGAAATCCAGACCCTGACCCAGTCCGGCAACACCCAGGCCGCCCGCACCCGCCTTGTCGAGTTGATGCAGGAACGCGCCGCCGAGATCACCGTGGGCGCCTCCGGCCTCGACGACGAGCTGGAGATGATCCGCGAGCAGTTCCGCCGCTTCTCGGTGGACAAGGTGGAGCCGCATGCCCACGAGTGGCACCTCAAGGACGAGCTGATCCCGATGGAAATCATCGAGGAGCTTGCCGAGATGGGCGTGTTCGGGCTGACCATCCCCGAGGAGTATGGCGGTTTCGGCCTGTCCAAGGCCTCGATGTGCGTCGTCTCGGAAGAGCTGTCGCGCGGCTATATCGGCGTCGGCTCCCTCGGCACCCGGTCCGAGATCGCCGCCGAGCTGATCATCTGCGGCGGCACCGAAGAGCAGAAGCAGAAATGGCTCCCGCGCCTGGCCTCCGCCGAAACCCTGCCCACCGCCGTCTTCACCGAGCCCAACACCGGCTCGGACCTCGGTGCGTTGCGCACCCGCGCGGTGCAGGACGAGAATGGCGACTGGAAGGTGACCGGCAACAAGACCTGGATCACCCACGCCGCCCGCACCCATGTGATGACCCTGCTCGCGCGCACCAAGCCGGACACGACGGACCATCGCGGCCTGTCGATGTTCCTGGCCGAAAAGACCCCGGGCACCGAAGAGGCCCCCTTCCCGACCGAAGGCATGACCGGCGGCGAGATCGAGGTGCTCGGCTATCGCGGCATGAAGGAATACGAGCTGGCCTTCGACAACTTCCACGTCAAGGGCGAGAACCTGTTGGGCGGTGAAGAGGGCAAGGGCTTCAAGCAACTCATGGAAACGTTTGAGTCCGCCCGCATCCAGACCGCCGCCCGCGCCATCGGCGTTGCGCAATCCGCGCTGGATGTGTCCATGCAGTATGCGATCGACCGCAAGCAGTTCGGCAAGTCGCTCATCAACTTCCCCCGCGTCTCGGGCAAGCTGGCGATGATGGCGGTCGAGATCATGGTCGCGCGGCAGCTGACCTATTTCTCGGCCTTCGAGAAGGACGAGGGCCGCCGCTGCGATGTGGAGGCCGGCATGGCCAAGCTGCTCGGTGCCCGCGTGGCCTGGGCCGCCGCCGATAACGGGTTGCAGATCCACGGCGGCAACGGCTTTGCGCTGGAATACGGCATCAGCCGCATCCTGTGCGACGCGCGGATCCTCAACATCTTCGAAGGCGCCGCCGAGATCCAGGCCCAGGTCATCGCCCGCCGCCTGCTCGGCTGACCTGCCCTTTCCGCGTTCCCCAAGCCCCGCGCCACTCGCGCGGGGCTTTTGCGTGCCCGGCTCAGCGCGCCCGGGACAGCACGTCGATAAACCGCGCCCGCGCCTCGGGCGGGGGCCGATTGCCCAATGCCGGCGCCAGTTTGTGTTCCAGGAAATGCCCGGTGGTCGTCAGCCCCTCCAGCACCCCGTCCAGATGCGCAGGCCCGCCCAGCATCACCTCCGGCAAGGGCAGCAGCCGGTCGACCCAGGCCCCGGCGGCCTGTCGCGACACCGCCCGCCCGGTCCGCGGCGAGACGAAAGTTAGGTCCTCGTTCACCCCGCGCACCGCGCAGCCCGACAAATCCAACCCGAACCCCATCTGGTCGAGCAGCGCCATCTCCCAATCGAGATAGGCGGGCAACCACCCGGTGCCTTCAGCCAGCGCATCCAGCAGGGCGACCGTCTGGTCGTAGAAGCCGGGGTATGCCGCCCGCTCCGCCAGGGAAAACCGCGCCAGCGCCAGGGCCGAACTCATTGCCGACAGGGCCAGCCGGTCGCCCAGCACCGCCGCCGCCCGCCCGCGCACCGGCTCCACCGTGAACGCGCCCATGTGATCCTCCAACCGCGCCTTCCAGCGCAGGTCGAGCTGCGCGCCGGGCTGGAGCACCGGGGCCAGCTTGCGCGACACCCCGCCCCGCACCACGCCCAGATGGCGGCCATGGGCCCGGGTGAAAGCCTCGACGATCACCGAGGTCTCCCCATGGGGCCGCACGGACAGAAGCACACCCTCTTCCCGCCACTCGATCAAGCGCGCGCCCCTTTCCTCAGTGTTCCGCAAATACTCTCGCCGAAGGCATTGCCGGGCTCAACCCGCGCTCAGCCCTCCAGCCCGGGCTGGTCCAACAGGTGCCGCCCGGCGCGGTCCTCCACCGCGACGACCCACAGGTCCGGGTCCCGCGACCGGGCGCGGGCGAGCGCCGCGTCCACCTCAGCCTCGTCGCCCTCGACCAGAACCTCCCAGGAGCGGGTGTCGCGCATCAGATCATAGCGCCGCTCATAGGCGCGGGCCTTGCCGTCCAGCGTGCACAGCTTGACGATCACCGCCCCGGCAGTGCCGTCGCCGCGGGCCTCCACATAGACCGGGATGCCCTCGATCTGGCAGCGCATCATGTAGGCCTGCACCCACAATCCTGCGGCCAGCCGCGCCACGGCTCAGGCGTTCCCGTCCCGGAAATCGAGCCCCATCTCGTCGAAGCGCTCTTTCTCCTCCAGCCAGTTGGGCCGGACCTTCACCTGCAAGAACAGATGCACCTTGCGCCCGAGAAACTCGACCAGCTCCTCCCGCGCGGCCTTGGACACGGCCTTGGCGGTCTCGCCCTTGTGGCCCAGCAGGATGCCCTTGTGCCCATCCCGCATCACGTAAACCACCTGGTCGATCCGCACGGAGCCATCCTTGCGCTCTTCCCAATTCTCGGTCTCGACGGTCAACTGGTAGGGCAGCTCCTGATGCAGCCGCAGTGTCAGCTTCTCGCGGGTGATCTCGGCGGCGATCATGCGCAGGGGCACGTCGGCGATCTGGTCTTCCGGGTACATCCACGGCCCCTCGGGCAAGGACGCGCCGAGCCAGGCGCGCAGGTCCGCAACCCCGTAGCCCTTCTCGGCCGAGATCATGAAGGTCTCTGCAAACGGGTAGGCCGCGTTCAGGTCCTGCGTGAGTTTGAGCAAGACCTCGGACTTCACCCGGTCGATCTTGTTGATCGCGAGCGCCACGATCTGCTTGGGGTCGCGCCGTTCGTTCAGGGTTTCCAGGATCGCGCGCACCCCGTCGGTCATCCCGCGATGGGCCTCGACCATCAGCACCACGATATCCGCATCCGCCGCCCCGCCCCAGGCCGCCGCGACCATGGCCCGGTCGAGCCGCCGCCGCGGCCGGAACAGCCCCGGCGTGTCCACGAACACGATCTGTGCTGCCCCTTCCAGCGCCACGCCCCGGATCCGCGCCCGCGTCGTCTGGACCTTGTGGGTGACGATGGATACCTTCGCCCCCACCATCGCGTTGGTCAGGGTGGACTTGCCCGCGTTGGGCTCCCCGATCAGGGCCACGAAACCCGCCCGCGTGGGCGCTGCGTTCTCAGTCATGATTGCTCTCTACCTGGGCCAGAAGGGCCTTCGCCGCCGCCTGCTCCGCCTGTCGTTTGCTGCCCGCCTTCGCTTCGGCGCACGCGCCGGTCTCAAGTCGGGCCGAGATCGTGAAGACCGGCGCATGATCCGGCCCGCTCCGGGCACTTTCGATATAGGCCGGGGGCGGCAGGCCGCGCGCCTGCGCCCATTCCTGCAACGCGGTCTTGGGGTCGCGGGCATCGGCCTCCACCGCGCCGATCCGCTTGCCCCAGAGCCGCAGGATCAGCGCCTTGGCCGCCTCGAACCCCGCATCCCGGTAGACGGCGGCAATCACCGCCTCCATCCCGTCGCCCAGCAGCGCGTCCTTGCGCCGCCCGCCGGTCAGCATCTCCGACCGGCCCAGCCGCAACACATCGCCCAGCCCGATCTCGCGGGCGACCTCGGCGCAGGTCTCCTTGCGCACCAGCGCGTTGTAGCGCGGCGCCAACTGGCCCTCGCGGGCCTGCGGGTCCGCCTCCAGCAGTGCCTCGGCCATCACCAGGCCCAGAACCCGGTCGCCCAGGAACTCCAGCCGCTGATTGTCGCTGCGCCCGGCGGTGCTGCGCGAGGCATGGGTCAGGGCCCGCACCAGAAGCTCGGGCCGGTCAAACCGATGCCCGATCCGGTCGCAAAACGCGGAAATCTCCTTGGACAGCTTCACTCCAGCGCCTTGAAGAAACGATCCCCGCGCCAGGTCCAAAAATACAGCATCCGCGATCCCGCGGAACTGAAGATCACCCGGTCCGCACGGCCGATCAGGTTCTCGAACGGCACGAAGCCGACCCCGCCCACGGATTGCGCATAGCGGCTGTCCTGGCTGTTGTCGCGATTGTCGCCGACGAAGAAGAAATGTCCCTCCGGCACCGTGAACTCGGGGGTGTTGTCGCCGAAGCTCTGGTCGATGTTGAGGATCGAATGGCTGACACCGCCCGGCAGGGTTTCCACGAACTTCTCTTTCTCGCACACCCCGCCCTGGCCCACCGGCGCATTGGCGCAGCGCGGGAAGGACCCGATGGGGCCCTGCCGCTCGAAGATCTCGTCGAAGGTGCCGCCGGGCTCGGTAGGCACCGCCTCGCCGTTCAGGATCAGCCGCCCGTCACGGAACTGCACCGTGTCGCCGGGAAGACCGATCAGCCGCTTGATGAAGTCCGAGCCGTTCACCGGATGCCGGAAGACGACGATATCGCCGCGCTCGGGATCCGAGGCGAAGATCCGGCCCGGGATCGGACACATCGAGAACGGGCAGGAAACCTGGCTGTAGCCGTACGCCATCTTGTTGACGAACAGGAAATCCCCGACCAGAAGCGTGTCCTTCATCGACCCCGACGGGATCCAGAACGGCTGGAAGAACAGGGTGCGGAACACGCCGGCAATGACCAGCGCGTAGACCACGGTCTTGACCGTTTCCATGATGCCGCCTTCGGCCTTTTCGGTGGATGCCATATGGTGCCTCGTCGCCCGGGTTTGGCCCGCTTCATGGGCGCGCCGGGACGAGGAGTCAAGCCGAGCGCGCCGCCGCTTCCAGCGGGATCGCGGAGATCACCACATAGGCCTGCGCCCAGGGGTGATCGTCGGTCAGCGACACGTGGATCACCGCCTCGTGCCCTTCCGGCGTCAGCTGCTTGAGCCGCTCGGCCGCCCAGCCGGTGACATACATGGTGGGCTGGCCGGTCTCCAGGTTCTGCACCGCCATGTCGCGCCAGGAAATTCCCATCCTCAGGCCCGTGCCCAGGGCCTTGGAGCATGCCTCCTTGGCGGCCCAGCGCTTGGCATAGGTGGCGGCGGTCTGCTGACGGCTGTCGGCCTTGCGCTGCTCACGCTCGGTGAAGACCCGGTGGCGGAACCGGTCTCCGAACCGCTCCAGCGTGCGCTCGATCCGCTCGATATTGGCGAGATCCGTACCGATGCCGATGATCATGTTGCAGGGACCGTTTTTCTGACTTTCTGGTGCAGCAAAAGTGATGCGCCAAATGCTCCTGCGGCGCAAGGGCCCGCGAGACATTCCCACCGTCAGGCAAAGATGACGAGATCCGCGTGGGCTACCGCCCCGTCGGGGATCACTCAGCGCCTGCGGGCGCCCCGCCCGAGATCCATCCATAAAGATCGCCGAGCTTGCCCTGCATCCATCCCAGCGGAACGCTCGGATCCCAGTCGGGCAGCCCCTCGTAATACCTCGTCGCACTCTCCCAGGCCTGCTGCGGGGCCTCGGACATGGCGTTCCAGATCGTCGCGCGATCCGGCAAGGTCTCAACTTCGGGGATCAGATCGGCACAGTCGAAGGCCGCCACCGCCGCGTCAAAGGCCGCTTGCGGGTCGCCATCCGTGCTGGCCGCGGCCTCCAGCCCGGCCATGTCCCGGGCGGTATCGCAGGCATCCTTGATGTCGTAGGCCAGCGCCCCGGCAATCACCGCCACCCCGAGAAACGGAACCGCCTCCGCCACCACCGAACTGGAGTTGCGCGCCGCGGCCCGGGTCACACGCCGGGTCACCCGCTCGGATGTTTGCTGCGCCACCCGCTTGGCCGCGGTGCGCCGGGTCTGGGCCGCGGCGGCCTCGCGGGCGGCAATCGTGGTCATGCCCGCCGCCGACAACGCCCCGGACAGGGCCACCTGCACCCCGGAGACCGTCAGGCTCAGCACGGTCAGAGACATCGAAGCCACCAGCAGCAGCCCAAGAACGGTCCGGCTGAACAGCCCCGCAATCACCCGCAGCCAGCTCACGCGCGGGCTGCGTCCATCCGGCGGCGCATCTCGGCCATGGCGTCGGGCAGACCGCGGAAGATCGCCTCGCCGATCAGGAAATGCCCGATATTCAACTCCCGCACCTGCGGCAGTGCTGCGATGGGGGCGACCGTGTCGTAGCTCAGCCCGTGGCCCGCATGAACCTCCAGCCCGAGGTCGTGGGCGAAGGCCGCCATCTCGGTCAGCCGCGCAAGCTCCGCATCCCGCGTGGCGATGTCGCCCTCGGCGGCCGCGTCGCAATAGGCGCCCGTGTGCAGCTCGATCACCGGGGCCCCGATCCGGTGCGCGGCTTCGATCTGCGCCCGGTCGGCGGCGATGAAGATCGACACCCGGCAGCCCGCCTCGCGCAGAGGCGCGATGAAATGGGCCAGCCGATTTTCGTCCCGCGCGACCTCCAGCCCGCCCTCGGTGGTGCGTTCCTCGCGCTTTTCCGGCACGATGCAGACCGCATGCGGGACGTGGCGCAGCGCGATCGCCTGCATCTCGTCCGTAGCGGCCATCTCGAAGTTCAGCGGCACGGTCAGCGCCGCCATCAGCGCCTCGATATCCGCGTCTCCGATATGGCGGCGGTCCTCGCGCAGATGGGCGGTGATCCCGTCGGCCCCCGCCTGCTGGGCCAGAACGGCGGCGCGCACCGGGTCGGGGACGGCCCCGCCGCGGGCATTCCGCACCGTGGCCACGTGGTCGATATTCACCCCGAGGCGCAATTCCCCGGGTGCCGCAGTCGTCTTGTCCGTCATGATCAGGGGCCTCCTGCCTTCCAAACTAGGGCGCGCGATGGGCCTCGTCAGCCCGCGACTTCGCCTTGACGCGCAACGCCTCGATCTTTTTCTTCAACCGACCCTTGCGGCGCTTCTGGTAGGCGCGCAGCACCGGCAGGCTGAGATGGTACATCACCGCGCCCGCAATGATCCCCGGGATGATTCCGCCCACAAGGTAGGGCCAGAACACCTCGTCGAAAAACCGCGCCAGGTGATCCCATTGCGGCTCCCGGTCGGTGAAGATCGCGACGACGTTGTTCCACAGATCGGCGCCGGCCTCGGTGAACTTGCGCAGAAACGAGGTCTTGTCCTCGGGGTCGAACTCGGTCCCGAGGATGAAATGCCCGGTCTTGAGCGACACGATCCCGATCGGAATATAAGTCAGCGGGTTGCCGAAGAATGTCGCCAGAAGGGACGCCAGGATATTGCCGCGCAGGATCTTGGCCAGGATCGCCGCGATGACGAAATGCACCCCGTAAAGCGGCGTGAAGGTTGTGAACACGCCCGCCGCGATACCCCGCGCGATGGTCTCGGGCGTGTCGGGCAACCGCTGCAAGCGCCGCTTGATGTAATGGAACGCCCGGCCCCAACCGCCCCTCGGCCAGAGGGATTCCGCCACGACCTTCCAGAAGGGACGTTTATCGCGGCGTTTGAAAACCAAGCGGGTCCTCTTTTCGTTTGGCCCGCTCCCCTGAAAGTCAGGGCTTGCGGCTCAGGTCACGGTGTCGTTCCAGGCCCGCCACATCGGTGTCGGCCTGCACGGCGGTCATTACTCGGTGCAAGTGCTCCAGGTCCCGCACTTCTACTTCTAGAAGTAGGCGGTAAAAGTCCGGTTTCCGGTCAACAAAATGCAAGTCGGAAATATTCGCCCGCTGCTCGCCGATCAATGTGCAGATTCGTCCCAGAACGCCCTGATCGTTGCCGATCGTGACATCCAGCCGAACCGCGTGGACCGCGGCATGGCGTCCTGAATGCCATTGCAGGTCGATCCAGCGCCGCATCTCGTCCTCGAACTCCTCCAGCGCGGGGCAGTCGATGGCGTGCACGCGCACCCCGTGGCCGCGATAGGCGATGCCGACGATCCGCTCCCCGGGCACCGGCTGGCAGCAGCGCGCACGCTCGAAGCTCTGGTCGGAATGAAGGCCGACCACCGCGCGATCCGCCGCGACCTCGTCGCCGCCCTGCCCCTGCAACTCGGGATAGAGCACCTCGACCACGTCCCGGGCCGAGATATCCGCGCTGCCCAGGGCCGAGAGCAGCTCCAGCCGCCCGCCATAGCCCAGCTGATGCGCGGCGGTCTTCAGCGCCTTGTCGGTCACGCGCTTGCCCACATGGTCGAACGCCACCCGGGCGAGCTCCTGGCCCAGCTTGACGAAACGGGCCCGGTCCTCCTCGCGCAGGGACCGGCGGATCGCCTGCTTGGCGCGGCCGGTGACCACGATGTCGATCCAGGTCGCCTGGGGGCGCTGGCCGTCGGCGGTGATGATCTCGACCGACTGGCCATTCTTCAGCCGGGTCCAAAGCGGCACGCGAATCCCGTCCACCTTGGCCCCCACGCAACTGTCCCCGATCCGGGTGTGAATGCCGTAGGCATAATCCAGTGGCGTCGCGCCCTTGGGCAGCTTGACCACCTCTCCCTTGGGGGTGAAGCAGAACACCTGGTCGGAATACATCTCCAGCTTGACGTGTTCGAGAAACTCGCCGTGATCCTCGGAGCTTTCGAACCGCTCGCTCAGGCTGGCGATCCACTCCGCCGGGTCGACGGCGAAGGGGTTTTCCACCTGCACCCCGTCCCGGTAGGACCAGTGCGCGGCCACGCCGGCCTCGGCCACCTCGTGCATCTGGCGGGTGCGGATCTGCACCTCCACCCGCTTGCCGTCACGGCCCGACACCGTGGTGTGGATCGACCGATACCCGTTCGATTTCGGCTGACTGATATAATCCTTGAACCGCCCCGGCACCGCGCGCCAACGCTGATGGATCGCGCCCAGCACCCCGTAGCAGTCATCTTCGCTGTGGGTGATGACCCGGAACCCGTAGATATCCGACAATCGCGAGAAGCCGAGCTGCTTGGCCTCCATCTTGCGCCAGATCGAATAGGGTTTCTTCGCCCGGCCATAGACATCGGCCTCGATCCCGTGGGCGTCCAGCTCCTTGCGGATGTCGCTGGTGATCTTCTGGACCACGTCGCCGGTCTCGTTCTGCAGCTTGATGAACCGGCGCATGATGGACTGCCGCCCGTCCGGGTTCAGCACCCGGAACGACAGGTCCTCCAGCTCGTCGCGCATCCACTGCATGCCCATCCGCCCGGCCAGCGGCGCATAGATGTCCATGGTCTCGCGGGCCTTCTTGACCTGTTTTTCCACCGGCATGTGCTTGATCGTGCGCATGTTGTGCAGACGGTCGGCCAGCTTCACCAGGATCACCCGCAGGTCCTTGGACATCGCCATGAAGAGCTTGCGGAAATTCTCCGCCTGCTTGGTCTCGCGGCTCGACAGCTGCAGGTTGGTCAGATTGGTGACCCCGTTGACAAGCTCGGCGATCTCGCGCCCGAACTGCGTTTCCAGCTCGGCAAAGGTCGACCGCGTGTCTTCGACGGTGTCATGCAGCAGGGCGGTAATGATGGTGCTGTCATCCAGCCGTTGCTCGGCAAGAATCGCTGCCACCGCGACGGGATGCGTAAAGTATTCCTCCCCGGAATGGCGCAACTGACCCCGGTGCATCTCGCGACCGTAGTCATAGGCCGCTTCGATCAGGGCCGCGTTCGTCCGGGGGTTGTAGGTCTGGACAAGCGCGATCAGGTCGCGGGCTTCGATCAGGCTGTCCGACGAATCCCGCGGCACGAGATCACGGCTGGCCTTGCGCTTCCATCAGCGCACGCAGCAACTTCTCCTCGGACATGTCGTCCTCGGCGGGCTTGTCCGGCTGGCCGCCGCCCATGAGCATGGCCATGCTGTCCTCTTCGGGCTCGTCCACCTCGATCTGGGTCTGGTTGGACTCGATCAGCCGTTCGCGCAGTGCGTCCGCCGACTGGGTCTCCTCGGCGATCTCGCGCAGGGACACGACCGGGTTCTTGTCGTTGTCGCGGTCGATCGTCAGTTCGGATCCGGCGGAAATCTCGCGCGCGCGATGCGCGGCAAGCATCACCAGCTCGAAGCGGTTGGGTACCTTGTCAACGCAGTCTTCAACCGTCACGCGGGCCATGGATGTCTCCGTTTTGGCAAAGGGGGCAGTGGACAGCATGTAAAGCGTGCAAAATGCCTTGACAAGGCGAAACAGGCTTACTCAAGCGGTCGAATGGCATCTATTTCCGATTTCGGCAGGTTCCGAAGCATTTCCGAGGCCGTTTTGCCAGTCACCGGGTGCCGCCAGAGCGGTGCGACATCCATCAGCGGCACCAGAACGAAGGGCCGGTCCGCGATCCGCGGATGGGGAAGAATCAACTCATCCGGCGTGCGCGCCACCTGCGCGCTGCGCGGCAGGTCGCGCCACTGGGCATAGGTCTCCATGTCCGGCAAGACCTGCGCCCCCAGCGCCAGCAGATCGAGGTCCAGCGTCCGGGCGCCCCACCGCTGCCCGCGCGCACGGCCAAGCCTGTCCTCCACATCGTGCAACACCTTCAGAAGCGCCTTGGCACCGAGCTCGGTTTCCACGGTCACGCAGCCATTGACATACTCCGGTTGCGACGGATCCGGAAACGCGGGCGTGGCGAAAAATCGGCTGCGCGCAACGATTTCCAACGGCGCGTCCGCCAACGCCTCGCAGGCCTGACGCAAGGTCACCTTGGGCGTGCGCCCGCCGAGGGGCTGATTTGCGCCAAGCGCAATTATGCCGAATGACTGAATTTTCATGCGCTTGATGGTTGCGGCAGGTCGAAAAAGCCTTACTTTGCTCTATGCGTTTCATCAAACTGCTTTTTATTCACACTCACGAATTTTGGTGGAGCGCATTACCCGGAAGGACCAGTAAATGTTTTATAAAGACGACAGGTTGGCGCTGTTTATTGATGGCTCCAACCTTTATGCCGCAGCCAAGGCGCTCGGCTTTGACATCGATTACAAGCTGCTCCGCCAAGAGTTCATGCGCCGCGGGAAACTGCTGCGCGCGTTCTACTATACGGCGCTGCTTGAGAACGATGAGTATTCCCCGATCCGACCCCTGGTCGACTGGCTGCACTATAACGGGTTCAGCATGGTCACCAAACCGGCCAAGGAATACACCGACAGCCAAGGCCGTCGGAAAGTCAAAGGTAACATGGACATCGAGCTGGCCGTGGACGCGATGGAACTAGCGCCCCACATGGATCACGCCGTCCTGTTTTCCGGCGACGGCGATTTCCGCCCGCTGATCGAGTCGCTGCAGCGGCGCGGCGTGCGGGTCTCGGTGGTCTCCACCATTCGCTCCCATCCCCCCATGATTTCCGACGAGCTGCGCCGCCAGGCGGACAACTTCATCGAGCTCGACGAACTCAAGGAAATCATCGGCCGCCCGCCACGCGAGCCGCGCGAACCGCGCGAGACCGCAGTGGAAACCGCGGACTGACACGCCATCTATGGTGAAACTCACTCAAGACCCGCTGCGGCGGGTCTTGTCACGCGAGGCGGGGGGGCATGACGCTGTTCGAGACCATGGCAGGCATATTGGCGGTGATGTTCGGCACCGCCTTCGGCGCGGCCACCATCCTGCCCCTGCAATCGGAGATCGTCTTCACCGCCTTCCAGGTGCAGGCCGCCGTGCCGCTCTGGGCGCTGTTGCTGGTGGCCTCGGTGGGCAATACGCTCGGCTCGGTGCTGAACTACGCGCTCGGCTGGCAGATTCCCCGTTTCAAAGACAAGCGCTGGTTCCCGGTGACCGAGGCGCAGCTCGACAAGGCCCAGCGCTGGTTCGCCAAATACGGCAAATGGAGCCTCCTGCTCAGCTGGGCGCCCCTGGGCGATGCGATCACCGTGGTGGCCGGCATGATGCGGACGCGGCTTTTCGTCTTCATCGCCCTGGTGGGCTTTGCCAAGACCGCCCGCTACATCGCCCTCGCCGCCCTGGTCGAGGGCGGCGTGCGGGTCTTCGCCTGATCCCTACTGCGCGGCGGCATTGACCCGGTCGTGGGCCGCGATGACCTGCGGCGGCCAGGTGCTCTTGATATAGGCCAGAACGGCGACGATCTCCGCATCGCTCAACAGATCGCCGAACCCCATCATGTTGCTGCGATACTCCCCACCGATCAGCGCCTCGGTCCCGTATTTCGTGATCTGGAACAGCAGCATGTCCGCATGGTGCCAGGTATGGCCGGTCTCGTCATGGGGCGGCGCGGGCAGACGCCCGTCGGGCCCCGGGCTGCGCCAATCCGGCACCTGCCCCTCCAGCTGTGCACCGTGACAGGCCGCGCAGTGATCGGCATAGACCGTCGCGCCCAGCGCCACCATCTCCGCATCCTGCCAGGGCAGAAACCCCTCCGCCCGCACCGGCATGGCCAGACACAGCCCCGCTATCAGCCCCGAAATCACACGCATTCGCATCCTCCTGTCTTTCATCCCACCCTCTCGCGGCTTCCCCCACTGGAAGGTCAACCCCCCGCACCCGGCCGCAATTCCCGCTTCGGGACTGGTCAAACGCCCGCCCGACACGTATTTGTAAGGCACAGCCGACAACCCGAGGACCCCGCCATGTCCCTGCCGCCCCTGACCCTTTATCTCGCCGCGCCCCGCGGGTTCTGCGCGGGCGTGGACCGGGCCATCAAGATCGTCGAGATGGCGCTGGAGAAATGGGGCGCCCCGGTCTACGTGCGCCACGAGATCGTGCACAACAAGTTCGTGGTCGACGGGCTGCGCGCCAAGGGGGCCGTCTTCGTCAAGGAACTTGACGACTGCCCCGATGACCGCCCGGTGATCTTCTCGGCACACGGTGTGCCCAAGGCGGTCCCGGCAGAGGCCGCGCGCCGCGAGATGGTCTATGTGGACGCCACCTGTCCGCTCGTGAGCAAGGTCCATATCGAGGCGGAGCGTCACCACGCGGGCGGGCTGCAGATGGTGATGATCGGCCATGCGGGCCACCCCGAAACCGTGGGCACCATGGGCCAGTTGCCCGAAGGCGAGGTCATACTGGTGGAAACCGTCGCCGATGTGGCCAACATCACGCCGCGCGACCCCGAAAAGCTCGCCTTCATCACCCAGACGACCCTGTCCGTGGACGACACCGCCGATATCGTCGCCGCCCTGCAGGCGCGCTTCCCCGCCATCGTAGGCCCGCACAAGGAAGACATCTGCTACGCCACGACAAACCGCCAGGGTGCGGTGAAGGCCATGGCGCCCAAGGCCGATGCCATGCTCGTGATCGGCGCGCCGAACTCCTCGAACTCCAAGCGGCTGGTGGAGGTCGGACGCAGCGCCGGGTGCGCCTATGCCCAACTGGTCCAGCGCGCCGAGGATATCGACTGGCGCGCCCTCGAAGGCATCTCCTCCATCGGCATCACCGCCGGGGCCTCCGCCCCCGAAGTGCTGGTCAACGAGGTGATCGACGCCTTCCGCACCCGGTTTGACCTGACCGTCGAGCAGGTCGAGACCGCACAGGAGAACGTCGAATTCAAGGTGCCCCGCGTGCTGCGCGAACCTGCCGGGGCCTGAGCGCACAACATCGGCTCTGCCCACCCCCATGGTCCAACCACGTTCCGACGGGGCAGGTCGGGAGTACCCAACACCGTTCGGTGCCGACCGGAAAACGCCGACCGGCAGCTTGACCAGCGCGGATCTCATCGCGCCAGACCCGATGCCTACCGAACCGACGCGCCGAGGCGCGCAATCCCGATCCGGCATTGACCGGCAGGGGCCGCAAGAGACACCGACAAAGGCCTGCTCTGCGCCCCGAACAACGGCGTAAGCCCCCGCGCGGATGCAGCCCGCCCCCCTTCAGCCCTCCCTGGACAAAGACCAAAACCGAACGCCAAGCGCCGCGGCGACCTGCCGCGACACGGCCCCGCGCCACCATCCTCACCATCACGCCCACCCGACAGGCTCGAGGCGACCCGCGCCCCCGACGCCCCCGATCACTCCCCCGCACCGGCCCTGCGCGACATCGCGATCCCCCAAACCGCCCGGCTCACACCACCGCATCAACCTTAACGCGCCTCCGCCAAGCTCAACGCGCCCCCACCCCTTCATCTGTGCGGAAATACTCCGGGGGTGTGGGGGCTGGCCCCCACGCAGGCCCGCCGCCCGGCGCAAACCCGCTGGTCAAGCGGACCGCTTTCGCCTTACCCTTGGGCCGTTGCGTAACCCGAGGGCCATAGATGATCACCGCCTCTTTCCTGCTCACCGCCTTCGTGGTCGTCCTCGCCCCCGGCACCGGGGTGGTCTACACTCTCGCGCTCGGTCTGGGCCGAGGCCGCCGCGCCGCCGGCTGGGCCGCCCTTGGCTGCACCCTCGGGATCGTGCCGCACTTGCTGGCCGCCACCCTCGGGCTGGCGGCGGTGCTGGACAGCTCGGCGCTCCTGTTCAACCTGGTGAAATTCGCGGGCGTCGCCTACCTGCTCTGGCTCGCCTGGGGCGCGCTGCACGACGGCGGCGCGCTGCAGGTCCGCGCCGAGGCCACCGCCGAGCCCGGCTGGCGCATCGCCCGCCGCGGTGCGCTCATCAACATCCTGAACCCCAAGCTGTCGATCTTCTTTCTCGCCCTCCTGCCCCCCTTCCTGTCGGGCAACCCGGCCACCGCCGAGATGGTGCTTCTCGGCGCGGTCTTCATGGCCCTGACCTTCGCCGTGTTCCTCGTCTACGGCGCCTTCGCTGCCCAAGCCCGCGACTGGGTGCTCGGCTCGGCCCGCGCCACGGTCTGGCTCAACCGGTCCTTCGCGGCGGTCTTCGCCCTGCTCGCCGGTCGTCTGGCGCTGGAGCGCACATGACGCGCAGCCGGTCCGCGTCCTGATGCGGCTGCTGACGGGGGTCGCGGCCTGGCTGCTGGGCGGGGGGCTGATCCTGCTCGCCCGCCTGCTGACCGCGCCGCGCGCGATCTGGCAGGGGATCGAACCTGTACCGCGGCAACGGGTGTATTACGCCAACCACACCAGCAATGCCGACCTCATCCTGATCTGGTCCGTCCTGCCCCCGCGGCTGCGCCGCGCCACCCGCCCCGTGGCCGGCAGCGACTACTGGCTGAAATCCAGGCTCCGCGCCTTTGTCGGGCATGAGGTCGTCCGCGCCGTGATGGTCGAGCGGCGCCCCGAGCATCGCGGCGACGAGGACCCGATCGCGCTGATCCTCGACGCGCTGGACGAGGGCAGCTCGCTGATCATCTTCCCCGAGGGCAAGCGCAACATGACCGACGCCCCGGCCCTGCCCTTCAAATCGGGGATCTACAACATTTCCAGGGCCCGGCCCGCCGTGGACCTCGTCCCGGTCTGGATCGAGAACCTCAACCGCGTGATGCCCAAGGGCCATGTCATCCCGGTCCCGCTGCTGTGTACCGTGTCCTTCGGCGCGCCCATCCGCGTCGAGGAGGGCGAAGAGATCGGCCCCTTCCTCGCCCGCGCCGCCGATGCCATGGTCGCCCTGCGCCCCAATGGGGGCAGCAAGCCATGACCGAGCCCACCCTCCCCTTCGCCTGGGAGATCACCGCCATCGGCGGGCTTCTGATCCTCGCGACGGTCATCGCGCGGCTGCTGCGCCAGCGCCTGTCGCCCAGCGGCGAGAACGCCACGATCGAGAACCTGAACGCCCGGATCATGGCCTGGTGGGCGATCTCGGCACTGGTGGCCCTGTTCTCGTTCGGCGGCGATGCCGGGGTGGTCACACTCTTCGGGATCTGCGCCTTCGCCGCCCTGCGCGAGTTCATGACGCTGACGGCCAAACGCACGGCGGATCACTGGGCCATCGCGGCCTCGTTCTTCGTGGTGCTGCCGGTGCAGTTCCTGCTGGTGGGTCTGGGCTGGTACGGGCTCTATACCGTGTTCATCCCGGTCTATGCCTTCCTGCTGCTGCCCATCCTCTCGGCGTTGCAGGGCGACCGCACCGATTTCCTCGAACGCGTCGCGGAAACCCAATGGGCGCTGATGATCTGCGTGTTCTGCATGAGCCATGTGCCCGCGCTTCTGACCCTGAACATCCCCGGCGGCGAGGACCGAATGATCCTGCTCCTGGCCTTCCTGGTGATCGTGGTCCAAAGCACCGATGTGCTGCAATACAGCTGGTCCAAGCTGATCGGGCGGCGCAAGATCGCGCCCACCCTGTCGCGCACCAAGACCTGGCAGGGCATGATCGGCGGCATCGCCTCGGCCACCCTGCTCGGCGCGGCACTCTACTGGATCACCCCCTTCGCGCCCTGGCAGGCCGCCCTGCTGGCCTGCCTCGCCGCGACCGTGGGCTTTTTCGGCACCCTGGTGATGACCGCGATCAAACGCGACCGGGGCGTCAAGGACTGGGGCCCGATGTTCGCCGGCCAGGGCGGGTTCATCGACCGGCTCGATTCAGTGCTCTTCGCCGCCCCGGTGTTCTTCCACGTGGTCCGGTTCTTCTTTCACACACCGTAGGGTCTTGCCGCCCGGCCTCGCGCCCGGCAGAAAGACGCCATGAATGACATTCCCAGAAGCGCCCTGATCCTCGGCCTCGCCGGGCTGATCCCGTTCCTCTTCGGCGCGGGCACGCTGGTCTTGCCCGGCCTCGCCGCCTTCGGGATGGAGGTGCTCGGCCCCCGCTTCATCGGCCCTTACGTGCAGATCTTCTACGGCACGATCATCCTCGCCTTCATGTCCGGCGTGCTGTGGGGCTTTGCCACCAAGGCCACAGGCACCGTGGCCACCACCGGCTACGGGCTCAGCGTGATCCCCGCCCTCTGGGCCTTCTTCACCGTGGGCGGCGGGTCGGCCAACGCGCTGACCAACCTGATCGCCGGGTTCATCGGGCTGCTGGCGTTGGACTACCTGTTCTGGCGGCAGGGGCTGGCGCCGCGCTGGTGGATGCACCTGCGGGTGCTGCTCACGGCCATCGTCGTGGCCTGCCTCGCGGTCGGGGTGGTGGTGTGAGCGATCCGCAAACCCTCGCCGTCTACGCGCGGGAGGCGGAGCGCTACCGCGCCCGCTTCGCCGACAAGGGCGCGGATGGGCATCTGCAGGCCTTCCTCGACGCCCTGCCTGCCGGGGCGGATGTGCTCGATCTGGGCTGCGGGCCGGGGCGCGCGGCTGCCCTGATGCAGGCGGACGGGCACCGGGTGGTGGCGATGGACGCCACGCCCGAATTCGTGGCCCAGGCCCGCGCGCTCGGGGTCGACGCACGGCTCGCGCGGTTCGACGATCTCGACGCCGCGGCCGCCTTCGACGGGATCTGGGCCAATTTCAGCCTGCTCCACGCGCCCCGCGCCGAGATGCCCGGCCATCTGGCGGCCATCGCCCGGGCCCTGCGCCCCAGCGGGCTGTTTCACCTGGGCCTGAAGCTCGGCACCGGGGAAGAGCGCGACGCGCTGGGGCGGTTCTACACCTACTATACCGACGCGGAGCTGCAGCAGCTCCTGACCGACGCCGGCCTGACGGTGTCGCATACGGATTTCGGCACCGGCGAGGGGCTGTCCGGCCGCACCGATCCCTTCATCATCGTCACCTCCCGGAGGGTCCCCGATGCCTGAGCTTTTCGCCTACACGGACGGGGCCTGTTCGGGCAACCCGGGGCCCGGCGGCTGGGGGGCGCTGCTCATCGCCCGCGACGGCGATACGGTCGTCAAGGAGCGCGCGCTCAAGGGTGGCGAGGCCGAGACCACCAACAACCGGATGGAGCTTCTGGCCGCGATCCACGCGCTGGAGGCGCTGGAACGGCCCGCCAGGCTGACCGTCGTGACCGACAGCGCCTATGTGAAAGGCGGGGTCACGGGCTGGATCCACGGCTGGAAGCGCAACGGCTGGAAAACCTCGACCAAAAAGCCGGTGAAGAACGAGGACCTCTGGCGCAGGCTCGATGCCGCCCAAGCCCGGCACGAGGTGCAGTGGAAATGGGTCAAGGGCCATGCAGGCCACCCGGAAAACGAACGCGCGGACGCGCTGGCCCGGGAAGGCATGGCGCCCTTCAAGCCCGGCAAATCCAAAGCGGGCCGCTGAGCCCCAAGGCGCTTCGAAGCGCCTTGATCAAGCGCCTTGCAAGGCGCTTGGAACGCGATTTCCAAATCGCGTGTCCAAGCCCGTTCGAACGGGCTTGCCCCGCGTCAGTCCAACCGCGCGGGCAGGGTCATGCCGCGCAGGATCTCCGCCGCATCGGCCGCCTTCCTGCCCGCCCGCTGCGCCCGCGTGATCTCCACCGCCCCCGCGCCGCAGGCCACCGTGAACCCCTCCAGCACCTGTCCCGCAGCACCCGACCCCTCGGCCAGACGCGATCCCAGCAGCTTCACCCGCTCGCCCGCAATCTCGCACCAGGCCCCGGGCACCGGCGACAGCCCCCGGATCAGCCGGTCCACCTCCACCGCGGGCCGGGTCCAGTCCACCCGCGCCTCGGCCTTGTCGATCTTGGCGGCATAGGTCACGCCCACCTCGGGCTGCGGCTCGGGCACCAGCTCCGCCCGCCGCGCCAGCGCCTCGACGATCAGCCGCGCGCCCAGGGCCGACAACCGGTCATGCAGGCCCCCCGTGGTCTCCTCCGCCCCGATCGCCACCGCCTCGCGCAACAGCACCGGCCCGGTATCGAGCCCCGCCTCCATCTGCATGATGCACACACCGGTCTCCGCATCCCCGGCCAGGATCGCCCGGTGGATCGGCGCCGCCCCGCGCCACCGCGGCAGAAGCGACGCATGGATGTTCCAACACCCATGCTCCGGCGCGTCCAGCACCGCTTGCGGCAGGATCAGCCCGTAAGCCACGACCACGGCGATCTCGGCCCCGAGCGCGGCGAAGTCCGCCTGTGCCTCGTCCCCCTTCAGCGATACCGGATGTCGCACCGGAAGCCCCAGCGCCTCGGCACGCGCCTGCACCGGGCTCGGGCGCGGCTTCTTGCCCCGCCCCGCCGGGCGCGGCGGCTGGCAATAGACCGCCGCCACTTCGTGCCCCGCCGCCACCAGCGCATCGAGCACCGGCACCGAAAAGGCGGGCGTACCCATGAAGACCAATCTCATCTTGCCAGCTTCCTTGCCTTGCGCAGCAGCATGTCGCGTTTCGTCTTGCTCAGCCGGTCGAAATACATCCGCCCCGCCAGGTGATCGATCTGGTGCTGCACGCTGGTGGCCCAGAGCCCAACGAAATCTTGCTCCTTCACCGCGCCATTTGCATCCAGAAACCGCACCGTCACCGCCCGCGGCCGGTCGATCTTCGCAAAGACGCCAGGCAGGTTCGGCGACGCCTCCTCATGGCTGCGCAGCTGTGCGCTGGCATGGAGCACTTGCGGATTCGCCATCCGGATCGCCCGGCCGCGCTCGTCGGAGGCATCGACCACCGCCAGCGCCTGCATCACGCCGATCTGCGGGGCCGCCAACCCGACACCGGGCATCGCCTCCATGGTGTCGATCATGTCGTCCCAGACCGCGCGGATCTCCTCCGTGATCTCGGCCACCGGGGCGGCGGGGGTCCGCAGCCGCGCATCGGGCCAGGAGAGGAAGGGTCGGATCATTGTCAGACAATTTGCCCGACAGATGCCCGACACTTGCCCGACAAAAATCCGACGCCGCGCCGACCGCCCGATTCAGCCCTCGGCACGGGCGCGCTCCCGCTTCAGTTTCACCATCTTGCGGGTGATCAACTGCCGCTTCAGCGGCTTGAGATAATCGATGAACAGCTTGCCGTTCAGATGGTCGATCTCATGCTGCACGCAAGTGGCATGGAGCCCGCCCCACCTGGCACTGGCCTCCCCGCCCTCCAGGGTGGTCCAGCGCACCTCGACCTCCGCCGGACGTTCCACATCGGCGTACATCTCGGGGATCGACAGGCAGCCTTCCTCGTAGGTGTTCATCTCTTCCGAGGACCAGACGATCTCGGGATTGATCAGAACCATCGGGTCCGGCTCGCCATCCTTGGGGGCGCAATCCATGGTGATGATCCGCATCATCGCCGCCACCTGCGGCCCGGCCAGCCCGATGCCCGGCGCGTCATACATGGTGGCCAGCATGTCATCGGCCAGCTGCCGGATCTCGTCGGTGATCTCGGCGACCGGATCGACGGTCTTCTTGAGGCGCGGGTCGGGGTGGATCAGGATCGGTCGAATGGTCATGCCGGTTGATGTAAGCCACGCCCCCCCCGGGCGCAACATCCCCGCCCGGATCGGCGGGCCTTGCACCTGCCCGCCAGACCGTTAGCCTCGCGCCAAACCCGAGGGGACAGGCATGACTTTCGACACCGAGATCGACCGGCGCAACACCGACTGCATCAAATGGGACAAGATGGAGAGCGCCTTCGGCGTCTCGCCCGAGGACGGGCTGGCCATGTGGATCGCGGACATGGATTTCCCGCCAGGCCCGTTTCTGCAGGAGGCCATGCAGGGCCTGCTCACCCGCGCCGATTACGGCTATTTCTGCGGGCTGGAAAGCTATGAGGACGCGATCATCGGCTGGATGCGCGACCGCCATGGCTGGACCGTGGAGCGGGAGTGGATGTTCACCACCTACGGGCTCGGCAACGGCATCGCCATCACGCTGAACGCCCTGACCGCGCCGGGCGACGAGGTGATCATCTTCTCGCCCGTCTACCACGAATTTGCCGCAAAGATCACCAAGACCGGCCGGGTGGTGAAGGAGTTGCCCCTGGCGATCGTGGACGGGGTCTACACCATGGATTTCGACGCCTATGCGGGGATGCTGTCGGGGCGCGAGACCATGGTCATCGCCTGCTCGCCCCACAACCCCGCGGGCCGTGTCTGGACACAAGAGGAGCTGACCGCGCTCGCCGATTTCTGCCAGCGTCACGACTTGCTGCTGATCTCCGACGAGATCCACGCGGACCTGACCTTCGCAGGCCACACCCATATCCCGATGCACGTCGCCGCGCCCCAGATCGCCGACCGGCTGGTGATGACCACCTCGGCCTCCAAGACCTTCAACATCGCGGGCGGGCGCACGGGCTGCGTCACCATTCCCGACCCCGACCTGCGCGCGCGGTTTCACCGGTTCTTCAACACGCTCGACATGCAGCCCAACCTGCTGGGCGTGGCCCTGACGCGGGCGGCCTATTCCCCGGCGGGCGCGGCCTGGTGCGACGCGCTCTGCACCTACCTGGAGGGCAACGCCGCGGTCTTCAATGACGGCGTGAACGCCATCCCCGGTCTCTCGGCCATGCCGATGCAGGGCACCTATCTGGCCTGGGTGGATTTCGCGGGCACCGGCATGGAACGGCCGGAGTTTTCCGAGCGTGTCTATGGCACAGCCCGCATCGCGGCCACGCCCGGCCATACACTGGGCAAGGGCGGCGAGAGCTGCCTGCGGTTCAATGTCGGCATGCCGCGCGCACGGGTTCGGGAAGCCGTGGATCGGCTGGCCGACGCTTTCGCGGACCTGCAGTGATCCCTACTGCCGGGCGATCAACCCCGCGGGCACGTTCGGCCCCGGATCGTAATCCAGCGGCACGTTCTGGCGGGTGCGGGTCATGCGCTTGAATTCATAGCGCATCTCCAGCCCATCCAGCGCGGCGGTCACGATCAGCGCCTGATAGAGGTGCTCGGACCCCTTGTAGATATCGACCAGCCCGCGCAGATGCGGTGCCCCGTCGGCGCGCAGGGTAAAAGCCTCCGCCCCGAAACTCTGGATCGTGTAGGCCTCCGGTCCGACCTGGACCCGCAGGCGCCGCTTGTCCCGGCGCGCGGCCCGCACCCGGGCCTGATCGAGGCCGTCGCGCACCTCCTTGGGCAGAAACTCCGACATGGCATCCCCTCCTCATGCTGATAAAGAAGATGCGCCGAACGCCGCCAAGATCAAGCGCGACTAGGACCCCGTTTTCCGCGCGCGGGGGCGTAGCACATGGGGCATCTCGGGATCGTAGAGCGCGCTGTCCTTGAAATCGGTGACTTCGCCCAGGGCCGGGCCGACCAGGATCAGGGCCGTGCGCGTGATCTTCTCGGCGCGCACCTTGGCATGGATATCCGCCAGCGTGCCGCGCAGGAACAGCTGGTCCGGCCAGCCCACGCGGTAGGCCACGACCACCGGACACCCGGCCCCGTAATGGGGGGTCAGCACGCGCTCGATCTCGCGCAGGTTGCGCACGCCCAGGTGGATCGCCAGGGTCGCGCGGGTTCGGGCGAAATTCTCCATCGTCTCGTGCTCGGGCATGGAGGTGGATTTCATCGACACCCGGGTCAGGATGATGGATTGCGCCACCTCGGGAATGGTCAGCTCCTGCCCCAAGGCCGCCGCCGCCGCCGCATAAGCGGGCACGCCGGGGATGATTTCGTAAGGAATGCCGTCCGCCCGCAGGCGCCGGATCTGCTCGGCGATGGCGCCGTAGAGCGACGGGTCGCCCGAATGCACCCGCGCCACGTCCTGCCCTCGCCCATGGGCCGCGACAATCTCGGCGTGGGTGTCGTCGAGGGTCATGGGGGCGGTGTCCAGCACCCGCGCCCCCTCAGGCGCGCCTGCGACGACCTCCGCCGGGACCAGCGATCCGGCATAAAGGCACACGGGGCAGGCCCCGATCACCCGCTGCGCCTTCAGCGTCAGCAGCTCCGGATCGCCCGGCCCCGCGCCGATGAAATAGACCGTCATCGCGCATCCCCCCGCATCAGTCGGGCAAAACCCATAAACAGCCGCCGCGACGCGGGCCCATGGGCGTCCCGGCCAACCACGCGCGGCGAAATATCGAATGCAGGCGCAGCCTGCGCCTTTGGATCACCCCGCATCGGACAGGTCCCCGTCGATCTTGCGCGCATAGCCGCGCGGCGTGTACATGCGCGGCCCCGCGCCCAGTTGCGCGAGCTTCGAATTCGACGAGCCCACCAGCACCACGGTGAGCATGTCGACCTCGTCCACCTCCAGACCGTCGAGCCGGCGATAGCGGATTTCCTCCTCCGGGCGTCCCAGAGAACTCGCCAGCAGGACGGGCGTGTCCGCGGGCCGGTGGGCCAGCAGGATCTCCCGCGCCTCGGCCAAGAGGGTCCGGCGGGTCTTCGAGACCGGGTTGTAGAAGGCGATGACGAAATCCCCCTCCGCCGCCGCCCGCAGCCGCCGCAGGATATCCGCCCGCGGCGTCAGCAGGTCCGACAGGGAAATCGCGCAGAAATCATGGCCCAGCGGTGCGCCCGCCCGCGCCGCCGCGGCCTGCAGCGCGCTCACACCGGGTGCGCAAATCACCTCCACCCGGCGCGCGGCATCCGACACGCCCTGCGCCTCCGGCCCCCGGTCCAAGAGCTCGAACACCAGCGCGCCCATGGCATAGATCCCCGCATCGCCCGAGCACACGAGGGCCACGTTGCGCCCCTCCCCCGCCCGTTCCAGCGCGTAGCGGCAGCGGTCCTCTTCCCCGCCCAGGGGGAAATCCGCGCGCGCCTTGCCCGCGGCCAGCGGGCCGAGCAGGTCGATATAGAGGCCGTAGCCCACCAACTCCTCCGCCTCCGCCACCAGGCGGCTAGCCTCGGGTGTGCGCCAGGCCGACTGGCCGGGCCCGATGCCCACGACCGACACCCGTCCCCGTGCCCGGCCGCGCAGCGCGGTGATCGGCGCGGGGGCGCGGGCCAGCGCGCAGGTGGTCGTCGCGGTCTTGCGCTTGGGCTGGACCAGCACCGCGTCCGGCCCCGCAGCCGCCAGCGCCGCGCCTTCCGCGACCCCGTGGCAACCGACCTCGGCAAAGACCACCTCGGACGGGGTGGCGAGCCGCGCGGCCTCCGCCTCCAGTTCGGCCGCGGTGAAGACCCGCAAGGGAACGCCCAGTTCGGCGGCCAGCGCATGCATCGCAGGCTCGTCGGCCTTCAGGTCCAGGGTATTGAGCGAGGCCACGGCACCGGGGGCGACCCCGGCCTCCGCAAGCATCTCGAAGACCTGCGCTCGCAGCACCTGCGGGTCTGCATCCCGCGCGCAACCGGCGCCGAGCGCAAAGCGTTGCGGGTGATAGACCAGCCGGTCTGGCCCACCGGCCAGCGGCGCCTCGGTCACGGCGATCTCGGCCCCCTCGCCAGCGGGCAGGTCGAACAGCGCCTCTCCGGTCAGACGCGCGCCGCCCCCCGACAAGAGCCCCGCCATCACCGATTTCGCATCGGCCGGGTTGGCCAGCCGGTAGCCCGGCGGCGGTGCATCCAACGCCACGCCGAGCGCCACATCCCCCGCCGTGGTCACCGCCGACACCCCGCCCAGAAGATCGGATAGATCCGCCGCGATCCGGTTCGCGCCCCGGTGCCCGCCCAGAAGCGGCACCGCCACGGATCCGTCCTCGGCCACGGCCACAACGGGCGGCTCGGCGGTCTTGTCGGCCAGCAGGGGGGCCACGGATCGGATCAGGATGCCCGCCGCGCAGACCCCCACCACCGGCACCCCGGCGGCAAAGAGGTCGCGCACATGGGTCAGCGCATTGTCGAAATGGGCATCCGCCCGGTCGACGCGGCCCGCCCGGCCATGCACGGCCCAGCCGCGCGCGGCGGCAATCCGGTGCGCCGTGTCCTCGCCCGCGCGCGAAATCGCCACGACCACAGGGGTTACAGCCATGGGTCGGCTCCTTTCGTCACGAGAATCATCGAAAAATAGGGCGCGGGGTCCGGCGCCTCGGTGAGCGGCAGCGCCCGCTCCGCCGGGAGCGTCGCGCGTTCCAGATACACCGCCTGGGCCGCCAGACCTTCGGCCTCCAGCACTCGGCGGATCTTGGCCAGATGCCGACCCACCTTCATGATCACCGCCGTATCCGCCGCGCGCAGCGCCTCCGCAAGCGCCGACTCCGGCAGCGGCCCCGGGATCACGGTCAGCATCTCGTTGCGGGCCACCAGCGGCCGCGCCGCCCGCGCCGCGCAGGCGGTCATGGAGGTGACACCGGGCACCACCTCCACCGCGAAACGGTCCGCGAGACGGGCATGGAGATACATGAACGAGCCGTAGAAGAACGGGTCCCCCTCGCACAGGCAGACCACATCCTCCCCCGCCGCCAGCGCCGCGGCGATCTCGGCGGCGGCGGCGTCATAGGCCGCCTGCGCCGGGGCGCGGGCGGGCGTCATCGGCACCTCTATGCGGATCTCGCGCGCGTCCTCGGGGATGGCGGCGGCGGCGATGCCGCGCGCCAGGCTGTCGCCCGCCACGAGCGCCGGATAGGCCACCACCCGCGCGCCCCGGATCAGCCGGTCCGCCTTCAGGGTCAGCAACTCCGGATCCCCGGGGCCGAGACCCACGCCATAGAGAGTGCCGCTCATCGCTTGATCAGGCTCCACTGGGTCACCGGCATGAAGGGCCGCCAGCCGAGGCGCGGGCCCACCGCATCCGCGCGCTGCACCGACAGCTTGGACAGCTCCCCGCCATGGGTCTTGTGAAGCGCCACCAGCACCTGCTCGCTCTCGATGGTCACGGCATTTGCCACCAGCCGCCCCAGCGGGCGCAGGGCGGCCCAGGCCGCATCGAACACCTCGGCGCTCAGGCCCCCGCCGAGAAAGATCGCATCGGGCGCTTCCAGACCCGCAAGGGCGCCCGGCGCCGTACCCTCGATCACCTGCAGCTTCGGCACGCCAAGGGCCAGCGCATTGGCCGCCGCCATGGCGCGGCGGTCCGCGCGCGGCTCGATCCCGATGGCGCGGGCATACCGCGCGCCGCGCATCCATTCCACCGCGACCGAGCCGCAGCCGGTGCCCACATCCCACAACAGCGCCCCGCGCATGGGCATCAGCTTGGCCAGCGTGACCGCGCGGACCTCGCGCTTGGTCATGGTGCCGTCATGGGTGAAAAGGTCATCCGCCAGCCCCGGCACCCGGGGCAGCAGCGCGCAATCCGGGGCGGCGATGCACTCGACCGCCAGCGTGTTGAACGGCGGCACAACGTGGTCCCAGGTCTCGGCCACACCGTCGAACCGGGCCTCGTCGGCCCCCCCCATGGCGGCGAGCACGGTCATGCGCGACTGCCCGAAGCCGCGCTCGGTCAAAAACTGCGCGATCTGCGCCGGGGTCTCGGCCCCGGTGGTCAGGATCAGGAGCCGCTGGTCGGGCTGGATGAAGGCGATCATCTGCTCGACGGGGCGGCCATGGACGGTGAGGGTTTCCACATCCGCCAGGCTCCAGCCCATGCGCGCGGACGCGAGTTGGAAAGCCGAAAGCTGCGGATGATAGGTGATCTCGCCCGGCGGGATCGCCCGCCCGATCCGCGCACCGACGGAAAACCAAAGGGGATCGCCCGTGGCCAGCACGACGACCCGCCGCCCGGCGAGCCCGGTCAGGGTGTCGATCAGCGCGTCGAACGGGTGCGGCCAGGCGATCCGCTCGGCCGTGACGCTGGCGGAGAGCTGGTGGTGCCGCTCCCCGCCGACGATGACCTCGGCGGCCTCGACCACGGCCCGGGTGGCCGGCAGAAGCCCGGCCATTCCGTCCTCACCGATGCCGACGATATGCAACCACGGCGCGGTCATGCCGAGCCACCGCCCGGGCCCCGCGCGGGCCAAGGATCTTGCAAGATCCTTGACAATTTTCTTGCAAGAAAATTGGTCGCGCTCATGTCTCCACCTCCGGCAATCCGGCGGCCAAAGCGTTCACGGCCGCCGACGCCATGGCCGAGCCGCCGCGCCGGCCGCGCAACGCCACGAAATCGCAGCCCCGCGGGTTGGCCGCAAGTTCCGCCTTGCTCTCGGCGGCGCCGACAAACCCCACCGGGAAGCCCAGGATCAGCGCGGGTTTCGGGGCACCGGCGTCGATCAGCTCCAGCAGGTGAAAGAGCGCCGTGGGCGCGTTGCCGATGGCCACCACCGCACCGCCCAGCAGCGGCTCCCACAACTCCACCGCCGCGGCCGAGCGGGTATTGCCGATCGCCTGGGCGCGCGCGGGCACCTCGGCGCGGTTCAGGGTCACGATCACCTCGTTGCCCGCAGGCAGATAGCGGCGGATGATCCCCGCCCCCACCATCTCGCAATCGCACAGCACCGGCGCGCCCGCCTCCAATGCGGCGCGCCCGGCCTCGAACGCGCCGTCGGAGAAGGCCAGCCGGTCCGCCACATCCACCATCCCGCAGGCATGGATCAGCCGCACCGCCACCTGGTCGAGTCCGCGGGGGAACCTGTCCAGCCGGGCCTCGGCCCGCACGGTCTTGAAGGACTGCGCGTAGATCGCCTTGGGATCGCGCTCATAGGGGCGCATCCCGGCGCCGGACGCCGCCCGCATGGCGCCCAGCCCGGACTTCACCGCCCGGCCCAGCAGCGCCTCGTAGCCGAGCCCGAGAATGCTGGCCTCATGGCTGCGGACATCTTCCGGCTGCCGTTCGGCGGCATCCAGCAAGGGGGCAAGCCGTCCCTCCGCATCGAGGAGCGCCAAGCCTCGCGCGAGGCTTTCGACCTGCACCGCGTCGCGCACCCGGCCCGCCAGGTGGGGGATGTCGGTCAGGGACGGGAACACCTCGGCCAGGACCGGGCCCTCCCCGCGCCATGGCTGGAACGGCCAGACAGCGGCCCCGATCCGGTGGCGCAATCCTGCGAGTGCCGCGATCCCCATCAGGGCCTGCCCCCCCACGGAGCCCGCGCCCGAGAGCTTCCAGACCTCCTGCGCACCGCGGGCCTGTGCCTCGGCATGGCGCAGGCGCGCGGGCAGGGTGGTGCCATAGCCCTCGGGCAGCTTGCGCGGCAGACCGGGGATGTCGCGCTTGAGCCCGTTGCCCCAGAACGGACCCGCGCCCGGGAACAGGGTGTTCAGCCGCGCGGCCGCATCGAAACGGTCATTGGCGTTGTCCGGACCGTCCGACACCTCCGCCGCGATCCGGGCCCAGACCTCCTGCCAGCCTGCGCCGTCGCCGAGGGCTTTGGCAAAGCCCGCGGGATACCCGAAGGGAAAGTCGAACCCCGCCAGCACCCGGCGCCCGGCCTCCTGCTCGGCGGCGATCAACTCCTCGATCAGCGCCATGGCAGACTTGCGGGTGGACGGGTTTTCGACCACGGGGCGCGCATCGGGCTGCACGAGCGCGACCCAGATACTGTCCTTGCCGGTTTTGGGCGTCCCGTTCGCCGACCAGTCCGCGACGAGGTAACTGCCGAAGGCCCTGCGCATCACTCTGCGGTGCGGACGGTCTTGCGCGCGCTTTCGGGCCCGTGCGGGTGCTTGGCATGGGGGTAGGGCGCGTGATGATGGTGATGCTCGTGGTCATGGTCGTGGCCGTGGGAATGGCCGTGATCGTGCCCGTGATAATGGTGGTGATGGTCGTGCCGCGCCTGCGCCTCCAACCGGCACATTCCGGTGCAGAACGTGTCGCAGAGCGTGCAATCGGCCACATTCGAACCCGGGGCCGAGGCGCCCTGCCCTTCGACGTGGTGATGGTGGCTCTCCTGCACGGCGCCGACCTCGCCCTCGAAGCCCAGCACGGCGGTGCGGTACTTGCACATCACGCAGGTGGACGGAGGCACCGCGCCGAAGGCCGGATGGGTCCGTTCCTCGGCCGTGATCAGACGGGTCTCGCCCGCATCCAGCGACAGCACCTGGGCGCGGTAGCCGCAATCGCCGCAATTGGGCGGCGGGGTGTCGGACATCTGCTCGATCACCCGCTCGGCGAAGGTGCGCAACACCTCCGGGTGGTCGCGCAAGTAGCCCGCCTTGACGAACTGGATCTCCGGGTGATCCGCCGCGACCTGGTCGGTGAAGCCGTAGATCCGGTCGATCAGGATGCCGGTGAACAGGAAATAGGGCAGCACCAGCACCCGCTTGTAACCCAGCTTCACCACATGGCGCAGGCACGGCTCCACCAGCGGGAAGGTCACGCCGGAATAGCCCACCTCGCACCAGCCGAAGCCCAGACCCTCCTGCACCAGCCGCGCGATCTTGGCGACATTGCCATTGGCGTCCGGGTCCGAAGCCCCGCGCCCGATCACCACGAGGCAGGTATCGTGCAGCGCCACCTCGCCCAGCTCGGCATTGGCGCGCGCCACGGCCTGCATCGCCCGGTCCCCGGCGGCGGCAACCATCTTGGGGTCCACGCCCAGCTCCCGCCCGTAGGAAATCTGCATCCCGTGCCCGGCGGCGTAGGTCGAAAGGACCGTGGGGATGTCGTTCTTGGAGTGCATCGCCGCGAACAGCATCCCCGGGACCGCGAGCACCCGGTCGCAGCCCTTCTCACGCAAGCGGTCGAGCCCGTCGCGGATCACCGGGTTGGCGAATTCGAGATAGCCGTATTCCATCTCCCAGCCCGAGGGCAGGTGCACCGGCAGCTTCTCGGCCAGAATCGCGAACTCGTCCACCGCCGCCTGGCTGCGCGAGCCATGGCCGCAGATCATCACGCCGATCTTGGGGGGCGCGGGGGCGCTCATGTCCGGGCCTCGGCACTGTCGGCCTCGGCGGCGTCCGCGGCCTCTTCGGGCTGGTGATCCGCGCGCGACTTTCTGCCCTTCAGCGCCCCGAACAGCCCGATGGCGATCGCCGCCCCGATGGCCGCGCCCGCAACCCAATGGTCATGGCCTGCAAGGCCCGCAAGATGCCCGGGATGGGCAAGGGCAGGTGCGGCACTCATCCCCGCAAGGACGGCAAGGCAGTAAAGAGGCAGCAGGGGCATCGGCGCGGTCCTTTCAAGCAGTTGCCCATCCAGACCTGGCCACACGCAGGACACCGCCGGGGCGGCATCACAGCCTGACGATCCATGCACGGGCCCCCGGGTTGGGTCAGCCGTCGCAATGGCAACCATTCTGGCCCGAAACGGGCGTCGTCGGATGGGTCATATCGCCCGCCCCGCCTGCGCGCAAACCCTTTCGCAACACCGCGGCGGGCCAAAGCGCCGCGCCCCGGCGGCACGGGCTGTGTGCGCGGATGCGGGAACCTCCCTGCGGTCATGCGCGTTTTTTACCGGAGGTTGCCGGGTTACCTGTTGGACACGGACAAAGGAGCATTTCCATGGGACAGCTGATCGACGGCATCTGGCACGACACCTGGTACGACACCGAAAGCACGGGCGGAAAGTTCGTGCGCAGCACGGCCGGGTTCCGCAACTGGATCACCCCGGACGGCGCCCCCGGCCCGACAGGCAGTGGTGGCTTCGCCGCCGAAAGCGGGCGCTATCACCTCTATGTCTCCATGGCCTGTCCCTGGGCGCACCGGACTTTGATCTTCCGCAAGCTGAAGGGGCTGGAGCCGCGTATCGACATCTCGGTGGTGCATCCCGACATGCTGGGCGATGGCTGGACCTTCGAGACGGACGATCACGGGGCGACGGGCGACCGGCTCTACGGCCTGCCCTTCGCGCGGGATCTCTACATCAAGGCCGACCCGAAGGTGTCCGGCCGGGTGACGGTGCCGATCCTGTGGGACAAGGCCGGCAAGACGATCGTGTCGAACGAAAGCTCCGAGATCATCCGGATGTTCAACAATGCCTTCGACGGGATCACGGGCGATACCCAGGATTTCTATCCCGAGGCCCTGCGCACCGAGATCGACGCGGTGAACGCGCGGGTCT
This sequence comes from Dinoroseobacter sp. PD6, assembly GCF_028807315.1. Classification (NCBI taxonomy): domain Bacteria; kingdom Pseudomonadati; phylum Pseudomonadota; class Alphaproteobacteria; order Rhodobacterales; family Roseobacteraceae; genus Dinoroseobacter; species Dinoroseobacter sp. PD6. Next base: position 211,117 of record NZ_JARAMN010000005.1, on the reverse strand, counting down.
ATTCCGACATCAACAACGGCGTCTACAAGTCGGGCTTCGCCACCACGCAAGAAGCCTATGACGAGGCGGTCACCACGCTCTTCGCGGCCCTCGACTGGGTCGAAGACAGGCTGGGCACTCGGCGCTACCTCGCGGGCGACCGGATCACCGAGGCCGACTGGCGGCTGTTCACGACGCTCGTGCGGTTCGATCTGGTCTACCATTTGCACTTCAAGTGCAACCGCCGCCGGATCGTGGACTACCCCAACCTCTGGGCCTACACGCGGGAGCTGTTCCAATGGCCGGGCGTGGCGGAGACGGTGAATTTCGACCACATCGTGCGGCACTACCACTACAGCCACGAGACGATTAATCCGCACCGGATCATTCCGATCAATCCGCAGATCGACTGGATGGCACCGCACGGCCGCGACCGCCAGATCGCCGCCTGACCTCCGACAGCCAAGGATTTTAAGCAAAATCCTTGGCAAAACTCTTGCTCAAGAGTTTTGCTGCGCGCTGCCCAATCGGCTGCGTTGAAAGGGCGGGCGGTTCAGTGGGTGGCGTAATGCTCGACCATCGCGGTCAGATCTTCGGGCGGGGTGTCCTCCGGCATCATCGCGCGCGCGTTGGACACGTGATTGAAGATCGAGCCGTCGCTGAAGAACTGCGTGTTGTTCACGAAGATCACGCGGGTATCCGGGCGCCGGTAGCTGGCATAGTCCGCAATCGCCAAGGCGCTGCCCTGGCTCAGGGTCAGAGACAGAAGCACAACGTCCACCGGATGCGTGCTGAGGTGCCGCACCGCGTCCTCTTGCGCGCCGACGCAATCGACGACGGCACCTCCGCGCCGAAGGTGCGCCGCCCAGATGCCGGCAAGGCCGGCTTCGCCATGGACGATCAAAACTCGCATTCTTCCCCCGTAGCCGATTCCCGACAATGCGCCTGAAACCGCTGACGGACACCATCCTAGACCAGATCAATCGGAAATGCGCATTCAATTTTGATCCACTGATCGTTTTTTCGGCCTATCGGCAAAAAATCTCTCATTCTTAAAGGATTGAGGCGCGAACTTGCCACAAAGCCTGGTTCCGTGACGGATTGACAGCGGCACCTGAACGGGATTGCACCCGGGTCTGAAATACGTTTCATGCGGGCGCATTGACCGTGCAGAGGCAAAGGAAGCATGTTGTGACGACCTGGATCACCATTTGCGACACGTGCAAGCGCACGGACTGGGACGCCCGTGCGCCGGGCCGCACCGATGGCGAAGCTCTCGCCGAGTTGATCGAGACCGCCGCCGCTGCACAGCCCGAGGTCCGCACGCGGCGCCATTCATGCCTGATGGGCTGCACCTCCGGGTGCAATGTCACCGTGCAGGCAGCGGGCAAGATCACCTATACCCTCGGAGATTTCGAAGCCTCGGGCGAGGCCGCCGAGGCAATCGTCGGCTATGCGGCGCTGCACGCCGTCTCGGACAGTGGCCAAGTGCCCTACAAGACCTGGCCCCAGGGCGTGAAAGGGCACTTCGTCACGCGCCACCCGCCCCTGCCGCCCGAAGACGACACCCCATGACGGCAAGCGCGCCCCGCGACCATGGCGGCGGGTTGGATGGGGCAGCGGCCCGGTGGGGCGGGACGCGGGACGCCTGGCTCGACCTGTCCACCGGGATCAATCCGGTCAGCTACCCGATCCCGGACATTCCCGGCCCGGACTGGACCGCCCTGCCGGACGAAAGCGCGTTTTCAGACCTGGTGGCCGCGGCGCGCGACTTCTGGGCGGTCCCGGACGGGCTCGATATCCTGCCCGCCCCCGGCGCCTCGGCCCTGATCGCGGCCCTTCCGGGGCTCGTCCCCGCCGGCCGTGTAGAGATCCCGGGCCCCACCTATAACGAGCATGCCGCCGCCTTCGCCGCCCATGGCTGGGCCCAAGGTACCGGCCCCGGGGCGGCCTTCGTCGCCGTGCATCCCAACAACCCCAACGGCAGGCTCTGGCAGGCCGAAGAGATCCCCACCGACCGCGCCCTGACCGTGCTGGACGAGAGTTTCTGCGATATTGCGCCGGAGACGTCCCTGATACCGCTGGCCGCGCGCCCGCGCACGGTGATCCTGAAAAGCTTCGGCAAGTTCTGGGGCCTTGCGGGTCTGCGGCTTGGCTTTGCCATCGGACAGGCCGAAACCCTGGCCCCCCTGCGCGACCGGATCGGGCCCTGGGCGGTATCCGGGCCTGCCCTGCGCGTCGGCGCGCTGGCCCTGCGTGACACCGGCTGGGCCGCCAAGACCCGGGCCCGGCTGGAGCGCGACGCGGCCCGGCTGGACGCGCTGGCCACGGGCTTCGGCTGGTCGGTGACGGGGGGCACCGCCCTCTTTCGGCTCTACGACACCCCCGACGCGAGCGCGGCCCAGGACCGTCTTACGCGTCGCCAGATCTGGACCCGGCGGTTCCCCTATTCCGACCGCTGGCTGCGCCTCGGCCTGCCCGGGACGGAGGCAGACTGGGGGCGTGTCGCGCGCGCGCTGAGCCCATGACGGAGCATGCGGCGCTCCTGCTTCTGGCGCTCCTGCTCGATGCGGTCTTCGGGGAGCCGGACTGGCTCTGGACCCGCCTGCCCCATCCGGCGGTGCTTATGGGGCGTCTGGTGGCGGGCGCGGACAAGCGGCTCAACAAGCACCGTGACCTGCGCTTTCGCGGCGTCCTGGTGATGATCGCCCTCGGCCTCGGCGCGCTGGTCTTCGGTGCGGGCCTGGCCGCCCTCGGCCCCGTGGTCGAGGTGCTGCTTGCCGCGATCCTTCTCGCCCAGCGCAGCCTCGTGGACCATGTGCGCGCCGTCGCGACGGGCCTGAGCGACAGCCTCGCGGCGGGCCGTGCCAAGGTCGCGATGATCGTGGGGCGGGATACCGAACCCCTCGATGCCGCCGGGGTTGCCCGCGCCGCCATCGAATCCGGGGCCGAGAATTTCTCAGACGGGGTGCTCGCGCCGGCCTTCTGGTTCCTGATCGGGGGCCTGCCGGGGCTGCTGCTCTACAAGATCACCAACACCGCCGACAGCATGATCGGTTACCGCACCCCGCGCTACGCGGAATTCGGCTGGGCCGCGGCGCGGTTCGACGACCTGCTGAACTGGGTGCCCGCGCGGATCAGCGCGCTGGTGATCCTGGTTGCTGCGGGACGTCCCGGCGGCTGGCCGGTGATCCTGCGCGACGCGCCGCTGCACCGCTCGCCCAACGCCGGCTGGCCCGAGGCGGCCATGGCCGTCAGCCTCGATGTCGCGCTGTCGGGCCCGCGCAGCTACGAGGGCGCGATCCGCGACTTTCCCTTCGTGCATCCCGACGGCACTCGCACCCCCGGCCCGGCGGAGATCGAGGCCGCCTGCACCGCGCTCTGGCGCTCCTGGGGCGCGATGCTGGCCCTGACCGCCCTGATCGCCGTGCTCTGAGGGCTTGCGGGACCGCGCGGGCCTGCTACCGTTCAATCAAACTGCCCATAGGTGTGCAATATGCTGCGTTTCTCCCTGCTCCTTCTGCTCTCTTTCGGCCTCGCCGGTCCCGTCGCGGCCCAATGCGGCGGCAGCTTTTCGGACTTCGTGGCAGGCCTGAAGACCGAGGCACAGGCCAAGGGCCACGCAAAGGCAACCGTGGATGCCTTCTTCCGCACGGCGGCACAGGACCCCCGCACCCTGCGCGCCGACCGGGCGCAAGGGGTTTTCAAGATGCCCTTCACCGAGTTCGCCCGCCGGGTGATCAGCCAGAACCGCATGTACAATGGCCGCCGCAATGCCGACCGCTTCGACGCGGTGTTCGATGCGGCAGAGACGCGCTTCGGCGTGCCGCGCGGCGTGCTGCTGGCCCTCTGGGCGCTGGAGACGGATTACGGCGCGGTCCAGGGCGATTTCAACACGCTCAACTCGCTGGTCACGCTGGCCCATGACTGCCGCCGGCCCGAACTGTTCCGGCCACAGATCTTCGCGGCGCTGGAGCTTTACGAGGCGGGCGATTTCGACCCCGCCCGCACCACCGGCGCCTGGGCGGGCGAGATCGGCATGGTGCAGATGCTGCCGGAGGACATCCTGACCAAGGGGATCGACGGCGACGGCGACGGCCATGTGTACCTGAAAACCTCGGCGCCCGATGCGCTCCTGAGCGGTGCCAACATGCTCAGCGGGCTGGGCTGGCGCAAGGGCGAGCCATGGCTGCAGGAGGTTTCGGTGCCTGCGGATCTCGATTGGGCGGAGACCGGGCTGAACAGCCGCAAATCCGGGCGCGACTGGGCCCGGCTGGGCGTTACCCCGCGCTGGGGGGAGATCGCAGGCGGGCTGGAGGCGGCGCTGATCCTGCCCCAGGGGCGCAAGGGCCCGGCCTTCCTCGCCTATCCGAATTTCGACGTGTTCTTCGAGTGGAACCAGAGCTTCGTCTACGTCACCACGGCGGCCTATTTCGCCACGCGGCTCTCAGGCGCACCGGTTTTCGACGCGGGCAATCCGGAACCGGGTCTGAACGACGCGCAGATGAAGCAGTTGCAGCAGAAGCTCGCGGCCCGTGGGTATGACGTGGGCGCCGTGGACGGCATCCTCGGGGCCCGGACCCGGGCCGCGGTCCGCGCCGAACAACAGCGCCTCGGCCTGCCCGCAGATGCCTGGCCGACACCGGCTCTCTTGGGGAGGCTGTAGCCTCCGGAGACCACCCGGGCCAAGCGTTTAAGCAAGTCCTTGGCAGACTTGTTCCTTGGCAGACATGTTACGCAAGAGTTGCACGTCTCAGCGGCCTTCCTCAGGGCCGGATGGGAAATGGCAGCTGCTCTTGATTGCATAGCTAGGCCGCCTGCCTGACCGGTCGCATGCGCGGTCGCCCACCATCCAGCGCGGCATCGCTCGCCCGCCCTTTACAACTCAGGCCACCAGCGACTCGGCCTTGCGCAGGTCCACCGACACCAGTTGGCTGACCCCCTGCTCGCCCATGGTCACGCCGAAGAGGCGATCCATCCGGGCCATGGTCACCGCGTGGTGGGTGATGATCAGGAACCGGGTCTCGGTGCGCCGCGTCATCTCGTCCAACAGGTCGCAGAACCGCGTGACGTTCGCATCGTCGAGCGGCGCGTCCACCTCGTCCAGCACACAGATCGGTGCGGGGTTCGCCAGGAACACCGCGAAGATCAGCGCCAGCGCGGTCAGCGTCTGCTCGCCGCCCGACAGCAGGCTCAGGGTGCTCAGGCGTTTGCCTGGCGGCTGGCACATGATCTCGAGCCCCGCCTCCAGAGGATCGTCGGATTCCACCAGAACCAGCTTGGCCTCGCCCCCGCCGAAAAGATGGGTGAACAGCATCGCGAAATTGTCGTTCACCTGCTCGAACGCGGTCAGAAGCCGCTCGCGGCCCTCCTTGTTCAGGCTGGAGATGCCCGTGCGCAGCTTGCCGATCGCCCCTTCCAGGTCGCCCTTTTCGGCCACCAGCCCGTCATACTCTTCCTCGACCGCCTTGGCGTCTTCCTCGGCGCGCAGGTTGACGGCGCCCATGGCCTCGCGCTGACGCTTGAGCCGGTTGACCTCCGCCTCGATGGCGTCGGAGGCGGGCATCGCGTCCGGGCCGACCTTCAGGGTGTCGAGCAGCTGCTGCGGCGTGACCTCCAGCGCTTCCTGAATGCGCTCGGCGGCGAGCGTCACGGTCTCCGCCGCGGCCTCGGCCCGGGCTTCGGCCCGGGCCCGCGCCTCGCGCGCCTCGGAAGCGGCGCGCTCCGCGTCCCGCTCCGCCTGCTCGGCGCTGCGCGCGGCCCCCTCGGCAGTGCTCAGGGCATCGGCGGCCGCGGCCTTGCGGGCCTCGGCGCGGGCGATCTCATGGGCGAGTGCGTCGCGCTTGGCGGCGATCTCCTCCGGGGCGGCGGTGGCGGATTTCAGCTCCGCACGGCTGGCCTCCAGGCGTCCTTCCAGCTCCGCCTTGTGGGCCTCAGCGGTCTCCAGCCGGTGCCGCCAGCCGCTGATCTGGGTCGTGATCTCCTGGCTGCGGCGGGTGCGGGCCTCGCCTTCGCGGCGCAGCTCGTCATGGGCGGACCGCTTGGCCAGCATGGTCATCCGCGCGGCATCGACGGTAACACGCACCGCTTCCACCTGCGCCCGCGCGGCCTCCAGACCGCCCAGATCGGCCTGGGCCGCCTGCGCCTCGGCCACGGCCTTGCGGGCCTCCAGCACCTCGTCGCGATACCGGCTGACCGCACTACCGAGGGTTTCGAGCTTGCCTGCCATGATATTGCGGTCGGCTTCGGCACGGCTGAGCGCCCGGCTCGCCTCGCCCAACGCGCGCTCCGCGCCCTTGCGGGCTTCTCGCGCGGCCCGGTCTGCTTCCGTCGCTGCGCGCATGGCCGCCTGCAGGCCCTCATGGGTTGCGCGCGCAGTGGCCGCCTTGGCCTCCGCCGCCTCGAGATCGGCCTTCAGCGCTGCCAGCCGGTTGATCTGCTGCAACCGCGCCGCGGCGGCGGAGGGCGCATCCTCCGCCCGCGCCGCCAGCCCGTCCCAGCGCCACAGATCGCCCTCGCGGGACACCAGACGCTGCCCCGGCTTCAACGCCGGTTGCAGTCGCGCGCCATCGGCCCGGTCCACCAGACCGACCTGCGCCATCCGCCGCGCCAGCACAGCGGGCACCTCTACATGGGCCGACAAGGGCGCCGCACCATCGGGCAGCGTCTGGGCCGCGTCATAGCCCGGCAGCAAGTGCCAGCCGGAGCGGTCGCCCTCGACCTCCGGCGCCTTCAGGTCATCGGCCAGGGCCGCGCCCAGCGCCGCCTCGTACCCGGGTGCCGCCGTCACGGCATCGAGCACCTGGCCCCCCTCGGCCCGCGCCCGGTCCACGAGCTTCTCCAGCGCGCCGACCTCGGCCCGGAGCGCGGTCGCCTCGCCCTCGGCTTCGGAGCGGGCAGCGCGGGCCTCCGCCTCCGCCCCCTGCAGCTCGGCGCGCTCCGCCTCTGCCGCGGCCAGCGCCGCCTCGGCGGCTTCGGTTTCGCCCTGGGCGGCCTGCTGATCGCGTTCCGCAGCGACAAACCGCGCCTCCGCATCGCCCAGACCCGCCTGCGCCTCGGACAGGGCCGCCTCGGCGCGGCCCATCTGCTCCTGCGCGCGGGTCTCGGCCCGGCGCGCCTCCTGCAGCAGCCGCTGGGTCGACTGGTGCCGCGCGGCAAGCCGGGCGACATCCTCGGTCATCTCCGACTGGGTCGTCTCCCGGTCGGTCAGAACCTCGCTCGCCGCCTGCGCGGCCTCTGCCGCCGCCGCGAGCTTCTCGTCATGTCCGACCGACGCCTTGGCGATCTGCGCCTGCTCCCAGTCCAGCTTGGCGATGGTCTCGCCCGCGTCCCGGTTCAACTCCTCCTCCCGGGCGATATCGGTCTCAAGCGTCGCGATCCGCCCGGTCAGGGTCTCGATCGCCTCCCGCGCGCGGGTTTCCTGATCGGCCAGAGTGTCCCGCTGGACATGGAGCCGCTGAACCACTGCGCCGGCAATCGCTTCTTCCTCGCGCAGGGGCGGCAGGGCTTCGTCCGCGGCCACACGGGCCTTCGCGGCCTGCCGTGCCGCGGTCTCGGCCGCGGCGGCCTCGGTCGTGCGCGCGGTCAGCTCGCCCACGGCCACGAGCCGCGTCTCATCCGCCTCCCGCCAGCGCCGATAGAGCAAGAGCCCCTCCGCCCGGCGCAGCTGCGCCCCGATCTCGCGATACCGCGCCGCCTGCTTGGCCTGCCGCGCCAGGGTTGCAAGCTGTGCCGCCAGCGCCTCCAGCACATCGTCGACCCGGTCGAGATTGGTCTCGGCCCCGCGCAGCTTCAGCTCTGCCTCGTGCCGCCGCTGATAAAGGCCGGAAATGCCCGCCGCCTCTTCGAGGATGCGCCGACGGGCCTTGGGTTTGGCGTTGATCAACTCGGAGATCTGCCCCTGCCGCACCAGCGCGGGCGAATGCGCGCCCGTCGAGGCATCGGCAAACAGCATCTGCACATCCCGCGCGCGCACATCCTTGCCGTTGGTCTTGTAGGCCGAGCCCACATCCCGGGTGATCCGGCGGATGATCTCCAACTGGTCGGTATCGTTGAACCCTGCAGGCGCGCGCCGGTCCGAGTTGTCGAGGACCAGCGCGACCTCGGCGAAGTTGCGCGCCGGGCGGCTCGCGGCCCCGGCGAAGATCACGTCCTCCATGCCGCCGCCGCGCATGGCCGTGGGGCGATTTTCCCCCATCACCCAGCGCAAGGCTTCCAGCAGGTTGGATTTGCCGCAACCGTTCGGTCCGACCACGCCGGTCAGCCCGTCCCCGATGATCAGATCGGTCGGGTCGACGAAGCTCTTGAAGCCATTGAGGCGCAGACGGGTGAACCGCATCGGGGGTCTCCGGGCATGATTCTTCGACCTCCAAGGGTCACGACAGGCGGGCGCCGAGTCAATCCCACCACTGCATATCGTCGTGGATAACTCAAACTCCGCCATATATTGCGGGTGCTGCTAGATGAGGCAGGCTTCAAATGCTGCACCTGCGACCAATGAAGACTTGACGCCTCCGGTGTCACGGGCGCACAACAGTGGCGCATGGTTCCCCGTGCCCGCGCCAAGCGCCCGGGGGATCAAATGGGAATGTGGAACGGTCCGATCCAAACCGGAGGACCAAAGCCTCAGCCGCCCCCGCGACTGTATGCGGAGAGGGAGATCGACATGCCACTGGGACTCGCCCCGGGAAGGCCGATCCAACCCGATGACCCGCGAGCCAGGAGACCAGCCATGCGCGACACCCTTAGCCGCCCGTCGGGTGTGACGGGCATGGAGAGAGACGACATGACGACCCAAACCACGACCCAGACCGCCGCAATCGCGCGCCCCGCAACCTCGACCACCGGCATCGTTGCCGCGATGGCCGCGGGCCTGCTGCTGCTGTTCCTGTCGGGCTATGCGCAAGCCACGATCCTGCATGACGCGGCCCACGACCAGCGCCACGCCATGGCCTTTCCCTGCCACTGAGCAGCGCCTGACAACATGTCCATGAAATTGCTGACCAGCGCTGTGTTCGCTGGGCTTGCAGCGGGGTTGATTGCCGCCCTCCTGCAATTTTCGTTCGTGACCTCGTCTCTTCTGGAGGGCGAGCTCTACGAGGCCGGAGAGAAGGTCCATTTCGCCGTCGACGGCACGCCCCAGTCGCCGCGCGGCGGGGCCGAGGTCGACCTGGCGGCCGAGCCGATGCGCTATGGCCTGACCGTGGCGTTCAACATCGTGACCTACACCGGCTTCGGGCTGCTGCTGGTGGCGCTGATGGCGTTGGCCGAAACGAAGAAGCTGACCAAGATCACCCCGCGCCAGGGCCTGATCTGGGGTCTTGCGGGCTTCGTCGCGATCCAGCTTGCCCCGGCCATGGGTCAACCCCCGGTCCTGCCCGGCTCCGTCGGCGCCGAGATCGGGCCGCGCCAGGCCTGGTGGCTGGCGACCCTGCTCAGCGCGGGTCTGGCGATGTGGCTTCTGGCCTTCGGGCGCGGTCTCTGGCCCTGGCTGGCGATCCCGCTCCTGCTTGTGCCGCAGATCATCGGCGCTCCGGTGCTCGACACCTATTTCGGCGTCACCCCGGCCGAACTTGCGGCAAGCTTTGCGGCCATGTCGCTGGGCTATTCCGCCGCCGGCTGGGCCGCCCTCGGCTTCTTCGCCGCCTATTTCTACTCCCGACAGGAGGCTTGAGATGCCCGCAAAGATCCCCGCCACGGTCGTCACCGGCTTTCTCGGCGCCGGCAAGACCACCCTGATCCGCCACATGCTCGCCAATGCGAACGGCAAGCGGATCGCCCTGATCATCAACGAGTTCGGCGATCTCGGGGTCGATGGCGACATCCTCAAGGGCTGCGGGGACGAAACCTGCAGCGAGGATGACATCATGGAACTCAGCAATGGCTGCATCTGCTGCACCGTGGCCGATGACTTCATCCCCACCATGGAAAAGCTGCTCGCCCGCGAGACCCCGCCCGATCATATCGTGATCGAAACCTCCGGTCTCGCCCTGCCGCAGCCTTTGGTGCGGGCCTTCAACTGGCCCGGGATCTCGACCAAGGTGACCGTGGACGGGGTCGTCACCGTGGTCGATGGCAAGGCCGTGACCGAGGGCCGCTTTGCCCATTCCGTGGCCGCCGTGGATGCCCAGCGCAAGCTGGACGAGAACCTCGACCACGAGACACCCCTGTCGGAGCTGTTCGAGGACCAGGTCGCCTGCGCCGACATGCTGGTGGTCAACAAGACCGACCTGCTGACCCCGGCCGAGGCCGAGGCGCTGACCGAGCGGCTGAAATCCGAGGCCCGCGGCGGGGTTCAGGTGGTCCGCGCCACCCATGGCGCGCTGCCGGTGGATGTGTTGCTGGGACAGGGCATCGGGGCGGAGCACGATCTGGAGGCCCGCAGCGAGGTCCACCATCACCACCACCATGATCACGACGATCACGACGACGATCCCCATGACGACCACCCCCACCATGACCACGACCACGACGCCTTCACGTCCTTCGTCGTCACCCTGCCGGAAATCACCGAGCCGGACGCCTTCGCGGCCCATGTCGCGCGCGTGATCGCCGATCACGACATCCTGCGGTTGAAGGGGTTCGCGGCCGTGACAGGCAAACCCATGCGCCTGACCCTGCAAGCGGTCGGGCCGCGGATCGAGACCTATTTCGACCGCCCCCTCGGCGCGGACGAGACGCGCGAGACACGCCTGGTGGTCATCGGACAGGCCGGGCTGGACAGCGTGGCGATCGCGGCAGCGCTGGCTGCGTAAGCCTTCGGTGATCGCTCAGGCCGGATCATCGCGCGGGCGCTTCGTGAAGGCGGCCGCGCAAACCGATCAGGGGGATTCGCCCAAAACCCCTTTCCGGCGCGCCTGACGCCATCCCGGAGAGCCGGTGTTTTCGGTGCCCAGCTGAAATCTTAATCTCGGACAAGTTTTGCCCTCAATACCGCGCAGATACCGCCCCTCACGCGCAGAAAACCTGTATTTGAGCCTCGTCTTTAGGCGGCGCGCGTGTCATACTTTGGTCTGAGGGGTTTGAACCTGCCCGCAGGTTCGGAGACACATGATGCCTAGCGAAATCCGGATATTCCGGAGCTCACCTTTCGATCCCAACGCCCAGGAACTGCTTGTCCCGCCCAAGGCACGGACACGACCGGACTTGACGGACCTGACGGGACCGAATGCTTTCTTCTATCTCGCGGTCCTGCGGGACGCGCCACAAGGCTGTATTGCGCTGCGCAACATGGGCAGCTTCGGGCTGGTCAGCGCCTTCCGCTTCCTGTCGGACCGGGCCCGGACCAGTCTGCCCGACATCCTGATCGAGCAGGTCGAAACCCAGGCGCGCAGCCTGCGCCTGCCCGTTCTGCGGGCCTGGGTCGAACGGATGTACCCGGTCCAGGGCCAAGCTTTGCGCCGCAACGGGTACTTCCCCGTCGACCCCAAGACCGAGGAAGAGGACATGACCCTCTATGAGCGCCCCCTGCGCCGGGCGGCCACCTCACCCGAGCGACGGCAATCCGAACCGAGCCAGCCGGAACCGCCAGACCTTCGGACCCGGACCAAGGGGTCGTGACGGTCCTGGTGTTGCCGGGGCCGGTCCGGCTTGCTAGACCCGCGCGACAGGGTTGAACGGGGCGGATCATGCATCTTCTGGCGGCAACGCCCGGCAGTATCGACGACGGGCAGGAGCCCGTTGATCTCGGGCAGACGCCCGCGGATCTAGTCGTCATCTCCGCCGCGGATACGGAACTGGCCGGGCTGAGCGCAGCGCGGGCCGAAATGGACGCCCCGCCCCGGATGCGGCTGGCCAACATGATGCATCTGCGCCACCCGATGTCCGTCGACCTGCATATCGACGATTGCGCCTCGAAGGCCCGGTTGGTGGTCGCCCGCGTTCTCGGCGGGCTGGGCTACTGGCGCTACGGGGCCGAGCAATACGCCACGCGGGTCGCGGCGGCGGGCGGGCATGTAGTTCTTCTGCCTGGCGACGACAAGCCCGATCCGGAGCTGCGCGCTCTCTCGACCCTGCGCGGCGCGGAATACGACGCGCTCTGGTCCTACCTGGTGGAAGGCGGGCCCGAGAATGCGGTGCATTTCCTGGCCTATGCGCGGCACTTGCTGGACCCGGCGCAGCCCGCGCCGCCCGCCGCGTCGCCGCTTCTGCGCGCGGGGGTCTACTGGCCCGGCGCGGGGCTGAGCAATCTGGATACGGTACGCGCACAATGGACCGAAGGCGCGCCGGTGGTGCCGCTGATCTTCTACCGCGCCCTGGTGCAAGGGGCCGGGCTGCATCCGATCAACCGCATGGTCAAGGCCTTGCGGGCCCGGGGGCTGAACCCGCTGCCGGTTTTCGTGGCGTCCCTGAAGGATCCGGTTTCCGCGGCGACGCTGGAGCATCTGTTCGAAGCAGCCCCACCGGACGTGATCCTGAACTGCACCAGCTTTGCCGTGGGACTGCCGGGGACGGAACGGCTGAGCCAGGGGGCGTCGAACCCCCTGGCGCAGCCAGCCGCCCGGGGGGCGCCTGTGTTCCAGGTCGTTCTGGCCGGATCGAGCCTGGAGGCCTGGGAAGGCGGCACCGCGGGCCTTTCGGCGCGGGACATCGCCATGAACGTGGCCCTGCCGGAGGTCGATGGTCGGGTGCTGACCCGGGCGGTCAGCTTCAAGGGCGAGGCGTTCTTTGACGACGCCACGGAATGCGCCATCGCCACCTACCAGGCCCAGGGCGACCGGATCGGCTTTGTCGCCGATCTCGCCGCGAACTGGGCACGGCTGCGACGGACGCCGCCGGGCGAGCGGCGCACCGCGCTGATCCTTGCCAACTATCCCAACAAGGACGGGCGGCTGGCAAACGGGGTCGGCCTCGACACGCCCGAGGCCACGGCGCGGATGCTCCAGCTGCTGCGCGACGCGGGCTACGGGGTGGACGCCCCCCCCGCCGATGGCGCGGCCCTGATGGACCGGATCCTCGCCGGCCCGACCAACTGGCTGACGGACAGGGCGGAGCGGACGGGCGGCGTGCGCCTGCCGCTGGACACCTACCGGGCCCATTGCGCGGCCCTGCCGCTGGCGCTGCGGTCCCAGATCGAGGACCGCTGGGGCGCACCCGAGGACGATCCGTTCTGTGCCGACGGGGCCTTCGCCCTGTCGGTGATCCCCTTCGGCAACGTGGTGGTCGGCATCCAGCCCGCCCGCGGTTACAACATCGACCCGACGGAGACCTACCACGCCCCGGACCTCGTACCGCCGCACAACTACCTCGCCTTCTACATCTGGCTGCGCCATGTCCACGGCGCCCATGCGCTGGTCCACATGGGCAAGCACGGCAATCTCGAATGGCTGCCGGGCAAATCGGTGGCCCTGTCGGAGACCTGCTTTCCCGAGGCGGTGTTCGGCCCCCTGCCCCATGTCTATCCCTTCATCGTCAACGACCCGGGCGAAGGCACCCAGGCCAAGCGCCGGGCGCAGGCGGTGATCATCGACCACCTGACCCCGCCGCTGACCCGGGCCGAGACCTATGGCCCCCTCCGCGACCTCGAAGGGCTGGTGGACGAGTATTACGAGGCCGCCGGGGTCGATCCGCGCCGGATCGCCGAGCTGCGGCGCGAGATCCTGTCGATGACGGCCGTCACCGGGCTCGACAAGGACGCAGGCTTCACAGGCGATGAGGACAACGATCTGGCCAAACTCGACGCCTATCTCTGCGAGTTGAAGGAGGCGCAGATCCGCGACGGGCTGCACATCTTCGGGACGGCGCCCGAGGGACGGCTGGCGCGCGATCTGGCCATCGCCCTGACCCGGCTGCCGCGCGGCGACGGGACCGGGGGCGATGCGTCGCTCCTGCGGGCGCTGGCAGGCGACCTCGACCTCGGCTTCGACCCGCTGGACTGCGACTTGGCGGCGGCCTGGGAGGGTCCGCGCCCGGACATGCTCGCCGCGATCGCCACGGACAGCTGGCGCAGCACCGGCGACACGGTGGAACGGCTGGAGCTTCTGGCGGCGGCCTGCGTCGAGGGCGCTCCGGCCCCGGGCCCGCAGAGCGCGGCGGTGCAGGCCGAGATCGCGGCGGACGTCCTGCCCACCATCGCCGCCTGCGGCCCGGCAGAGGGGGCGGGCCTCCTCACCGCCCTGGATGGGCAGTTCGTCGCCCCGGCGCCCTCCGGCGCGCCCACGCGGGGCCGTCTGGACGTGTTGCCCACGGGGCGGAATTTCTATTCCGTCGACAGCCGCGCCATTCCGACCCCCACCGCGTGGAAGCTGGGCTGGAAATCGGCCAACCTGCTGATCGAGCGGCATTTGCAGGACCAGGGCGACTGGCCCCGGTCACTGCTGCTGACCGCCTGGGGAACAGCGAACATGCGCACAGGCGGGGACGACATCGCCCAGTGCCTGGCCCTGATGGGCGTCAAGCCGCGCTGGGACGCCGCCAACCGGCGCGTCACCGGGTTCGAGGTGCTGCCCCTCTCGGTCCTCGGCCGTCCGCGCGTCGACGTGACCCTGCGCGTTTCGGGCTTCTTCCGCGACGCCTTCCCGCAGCAGATTGCCCTGGTGGACAGTGCCGCCCGCGCCGTCATGGCCCTCGACGAACCCGAGGCCGACAACCCCGCCGCCGCCCGCGCCCGGGCCGAGGGGCATACCGCGCGGGTCTATGGCTCCAAGCCCGGGGCCTATGGCGCGGGGCTGCAGGCGATGATCGATGAGCGGCTCTGGGCCGACAAGGCGGACCTCGCCGAGGCCTATATCGGCTGGTCGAGCTATGCCTATGGCGCAGAGGCCGAGGGCACCCCGGACCGCGACGGCTTCACCGCGCGCCTGTCCCAGGCCGACGCCATCGTGCAGAACCAGGACAACCGCGAGCACGACCTGCTGGACAGCGACGACTACTACCAGTTCGAGGGCGGCGCCGCGGCGGCCATCGCGACCCTTCAGGGGGCGGAACGGCCGATCTATCACAACGACCATTCGCGCCCGGAACGCCCGGTGATCCGTACCCTGGACGAAGAGATCGGCCGCGTGGTCCGGTCCCGCGTAGTCAACCCGAAATGGATCGCGGGCGTGAAACGCCACGGCTACAAGGGCGCCTTCGAGATCGCGGCCACGGTGGATTACATGTTCGCCTTCGCCGCCACGACCGGCGCGGTCAAGAGCCACCATTTCGACCTCGTCCACGCCGCCATGCTGGAGGATGACGACACGCGGGAGTTCATCGCCGACGCCAACCCGGCAGCCCTGCGCGAGATCGCGGAGCGACTGTCGGAGGCAATCGACCGCGGCCTGTGGCAACCCCGCTCGAACTCCGCCAAGGCCCGGCTGGCCCAGTTGGGGGCCGACACCCAAGCGGCGGAATGAGGATGTTGGAACAACGAGGCGGATGTCGCGCCGGGGCACGGCCCCGCCCCGGCCACCGCTGAGCGCGCAAGGCTCCCTTAGGCGCATCCACCTCCGAACGGAACCGCCCGCCGGTTAAGGTTAATCGCCCACCGGAAACCGGATGCACTCCGAACGGCGCGGGACGGTCCGCCCAGCACAGCCCAGACCCTGCTTCTTTTGTGCAAAAATACTCACGGCGCAACATTCGCCACCGGGCACGTCGTGGATCAGTACTCCACCCCGATCTGGGCCTTGATCCCGGCGCGGAAGGGATGCTTGACAAGCTCCATCTCCGTGACCAGATCCGCCGCCTCGATCAGGGGTTCCTTGGCATTGCGCCCGGTCAGAACCACATGGGTCATCTCGGGCTTCTCATCGGCGAGGAAGGTCAGCACGTCCTCCAGGTCGAGGTAGTCGTAGCGCAGGGCGATGTTGATCTCGTCCAGCAGCACCATCTTGTTGGCCGGATCGCGGATCAGTTCCTTGGCCTTTTCCCAGGCGGCCCGGGCCATTTCGATGTCGCGGTCCTTGTCCTGGGTCTCCCAGGTGAAGCCCTCGCCCATGGTGTGGAAGGCACATTTGTCGGAGAAGGTCGACAGGATCAGGTCGCGCTCGCCGGTGCTCATGCCCCCCTTGATGAACTGCACCACGGCGCAGGGCATCCCGTGCGCGATGCAGCGAAAGATCATCCCGAACGCGGCCGACGACTTGCCCTTGCCCTTGCCTGTATGGACGATGATCAGCCCCTTTTCGTCGGTCTTGGTGGCCATGATCTTGTCGCGGGCGGCCTTCTTCTTGGCCATCTTGGCGTTGTGGCGCGCGGTGTCGTCAGCGTCGGTCATGGAATCCTCCCTCAGAATATCAGCCCCAGCAGCAGCGGGGCCAGAACGGCGGTCAGTACTGCGTTTACGCCCATGCCGATCCCGGCGAAAGCCCCGGCGGTCTCGTTGACCTGAAACGCCCGGGCGGTGCCGATGCCGTGGGCCGCGACCCCGACCGCAAAGCCGCGCGCCCGCCAATCGCGGATGCGCAGCAGGTTCAGGAGCGGTGTGGCCGCCACCGCGCCGATGATGCCGGTCAGGATCACCAGCACGGCGGTAAGCGTGGGCAGGCCACCGATGTTCTCGGCGATGCCCAGCGCCACCGGGGCCGTGGCCGATTTCGGGGCCAGCGACATCAGCACCTCGCCCCGCAGCCCCAGCGCGTAGCCGACCCCGACCGCCGTCGCCATGGCCGCGAGCGAGCCGGCAAAGAGGGCCGCAATCATCGGCAGGGCGGCACGGCGCACCTTGGCGAGATTGGCGTGGAGGGGCGCGGCCAGCGCGACCGTGGCGGGGCCGAGCATGAAATGGACGAACTGGGCACCCTCGAAATACGTGTCATAGGCGGTCCCGCTGGCCCAGAGCACCAGCGCCAGAAGCGCCACCGCCACGAGCACCGGATTGACCAGCGGCGCGCGGCCCGACAGCTTCGACAGGGCGTCCCCGGCGACATAGGCCGCGAGCGTGGCGGTCAGCCACAAGAGCGGCTCGGAGGACAGGTAGACCCAGATCGCGCTCAGCTCAGTCATCGCCCGCATCCCCGATCAGTCGCGCGACACCGACGAAGACCAGCGCCCCCACGCTGATCGCCACAAGGGTGCTGATCACCAGAGCGATGAGCAGCGGCACACCGTTTTCCCCCAGCACATCGAGATGCGCCACCACCCCGACCCCGGCAGGCACGAACAAGAGCGACAGATGCGCCAGCAGCGCGTTGGCCGTGGGCCGCACCGCCTCCGCCACCCGGGGCAGCACAAGGAAGAACCCGAGCAGAAGGACCAATCCCAGGACCGGCCCCGGCACCAGCAGGCCCAGGGAGCGGGCAAGGACCTCGCCGATCAGCTGGAAGACGAGCAGGACAAGCAGGTGCAGGATCATCGGGGCCTCTCGGCGCGGGCATCGCGGCGCATACGCGCAGCCTAGGGCCAAGGCCCGGCGACGCAACGCAGAAAAGTGACCTTTGGTCGAGCTCTGGTGCTTTGTCAGGTCACGGGCCGGAAAGCGAGACGGTTCAGCCGGGCGCATGGCCGGGGCGCCGGATGGGATCGGTCGGTCAAATGCCATGGCCTCGCGTCCCGATGCGCCGGGTGCTGCAATGCGGGAAGGCCCGGGCGGATGCAGAAGAAAACGCGCCCGGTACAAGCCTCGATTTCGAGGCGGCACCCTGTGTTCATGCGGGCGCGGATGGCTTTGGATACTGGGCGCATCTACGACCAAAGTCGTAGGGATTTGTCAGGCAGTCTGCATCCCAAACGCCCTTTGCCCGGGCGGCGGGTTCGTTGCGAAACCTGCGACGGGCCTTGCAATCCGAGGCGGGCATTTGCCGACATGTGCACATCCGTAGTGGTCCGGACGCGACAGCCGAAAGCGCCGTGCCGGAAGGCCCATGCAACACCTTGACACGAAAAGGAGGTTTCGCACGCGAAACACACCTGTTTTTTGATTTCATTACAATGTCTTGAAGTGGTCACCAAGTTCTTAATCGACCGTGCGCTCCTGCACAATCGGTCCGCGCCGATCAGGTCGTTTCCACCTCTTGCCCCCAGCACATTCCCGGTTAGGTCAGGACAAACAGCAAAGGACATCCCATGACACAGCCCAGACTTCTCGGCCTGTCCGGCTCCCTCCGGGCGGGCAGTTTCAACACGCAACTGATGCGTGAGGCGGCAGCGCTCTTCGGTCCCGCGGAGTTCAGTGAAGGCAATCTGCGCCTGCCGCTCTATGATGGCGATCTGGAGAGCGCCGAGGGCATCCCGGCCGAGGTGCAGATGCTGGCAGACCAGATCGCCGCGGCGGATGCGGTGATCATCGCGTCGCCGGAATACAACCAGAGCCTGACCGGGGTGTTGAAGAACGCGCTCGACTGGGTGAGCCGGGTGGAGGGCAAGCCCTGGGCCGGCAAGCCGGTGGCGATCGTCGCGGCGGCGGCGGGGCGCGCGGGCGGGGCGCGCGGGACCTATGCCCTGCGGCTGGCGATGATGCCCTTCGGCGCCCATGTGCTGCCGGGGCCGGAGGTTCTGGTGGCAGGCGCGTTCAGGGAGTTCGACAGCGAGGGCAAGCTGATCACCGAAAGTTACCAGAAGATACTCGATGCCCTGATGGCGGAGCTGCGCAAGGCGGCGATGGCGGGCTGATCACCGGGCGGACAAGCGGTTTCGAAACCGCTTGAACGGGCCCTGAGGGCAATCCCCTGCAGGCAGAGTGTGGGTCGGGCCCGGGTGGGCGTGGCATGCGTGGTTGCCGCATGCCCTCGCCCGCTACGCCTGCCCGATCCGCGGCGGGCCAAGCGGTTTCGAAACCGCTTGGGCGCGTGCCTCAAGGCGTCGGCTTCGGCAGGCTGGCGGCGGGATCGAACTCCGGCGGAATGCGGGCCTGTCCGTCGAGGATGAGGTCGGCGGCCATTTCCGCCAGTTCCGGGGCCATGCCGAAGCCGATCTTGAACCCGCCATTGAGGATCACCCGGTCCGGGCGCAGAGGATGGGCCCCCAGCATCGGCGCCCGGGACTTCGCGCGCGGGCGCAGCCCAGCCCAGCGGGCGCGCACCGGGGCATCGCGCAGGACCGGCACCGCCGCACGGGCCCGGGCGATCACCGCGTCGAGCAGGGCATCGGTGCCGGTCGGGTCGGTATAGTCCCGCTCGGAGGTGGAGCCGACCGCCGTGGTCCCGTCCGTATGGGGCACGATGTGCAACCCGTCGACGAACAGCTGCGGCAAGGTACGGGCGTCGTATCCGAGCACGGCCGCCTGGCCTTTCACGCCGTTGCCCACCTGCACCCCGAAATGTCCGCTGAGTTCGGCCAACCCCGCCGCGCCCGTCGCCTCGATCACCTTGCCGGTCGGTGCATGGTCGCCGATCAGGATCTCTGCGCCCAGCCCCTGCAGCGCCGCGGCCATGGCGGCGCAGGCCTTGGCGGGGTGCAGGCGCGCGGTTAGGGTGTCGTGGATCACCAGGCCCGTGGAGGTCACGGGCGCCCAGTTGGCAAACTCCGTCGCAGGCCGGATGTGCCAGGCGGCGCGGCCCTGCCACAGGGTTTCGGCCTGCTCCGCCCGGTCCCGGGCCAGCGCCAGCGCCCGGTCGTCGGCAATGGGTTGCAGACGGCCCAGCCGGGTGTACCCCGGGTCGCACCCGGTGGCCGCCGCGATCTCGGTCCACCAGGCTTCCGCCCGGATCAGGCTGTCGAACTGCACCTGTTTCTTGGGATTCCAGTTTTCCGGCGTATGGGGGGCCAGTGCGCCGACCACGCCACCGGAGGACCCCGCGCCCACGCGATGCGTCTCGATCACCCGGACCCGTGCGCCCCGGCGCGCGCAGGCATAGGCGGCCGAGAGCCCGAGGATCCCCGCGCCCAGCACGGTCACATCCGGAATTGCCAAAGCCCGCCTCCTTGCTCATTGTCGCGGCTGGGCCGCCCGTTTCGAGCCGCCCTCGGAACAGGCGTGTAAGGCAGGACAGAATGCAAGGCCAGAATTTGGGCCGGAATTTGGGCCAGATCTCGGGCCAGCGGGCCGAGGTGACATGGACCGAGGGGGTTCCGGTCTCGGCGCGGTTCGACGACCCGTATTATTCCAAAGCGGACGGGCTGGCGGAGACGCAGCATGTGTTCGTGGCGGGCAATGCGCTGCCCGCGCGGTTCGTGCCCGGGTTTGCAGTGGCGGAGTTGGGCTTCGGCACCGGCCTGACGCTCGCCGTGATGCGGGCGGCTTGGCGCGCGGCGGGGATTGCCGGGCCCTTGCGGTTCACCAGTTTTGAAGCCTTCCCCATGGCCGTGCCGGAGATGCGCGCGGCCCTGGCCACATTCCCCGGTGTTGCGGCGGAGCTGACGGATGTGTTGGCCGCGCTGGAGGGCGGTGCGGTTGTCGTCGAGGCGGCGGATTTGAGCTTCGAGCTCGTGCTCGGCGATGCGCGGGAGACGGTGCCGGGTTGGCACGGGCGTGCGGACGCCTGGTGCCTCGATGGGTTTTCGCCTGCGAAGAACCCCGAATTGTGGGAGCCGACGCTCTTGGCGGCGGTGGCGGCGCGGACCGCCCCGGGCGGGAGCTTCGCGACCTACACGGCGGCGGGGGCCGTGCGGCGCGCGCTGGCCGAGGCTGGGTTCGAGGTGACGCGGGCCCCCGGGTTCGGGCGCAAGCGGCACATGAGCCGGGGGCGGCTGCCATGACCGCCCAGAATACCCGTTTGGGCATCTGGCTGATGATCGTGACGACGGTGGTCTTCGCCTTGCAGGACGGGATCTCGCGGCACCTGGCGGCGGAATACAACGTGCTGATGGTGGTGATGATCCGCTACTGGTTCTTTGCGGCCTTCGTGGTCACGCTGGCGACGCGTCAGGCGGGCGGCGTGCGGGCGGCGGCGCGGACCGAGCAGCCGGTGCTGCAGGCGTTCCGCGCGGTGCTGCTGGTGGCCGAGATCTGCATCATGGTGACGGCCTTCGTGCTCCTGGGACTGGTGGAAAGCCATGCGGTTTTCACCTGCTATCCGCTGCTGATCGCGGCGCTGTCGGGGCCGGTACTGGGCGAGAAGGTCGGCTGGCGGCGCTGGTGCGCGATCGGGGTGGGGTTCGTGGGTGTGCTGATCATCCTGCAGCCGAGCGGCGGGGTGTTCGCCGTCGAGGCGCTGGTGCCCCTGGCGGCGGCGTTCGGGTTTGCCTTGTATGGGCTGTTGACGCGCTATGCGGCGCGCAAGGACAGTGCGCAGACGAGTTTCTTCTGGACCGGGACCGTGGGGGCGGTGGCGATCACCGCGGTGGGTGTCTGGGGCTGGGAGCCGATGAGCGCGCCGGACTGGGGCTGGATGGGGGCGCTGTGCGTCACCGGGGCGCTGGGGCATTACCTGTTGATCAAGTGCTACGAGGTGGCGGAGGCGAGCGCGGTGCAGCCCTTTGCCTATCTGCAACTGGTCTGGGGCGCGATGCTGGGGGTGAGCGTGTTCGGCGAGCAGATCCGGTGGAACGTGGCGCTGGGCGCGGCGCTGGTAGTGGCCGCGGGGATCTTCACCCTGTGGCGGGCCCAGGTCGCCGCGGCGCGGGCGCGCTGAACAAGGATTTTCGAAAATCCTTGGGCGCGCGCCGGTCTCAGCGGGCGGTCAGGCGCTCGATCACGCGGAAGGGTTGCGCGCGTCCGGTCAGGCGCATCTCGTAGATCACCCGGCTTTCGGTCACGCGCATGATGTAGTTCCGGGTCTCGCGAAACGGCACGTGTTCGATCCAGTCCACCATCGCGTCCTCATCGAGCCCCTTGGGGCTGCCGAACCGTTCCGTCCAACTGCGCGACCGGCCCGGGCCCGCGTTGTAGCCGATGGCGATCAGGGTCAGGTTCTCGCCGAACTCCTTGATCAGCTGGTCGAGATAGGCGGCACCGAAGCGCACGTTCTGGGCCGGATCGCTCAGCAGTCGCGCCGCCGAGAACGGCTCGCCCAGCTTGCCGGCCATCAACTCGCCCGTCCCCGGCATCAGCTGCATCAGGCCGCGCGCGCCCGCGGGGCTGACCACCGCCGGGTCGAACTCGCTCTCTCGCCGAGCGATTGCGAGCGCCAGGGCCCGGTTGACCGCGAGCCCCTGGCCAGGCACCAGGTTGGTCACCGGGTGATAGGCCCGGTGCAGCACGCGCCCGTCCTCGGCCGCGAATTTCGCGATCTTGAGGGCAATATGCGGCTCGTCCCAGGCCAGGGCCACATCGGCCAGCGCGCCCATTTCCTGCAGCGTCAGCCGCTCGCTCAGGTGCACCAGGAATCGCTCCGCCAGGCTCCGCTGCCCGGCTTGTTGCAGGGCCCGGGCGGCGCGGAAGACCGAGGTGCGCGCATAGGGGCTCGCGGCCCAGTCGGGATAGGTCTCGCGCCCGGCAAGCGCGGGGTCGGGCGCGATCCCGGCCCGTTCGGCGGCGAGTTGGCCATAGAAGGCGGTCTGGTGCTCGGCCCCCATCGCATAGGCGGCGCGGGCCTCGTTCGGCCGACCCAGCGCCTCCAGCGCGCGGCCTTGCCAGTAGCCCGCCCGGCCGAGGGAGATCAGCGAGGCCACCGCGCCCTCGAACCGGCGGAAATGGCCCAGCGCCGTTTCCGGATCGTTCAGCTTGCGCAGGGCGATGAAGCCGGAGAGCCATTCCAGATCGGCATAGTGGTTGCCCTCGGTCAGGAAGTGATTGGCGGCCAGGCGGTAGGCCTCGCGATCCCGGTCGTCGCGCATCAGGTCGCGGGCGAGGGACCGGCGGCGATTGGCCCAGGCCTCGGGATCGCCGAGGGCCGCGGCAGAGGTCGACTGCGCGTCCAGCAACTCGCGGGCGGAGTCGATCCGGCCCTTGCGCAAGCGCCACTGGAACCGCTCGTAGGCGAGGCCCGGATGGTCCTGCAGCGCCGTCGGGACCGCCGCGATCAGCCCGTCCACCCCCGGCTGGTCGATCCGCAGGGCGATCCGGGCCTCGGCCAGGCGCTGCCAGGCGGGCGGCACGCTGTCGAGCATGTCGCGCGCATCGCCGGTACGCCCGTCCCACAGGAGTCGGTCGAGCCGGGCGATGTTCTGGGGCGTGATTTCGCGGAAATGCTCGCGCAGGAAGACCGACTGTTCTTCGCGGTCCAGGTTCAGGTCACGCCAGGCGGTCGCCAGGGTCTCCGCCGCGCCCTCGGCATCGCCGGTCGCGGCTTGCGCCGCGGCCAGACGCCGTGCCCCGGTGCCGGTGCGCGGGGCTTGCGGCGCGAAATAGGCCAGCACGTCGGCCGGGTCAGCATTTTCGGGGATCGCATCCTCCCCCCGCGCCCGCAGAAGCGGCAGGCCGGGCCAGTCACTGTTACGAGCGAGGAAGTCGCGGTAGTCCTGCCAGCTGCCCTGGCGCGCGCGCAGCAGGGTCCAGATCACCACATCGCGTGCGGCCTGATCCTCGAGCGCCGCGGCGGCGCGCGTGGCGCGGTCCCAGTCGCTGCTGCGCGTGGCCTGCAATGCCTCCGCCAGATCGGCGCGGACCGGCGCGGCCTGCGCCACCAGCCCCACCGCCGCCATCACCATGAAGAAAACTCGAATTGCCTTGCCTGCCATCTGTCTCGACCCGCCCTGTTTGCCTGGCTTTGCCCCACCATCTAGGGTGTTGCGGCGCGATGTGACAGGGGGATTTCGCGCACGGTTTTGTGCCCTGCCCCTTGCGCTGCCCCCGGCCGGAGCGGTAAGGCGCGCATACCGCCACGGGTATGATCAACGTCAGGAGGGTCTACATGTTCAAAGGGTCTATGCCAGCGCTGGTCACGCCGATGAAAGACGGGGCCGTGGACTTCGCCACGCTCGAAGCGCTGGTCGAATGGCAGATCGCCGAAGGCAGTCACGGGTTGGTGCCCGTGGGCACGACCGGCGAGAGCCCGACGCTGAGCCACGAGGAACACGAGGCGGTGGTCGCCAAGGTGATCGAGGTCGCCGCGGGCCGGGTGCCGGTGATCGCGGGCGCGGGGTCGAACAACACGGTCGAAGCCGTGCGCTTCGTGCGCCACGCCAAGGACGCCGGAGCCGATGGCGCGCTGGTGGTCACGCCCTATTACAACAAGCCGACCCAGGGGGGCATGATCGCCCATTACACCGCCCTGGCGGAGGCCGCGGACATCCCCATCGTGATCTACAACATCCCCGGCCGGTCCGTGGTGGACATGACCCCCGCGACCATGGCGGCGCTTGCCGCCCTGCCGACTATCGTGGGCGTGAAGGACGCGACCGGGGATCTGGCGCGCGTCAGCCAGACCCGCATGGCCTGCGGGCCGGAGTTCATCCAGCTGTCGGGCGAGGATGCCACGGCTTTGGGGTTCAACGCCCATGGCGGGGTCGGCTGCATTTCGGTGACGGCCAATGTGGCCCCCGCGCTCTGCGCGCAGTTCCAGGAGGCGACCCTGGCGGGCGATTTCGCCACGGCGCTGGCGCTGCAGGACAAGCTGATGCCGCTGCACGAGGCGATTTTCGTGGAGCCGGGTCTGGTGGGGGCGAAATATGCCCTGTCACTGCTGGGCAAGTGTTCGGAAGACGTGCGCCTGCCGCTTCTGGGTCTGAGCGACGGCACCAAGGTGCTGATCAAGGACGCGATGATCCATGCCGGGATCCTTGGCTGACCGGGTCTGACCTGAGCCTGCGGCCGCGCCTGGCGGCGGACCTGGAGGCGCTCTGCGTCATCTGGGAGGCCGCCACGCGCAGCACCCATCCTTTCCTGCCCGAAAAGGTGATTGCGACCGAGCGCGCGGCACTGGCAGAGACCTATTTCCCGGCGACCCGGACGCTGGTGGCGGTGCGCGGGGGGCGGGTCGTCGGCTTCGGGTCCATGCGCGGGGCGGAATTGGCGGGGCTGTTCGTGGCGCCCGAGGCGCAGCGGAGCGGTGTCGGACGGGCCTTGGTGGCCGAGCTTTGCGCCGGCATGGCGGTCACGCTGGAGGTCTATACGCTCAACATGCACGGGCGCGCGGCCTATCACCGGCTGGGCTTTGTCGAGACCGGGCGTCGGGTGGACACGGCCACCGGGCTGGAGCGGGTGCAGATGGTGCGGCCTGCGGAGAGTGCTTGAATCCTACCCTGCGTTTGTTATGTGACGGCGATGGCCAAACCCAAGACCCCCGAGGAAAAGAACTACAAGGTGATCGCCGAGAACCGGCGGGCGCGGCGCGAGTATGCCATCGAGGAAGACCTCGAAGTGGGCATCGTGCTGGAAGGGTCGGAGGTCAAATCCCTGCGCGAGGGCGGCTCGAACATCGCCGAGAGCTATGCCACGGTGGATGACGGGGAGTTGTGGTTGGTCAACAGCTACATCGCGCCCTACGCCCAGGCCAAGACCTGGAAGCACGAGGAGCGGCGGCGGCGCAAGCTGCTGGTCTCGCGGCGGGAGCTGTCGCGGTTGTGGAACGCGACCCAGCGGCAAGGCATGACGCTGGTCCCGCTGGTGATGTATTTCAACCATCGCGGGCTGGTGAAGCTGAAGATCGGTGTGGCCAAGGGCAAGAAGCTGGCGGACAAGCGGCAGACTGATGCCAAGCGGGACTGGAACCGTCAGAAACAACGCCTGCTGAAGCAGAACCTCTAGAGCGTCGGGCGCGGGGGTGCGCGCGCCGGATGTGGGGTGTGTCGGGCTCTGCGAGGGATGTACTGGCCAGCGTCGGGGGTTTGCGCCGCGCTGGTGCGCGTCGCCCGATGCGAGAGGGGCCAGCCCCTCTCGCGCTCTCCCCGGGATATTTGACGACTTGAGGGACGGGCATGCGCTTGAACCTCCCTTGTTCAAGAATATGCGTGGCGTCCGGCCTGCCGGAGGGCGGGGCATGCGGCCTCTCTTGCCAGCGGGAGCAACGCTCGTTACGCACTATGTGTCACTTTGTTGAATAAGGCGGCTGGTCCCGTGTCCCAAGACGATCCCAAGACCCTTGTTTCCACCGATTGGCTGGAAGCGCACCTGTCCAACCCGGATCTGCGCGTGCTGGACGCCTCTTCGTACCTGCCCGGTTCGGGGCGCGATCCGAAGGCGGAGTATGACGCGGCCCATATCCCCGGGGCACGGTTCGTGGCGATCGACGATGTGAGCGATGCACGTTCGGACCTGCCCCACATGGCCCCACCGGTGGAGAAGTTCATGTCGCGGATGCGGGCCCTGGGCGTGGGTGACGGGCACCAGGTGGTGGTCTATGATGGCGCGGGTCTGTTTTCGGCCGCCCGGATGTGGTGGCTGTTCCGGCTGATGGGCAAGACCGATATCGCCGTTCTGGATGGCGGCTTTCCCAAGTGGCAGGCGGAGGGGCGCCCGGTCGAGGACCTGCCGCCCGTGGTGCGGGACAGGCACATGACCGTGCAGCGCCAGGCGCATCTGGTCAAGGATGTCACCCAGGTGGCCGCGGCGGCGAAGCTGGGTGAGCCGCAGGTGGTCGACGCGCGCTCCGCCGGGCGGTTTAGGGGGGAGGAACCCGAGCCGCGGGCGGGCCTGCGCGCGGGGCATATCCCGGGGTCGAAGAACCTGCATTATGCGACGCTCCTGGCCGAGGATGGCACGATGAAGCCCCTGGACGAGTTGCGCGCGGCCTTCGTGGCGGCGGGCGTCGATCTGGACAAGCCGGTGATCACCACCTGCGGGTCCGGCGTGACCGCGGCGATCCTGAGCCTGGCGCTGGAACGGCTGGGGCATCGCGATCACAGCCTCTATGACGGCTCCTGGTCCGAGTGGGGCATGTATGGCGATCTGAAGGTCGCCACGGGCTGAGCGCCCCGATGTTCGCGCATCTGCGCCCGCAGGCCGACGACCCGATCCTGGTCCTGATGCGGGCTTTCCAGGCCGATCCGCGGCCCGGCAAGGTGGACCTGGGCATCGGGGTCTGGCGCGACGCGGAGGGGCGCACGCCGGTATTCGGGGCGGTGAAAACGGCCGAGGAACGGCTGTGGCGAACCCAAGACACCAAATCCTACGTCAGTTTCGCGGGCGACCCGGCGTTTCACGCCGCGGTGGGCGATCTGCTTCTCGGGTCGGTGACGCGTCCGCGGGCGGCTACGGCGACCACGGGCGGCACCTCCGCCGTGCAGACGTTGCTGGCCCTGAGCCAGGTGGCGCGACCGGCGGCGCAAGTCTGGATCCCGGCGGAGACCTGGCCGAACCACCGGGTGCTGGCGGAGCATCTGGGGTTGGCGACGCGGGCCTTCACCTATCTCGCGCCGGAGGGCACCGGGATCGACCGGGAGGCGCTGTTGCGCGACCTCGCGCAGGCGCAGGCGGGGGACGTGGTGATCCTGCATGCCTGCTGCCACAATCCGACCGGGATCGACCCGAAGCCGGAGTTGCAGGCGGAGATCGTTGACAGCCTGGCGCGGACCGGGGCGGTCCCGCTGGTCGACTGTGCCTATCTCGGCTTCGGAGCGGTGCCGGAGGCGGACGCCGCCTTCCTGCGCCGCCTCGCAAGTTTGCCCGAGGCGATGCTCGCCTTTTCCGGCTCCAAGAGCTTCGGGCTCTACCGCGAACGCGTGGGACTGGCGCTGGTGCTGCTGGAGCAGCCGGGCGTGGTGGAGGCCGTGCAGAGCCAGCTGACACGGCTGAACCGGGTGAACTATTCCTTCCCGCCGGATCACGGGGCCCGGGTGGTCACGGAGATCCTGGCCGATCCGGCCTTGCGCGCCGCCTGGGAGGCGGAGCTGGCAGCAATACGCACCGCCTTGAGCGCCAACCGCCAGGCGCTGGCCAAGGCCCTGCGCGCCCGGCTGCAGAGCGACCGTTTCGACGGGCTGGCGGCTCAGAGCGGCATGTTCGCGATGCTGCCGCTCGGCATGGAACGGGTGACGCGGATGCGCGAAGACTTCGCCGTCTATGCGGTGGGGACAGGCCGGGTGAACCTGGCCGGTGTGACCCCCCGGACCACGGACCGCGTGGCCGAGGCGATCGCAGCGGTGCTGCAGGACTGAACCTGCCCGCGCCGGGCCTCGGAGCGCAGACCGGGCGCCGCGGTTTCCCACGACACCCGATCCCTGCACTGTTCACACACTCTACGAGAGCACTGCGTTGAAGAGAAAAATCCCGGGCGAAGACCGCCCGGGAAGTTGGTCAGGCTGAGAGGAAGGAGGCTCAGCCCTTGGTGAAGTCGGGATAGGCTTCCATGCCCAGCTCGGAGGTGTCGAGACCGTTGATCTCGTCCTCTTCACTGACACGAATGCCCATGGTCAGCTTGAGCAGGTACCACACGATCAGGCCGACCCCGAAGGTGAAGACACCGTAGGCGGCGATCCCGACCAGCTGTGTCACGAGGCTTGCGCCCTCCTGGTAGAACACCACGGCAATGGTACCCCAGATGCCGGCGAAGAGGTGCACCGGAATGGCGCCGACAACGTCGTCGATCTTGAACTTGTCCAGCAGCGGCACGGTAAAGACCACGATCACGCCCCCGACAGCCCCGATCCAGAGCGCGCCGAAGAGTGTCGGGTCGAGCGGGCTCGCGGTGATGGACACGAGGCCCGCCAGAGCGCCGTTGAGCACCATGGTCAGGTCCGGCTTTTTATAGAGGACTTGGGTCAGAATCAGCGCGGTCAGAGCACCGGCCGCCGCAGCCATGTTGGTGTTGGCGAAGATGCGCGACACGTCAGAGACATCGCCCACGGTGCCCATGGCCAGCTGCGAGCCGCCATTGAACCCGAACCAGCCGAGCCACAGGATGAACGTGCCGAGCGTGGCGAGGGCAAGGTTGGAGCCGGGCATCGGGTTGACGCGACCATCCTTGTACTTGCCCAGGCGCGGTCCGAGGATGATTGCACCGGCCAGAGCAGCCCAGCCGCCCACGGAGTGCACGACTGTCGAGCCCGCGAAGTCCGAAAAGCCCATCTCGGACAGCCAGCCGCCGCCCCACTGCCAGGAGCCGGAGATCGGGTACATGATGCCGGTCAGGACCACCACGAAGGCGAGGAAGGGCCAGAGCTTGATCCGCTCGGCGAGGGCACCGGACACGATGGACGCGGTTGCGGCGACGAAAACCAGCTGGAAGAAGAAGTCCGAACCGATGGAGGCATAGTCCAGTGCCGCATCAGCCGCGGCCACGCCCACGGGGTCCAGAACGGTCGGGACGAAGAAGCTGCCCACATAGCCGTTGAAGTCGCCCGGATACATCAGGTTGAAGCCGATGAGCCAGTACATGACCGCGGCAATCGAATAGAGCGCGATGTTCTTGGTCATCTGCATGGTGACGTTCTTGGACCGCACCAGGCCGCCCTCGAGCATCGCGAACCCGCAGGCCATGAAGAACACCAGGAAGCCCGCCATGCAGAACAACAGGGTGGTCATGATGTAGGGGCCGATTTCGTCGAACGAGGGCGCGGCGTCCTGGGCAAGTCCAAGGCTCGGCAGGACAATTGCCGCCGCAGCCAGCGGAAGGAGTTTCGTAAGTTTCATGCGTTGAAGCCTTTCTACGAAGGATTTCCTGCGCTCAGAGCGCGTCGTCGTTGGTCTCGCCCGTGCGGACGCGGACCGCCTGCTGCACGTCGAGGACGAAGATCTTGCCGTCGCCGATCTTGTCGGTCTTGGCGGTGGTTTGGATGGTCTCGACGACCTGGTCGGCCATGGTGTCGCCGACGACGATCTCGAGTTTGACCTTCGGCACGAAGTTCACGGCATATTCCGCACCACGGTAGATTTCCGTGTGACCGGACTGTGAGCCGAAGCCTTTGATCTCGGTGACCATCATGCCGCGCACGCCGATGGAGGTG
This sequence comes from Dinoroseobacter sp. PD6, assembly GCF_028807315.1. Lineage (NCBI taxonomy): Bacteria > Pseudomonadati > Pseudomonadota > Alphaproteobacteria > Rhodobacterales > Roseobacteraceae > Dinoroseobacter > Dinoroseobacter sp. PD6. Next base: position 181,576 of record NZ_JARAMN010000005.1, on the reverse strand, counting down.
AGTGCTTCGCGGACCTCCTCCAACTTGAACGGTTTGATTGCTGCGATGATAAGTTTCACGTCTGTTACCCTTCCTTTTGCAGGTGCCCTGCGAGAGTTCACCGCCGAACAACAGAACGCGAACCGGGTTCATTCAACGAAGGCGCCCCGTTTCCCAACAACCCAGGGTTGTTGTCGCACATTTTTTGCACGAATTTTGGCTTCTGCACATTTTTTGTGCATTTGCTGCATGGCGAAAAAGCGACAGGGCAGTGCAAAAGCGAGTCAGGCGGGGTTACATAGGGCCAGTCCTTGGGGCGATCCGCGGGGTTGGCGTTCGGCCTCCGCAGCAGGTACAGGCATCGCGTATGAGTTCAGACAAACGAAAGAGACCGGTGCTGCGCGCCGATGCGAGGTCTGCCGGACATCCGGCCAAGGCCCGGACAGCCGCAGCCAAGGCCCCGGCTAAACCCAAGCCCAAGCCACGCCGCAAGACCGCCGCCAAGCGCCGGAGCTCTGCCCGGTCCGGCCCGCCGCGGGGCCTGTTCGGGCGGCTGTTCTGGGCAATCCGGCGGCTGATCGGCTGGATCCTCGGGCTGATCTTCGCCATCACCTGGCGCGGGATCGCGGTACTGTTGCTGATCCTCGCGGGGTCGGTGGCCTACCATTACTCCACCCTGCCGCCGGCGTTGCAGCTGACCGATGGGCGGGTGCGGGGGTCCGTGACGCTGCTGGACCGGGACGGAGATGTCTATGCCTGGCGCGGGGACCAGTTCGGCGGTGTGATCGACGCCAACACCGTGTCGCCGCATCTGAAAAACGCGATCATCGCCACGGAGGACCGGCGGTTCTACCAGCATTTCGGCATCAGCCCGCGCGGCATCGCCAGCGCGGTACGGATCAACCTGCGCGAGGGGCGCGGGCCGTTGTCGGGTCATGGCGGCTCCACCATCACGCAGCAGGTGGCCAAGCTGCTGTGCCTTGGGACGCCTTACAAGCCCGAGAGCGGTATGACGGAGGCGGAGTACGAAGCCGACTGCCGCCGGGGCGGGATCTGGCGCAAGGTCAAGGAAGTGCCCTATTCGCTGGCGCTTGAGGCGGCCTATACCAAGGATGAGATCCTGACGATCTATCTGAACCGGGCCTATCTGGGCGCTGGCGCGCGCGGCTTCGAGGCCGCGAGCCAGCGGTATTTCGGCAAGTCCGCGGCCGAAGTGGATCCGGCGGAGGCGGCGATGCTGGCGGGGCTTTTGGTGGCGCCGTCGCGTTTTGCGCCGACCAACGACCTGGAGCGGTCCCAGCGGCGCGCGGCCACGATCCTGCGGCTGATGGAGCAGGAGGGTTACCTGAGTGCGACAGATGCCGCGGTGGCCCGGGCCAATCCCGCCACCCTGTCGGAAGCGGCCGAGCGGCGCGCGGGCGGGTACTTCGCCGATTGGGTGATGGAGGAAGGGCCAAATTTCCTGACCTCGGAGACCACCGAGGACGTGATCATCCGCACCACCTTCGATCAGGATATCCAGGCGGCGGCGGAAGAGGCCCTGAAATACGTGTTCGAGACCAAGGTCAGCCCCGGCTCCAAGGCTCAGGCGGCAATCGTGGTGATGTCGGCGGACGGGGCGGTCCGGGCCATGGTGGGCGGGCGCAAGCTGCAGGTGTCCGGCGCGTTCAACCGGGCGACGCAGGCGCTGCGGCAGACCGGGTCGGCCTTCAAGCCCTTTGTCTATGCCGCAGCACTCGACCTGGGCTACAGACCGAACGACATGATCCTCGATGCGCCGCTGACCATCAATATCCCCGGTTCAGGCCCCTGGAGCCCGCGCAACTACACCAACAATTTCTACGGCGAGGTGACGCTGACCGAGGCGCTGAAAAACTCGCTCAACACGCCCGCGGTGCGCCTGTCGGAGCAGGTCGGGCGGGAGAATGTGCGCAAGGTGGCCAGCGATTTCGGCATCGCGCGAGAGATGGCGCCGGGACCGGCGCTGGCGCTGGGGGCGTCGGAGAGCACGTTGCTGGAGATGACAGCGGCCTATGCCGGGATCCTGAACGGCGGCAGCAGCGTGGCGCCCTACGGGCTGACGGAGTTGCGGCTTCTGGGGGATTCCGAGCCGCTGATGGGCCAGGCGGGCGGGATCGGCGAACGGGTGGTCAGCCAGCGCGCGGCGCAGGAGCTGACCTTCATGATGTTCCAGGTGATCGAGACCGGCACCGGCGGGCGCGCCAAGCTGCCCGACGGACGGCAGGCGGCAGGCAAGACCGGCACCACCCAGGCCGCGCGGGATGCGTGGTTCGTGGGCTTCACCGCCGATTACGTGGCGGGGATCTGGATGGGCTATGACGATAACACGCCCCTGACGGGCGTGACCGGCGGCGGGCTGCCGGCGGAGATCTGGCGCGAAACCATGCGCCGGGTCCACGAGGGCGACCCGCAAAGACCCCTGCCCATGACCCTGCCGCCCCCCCGGGTGGAACCGGCGCCACAGATCGCCCGGCAAGAGCGGCCGCAGATTGAAGACCAGATCCGCAACGCCGCCGAACGGGTGCTGCGCGATGTGCTTGGTGGGTTGCTGGGGCGGAACTGAGCCGCGGCGCGCGGCAAGGCGCTTCGAAGCGCCTTGATCAAGCGCTTTGCAAAGCGCTTCTGACGCGATTTCCAAATCGCGTGTCCAAGCCCGTTCGAACGGGCTTGGTGTCCGATCGGCAGATCATTCAGGTCCCGGTGGGCGCGGCAACACCCCGACCGGATCAGGTTGTATTGCGAAGCGCCTGGATCATCGCGTCGAGATTGCCCCCGTTGCGGTCCAGCAGCGCGCCGATCTCGGTCCGCTCCGTGATCGCAAGGTTCACGCCTTCGATGACGATGTTGAAGAACAGGTCGCGCCCCGAACGGTCGGACACCAGGAAAATCACTTCGAACGGGGCCTCGCCCCGCAGGAACGCAGTCGATTTCACCTCGAAGAAGCTGCGCACGGGACGTGCACTGTTCACCTCGATCCGACCGCCGACGAACTCCTGGAAACGACGTCCGTATTTGCGCGAGATATAGGTCTTGAACGCGTCCGTGTAGGCGCGCCGCTGGGCGTTGGAGGCCGAGCGCCATTCCACGCCGAGGACGGATTGCGCGATGATGTCCACATCCGCGTAACGCTCGAAGATGCGTTCGAACTCGCGATAGAGGGCCGAGCCGGTCTTGCCCGAGTTGATCGCCGCGTCGATCTCGGCCACGAGCCGCCCGACAAGATCCTTGGCCTCGTTGGTGTTGAGGGCCTGGGCGGGACTTGGTCCGAGCAGTCCGGCAAAGGGCAGGCTCAGGGCGAAGGCACCCAGAGTGCGGAGCACGCGGCGGCGGGAAAGGTTACTCGACATAGGGGTCCTCGTAGGGATCGAAGTAAAGGTCGTCGGCAGGGGCGCCGCCCTCGATCAGGGCCACGGAGGGGTCTCCGCCGAAATCGTCGTAGGGGTCCAGATAATCGTTTCCGGTCCCACTCCCAAGCCGGAAGCGCCGGTTCTGCAGGTAAAGAATGCGTGTGGAGGCGTAGCTGTCGATGCTGTTGTAGAGCAGGTCGTCCACGACCGATCCGAACTCCGCCCGGTCCTTGAGTTGCTCGACGGTGAAGAGCCCGGCGCGCACGGTGAGGGGTCGGGTGAAGGTGACAAGCTCGCCGATGGGATCGATCACGATGTCGACCGCCCGTCCGGACAGGTGCCGAGAGGTATGCGGCCCGAGCAGCGGGACCGACACGAAGGGCCCCTCGCCCACGCCCCAGACATACATGGTTTCGCCGAAGTCGGTGTCGAGCTCCTGCAGGCCCATGGCGGTGGCCGGATCGAGCAGACCGCCGAGCCCCATGGTCGTATTCACGAGGAATCGGAACATGTTATGCAATGCGTTCTCGGCGCGCCCCTGCAGCACGTTGTTGAGGATCCGGGCGGGCTGCTCGAGGTTTCCGGTCGCGTTGCTGATGCCCTGCACCAGAGGGTCCGGAACCAGGGTGACATAGGCTTCGGACGCCTCGCGCAGGATCGCCTTGTCCAGCGCCTTGTTGAAATTGTGCACACCCCGGTTGGCAGGCTCGAACGGGTCGATCACCTCGTCCGGGCGGTTGGGCGAGGCACAGGCCCCGAGTGTGGTGATCACCGCAAGGCAGACAAGGGCGCGGGTCAGGGACTGAAACATGCGAATGGGATCCGGGGCAGATTACAATAAATGGCTTGAGACTCGGGCAGCGTCGTGACGTACATATGGAAACTACAGCATTTATAGAACCCACGTTAAACAAGTGGCGTTAAGAATCGGCGCAGCCTCGCCAGTTCGGCGCGCACAGACACATACGGAGACAGGGATCGCCATGGCGCCACGCACCTCCCCGAACGCGGGCAAGGGGCTCGAAGAACTGGGTGCGATCCGTCGCGCCAACATGCCGTTGTTCGCCTGGGTCTTCGTGTTCTCGATCTTCGTGAACGCCCTGATGCTGACCGGGCCGCTCTACATGTTGCAGGTCTACGACCGGGTTCTGGGCAGCCAGTCGGAAGAGACCCTGCTGGCGCTGTCGGTACTGGTCGCGTTTCTGTTTTTGATGATGGGGATCCTGGACTGGGCCCGCGGGCGCGTGTTGGCGCGGGCCGGGGCGCGCATGCAGGACACCCTAGACCAACGGGTGTTTTCGGCGTCGTTGCGCAAATCTTTGCGCCAGGGGCAGACCACGGCGGCGACCGGGTTGCGCGACCTGGAGTCGATGCAGCGACTGTTGTCTTCGCCGGCTCTTCTGGCGGTGTTCGACATTCCGTGGACACCGCTCTTCGTGGCCGCGATCTTCATGTTTCACCCCTGGTTGGGCTATCTCGCCCTGGTGGGCGGGACATTCCTGATCCTGGTGACGGTGCTGAACCAATGGCTGACAAGTCGCCCGGTGAGCAAGGCGAACGAGGCCTCGGCCCGCGCCGAGATGATGTCGCAGCAACTGGCCGGGGGCGCGGAAACCGTCGAATCGCTCGGCATGCGCGGCGCGGCCTTCACACGCTGGAGCAAGGTGCGCGCGGAGTCCCTGTCGGAGACGCTGACATCCTCGGACCGGACCGGCGGCTTTTCTACCCTGACCAAGACATTCCGGCTGTTCCTGCAATCGGCGATGCTCGGGCTTGGCGCATATCTCGTCTTGCAGCAGCAATTGACCGCCGGGGCGATGATCGCAGGCTCGATCCTGATGGGCCGGGCCCTGGCGCCGATCGAGATGGCGATCGGACAATGGCCGCTGGTGCAGCGGGCGATGAAGGGACGGCGCGACCTGATCGAGTTGCTGGATGCCATCCCGCCCGACCCGGAGCGGACCCCCCTGCCCAAACCGAAGGCGCGGTTGGTGGTGGAGCAGCTGATCGTGGTGCCCCCGGGCGAAGCGCAAGCGGCCCTGCGGAGTGTGAGCTTCACGGTCTCGCCCGGGGAGGCCTGCGGGGTGATCGGGCAATCGGGCGCGGGCAAATCGACCCTGGCGCGGGCGCTGACCGGCATCTGGCCCGTGGCGGGCGGCAAGATCCGGCTCGATGGCGCGGCGCTGGACCAGTTCGGCCCGGATGTGCTGGGCACCCATATCGGCTACCTGCCGCAACAGGTTGTGCTCTTCGACGGTACCATTGCCGAGAACATCGCCCGGCTGGCCCCGCAGCCCGATGCCCAGGCGGTGGTGGATGCCGCCAAGCGTGCGGACGCCCACGAGATGATCCTGAAGCTGCCCAATGGCTATGACACGATGTTGCTCGGCAGCCAGACCCGGCTCTCGGGCGGGCAGATGCAGCGGATCGGCCTGGCGCGCGCACTCTACGGAGATCCGGTGCTCCTCGTGCTGGACGAGCCGAACTCGAACCTCGACAACTCCGGCAGCCAGGCCTTGAATGCGGCCGTGGCGCGGATGAAAAAGGATGGCAAGGCGGTGCTGATCATGGCCCACCGGCCCGCAGCGATCGAGCAATGCGATACGCTTCTGGTGCTGGAGGGTGGCTCGCGCAAGGCTTTCGGGCCACGGGACGAGGTGCTGAAATCCATGGTGTCCAACCACAAGGAAATCCTGAAGAAAGCCGCTGGAGGCGTGTCATGACCGGACCCGCAGCCAAGAAATTTCCCGCCCGACGGCAGCTCTTGATAGGTGGGATTGCCCTCGCGATTCTGGTCGGCGGCTTCGGCAGCTGGTCAGTGATGGCCAATATCGCCGGCGCGATCATCGCCCCCGGTCAGATCGAGGTGGACCAGAACCGCCAGGTGGTTCAGCACCCCGATGGCGGCGTGGTCCAACGCATCGCCGTGGACGAGGGCGATACGGTGGCGACCGGCGACCTGCTGATCCAGCTCGATCCGACGCTGTTGCAAACCGACCTCTCGATCGTCGAAGGACAATTGTTCGAACTGATGGCACGGCGGGCGCTGCTCGTGGCCGAGCGCGACGGTCAGGAGGAGGTGATCTTCGACGAGGAACTCCTGCTGGTTTCGGCGACCAGCCCGGAGGTCGCGGATGTCATGGACGGCCAGCGGCGCCTGTTCGAGGCGCGCAACACCTCCGTCGAAACCGAAACCGAGCAGCTGACCCGGCGCCGGGCCCAGATCGGCAACCAGATCGAGGGGATCGAGGCCCAGCAGACCGCCCTGACCCAGCAACTCGACCTGATCGAGCAGGAACTTGCGGATCAGCAGAGCCTGCTCGACCGTGGCCTGGCCCAGGCCTCGCGGGTGCTGTCGCTGCAGCGGGAGCAAGCGCGGCTGTTGGGGTCGGTGGGCGAGTTGACCGCCTCCAAGGCTGAGTTCGAGGGGCGACAGACCGAAATCGACATCGAAATCCTGAAACTGTCGACTTCGCGCCGGGAGGAGGCGATTTCCCGACTGCGCGACACGCAAGCCCAGGAATCGGAGCTCAAGCAGCAGCGACAGGCCTTGCGCGAACGGCTCAGTCGTCTCGATATCCGCGCGCCACTCGGGGGGATCGTCTATGACCTGTCGGTCTTTGCCGAACGCTCGGTAATCCGCCCGGCGGAACCGGTGCTCTATATCGTGCCGCAGGACCGACCCTTGATCATCACCAGCCGGGTCAATCCGATCAACGTGGACGAGGTCTATGTGGGCCAGGAGGTGAACCTGCGGTTTTCGGCCTTCGACCAGCGGCTGACACCGGAGTTGAAGGGCAAGGTCGTGAGCGTCTCGCCGGATGCCTTCGTGGACGAGGCGACCGGCGCTTCCTTCTACCGGGTGGAAACCGCGCCGCAGGAAGGCGAAATGGAGAAGCTGGAAGGGCTCGACCTGATCCCCGGCATGCCGGTAGAAGCATTCATCCGCACCGCGGACCGCACGCCGATCGAGTATTTCGTCAAACCGCTGAGCGATTATTTCAACCGCGCCTTCCGGGAAGGCTGAGCGCGGGACAAGAGGGGGAACGATGTCTGGAAAATTCGAAACGCGCCTGGCCGAGCTTGGGGTGAGCTTGCCCGACGCGGCCGCGCCTGCGGCGAACTACGTGCCATTCGTGATCGTCGGGAACATGGTGCATGTCTCCGGGCAACTGCCCGCGGCCGACGGGAACATGGTGCTCGGAAAGCTGGGGGCGGACCTTGACGTCGACGCGGGTGCGGCCGCGGCCAGGCGTTGCGCGATCAATCTGCTGGCCCAGGTCAAGGCGGCCTGCGGCGGGGATCTCGACCGGCTGGAGCGGGTGGTGAAGCTGGTAGGCTTCGTCAACTCGACCCCCGATTTCGGAGATCAGCCCAAGGTGGTCAATGGCGCGTCGGATTTCATGGTCGAGGCGCTCGGCGACACCGGACGCCATGCGCGCTCGGCGGTCAGTGCCGCGGCCCTGCCCTTCGGCGTGGCCGTCGAGATCGAGGGCCTGTTCCAGATCCGCCCATGACCCCGCCCCTGCCTTGGGCCTTCGTGACCCGGCCCCTGGCCCATCGCGGGCTCCACGACCCGACAACCGCGCGGATCGAGAACAGTCGTGCGGCCATAGAGGCGGCGATGCAGGCTGGCTACGGCATCGAGATCGACGTGCAATTGACCGCGGATGGCGCGGCGCTGGTCTTCCACGATGCTGAGCTTGACCGGCTGACGGGCGAGACCGGACCTGTGCGCGCGCGCTCCCTCGCGGCGCTGCAGGCGATCCGACTGCGGGGGGCCGCAGACGGGCCGCCGGAACTGTCCGAAGTGGTGGCCCATGTGGGTGGGCGCGTGCCGCTCCTGATCGAGTTGAAAGACCAGTCCGGCAGTCTTGGCCCCGAGAGCGAGGCGCTGGCCGCGGCGGTCGCGGGCGCGATCGGCGCGGCGACGGACAACATCGCGGTGATGTCGTTCAACCCACACACCGTCCAGCATCTCGCGCGGCTCCTGCCTTCGGTGCCGCGGGGTTTGACGACCATGGACTTCTGCAGGGAAAACACGCTCAGCCCCGAACAACAGGTCCGGCTGAACGCCATCGCGACCTTCGACGCGGTCGGCGCGAGCTTCATCAGCCACGATCGTCGCAGCCTCGACATGGACGCGGTGACCCGGCTGCGGCACCGCGGTGTGCCTGTTCTGACCTGGACCATCACCAGCCCGGCGGAGGCGCGCGAGGCCCTGCAGGCTGCCGACAACATCACCTTCGAGGGGTTCCTGCCGCCGCGGCCCGTGCCGGAGGCTTGACCCGCGACGCGCCGGGGCCATTTGTGCAGGGCGACCTTGTGGAGCCTGCGATGATCCCCGACCCCCTGCCCGACCCGGACCGCGCGGCAGCGCGCGAGACCCAGATCGAGATTTCGGTCGTGGGGCGTCTGGACGAGATCGGGGCCGCGGACTGGGACGCCTGCGCCTGCCCGGAGGTCGCGGATGGCGGGCGTCCGGATGACCCTTTCACGACCTATCGGTTTCTGCATGCGCTGGAGGCGTCAGGCTCCGTCGGGGCAGGGAGCGGCTGGGGCCCGCGTTACCTAGTGGCGCGCACGGAGGATCAGGTGATCGCGGTCGCACCGCTTTATGCCAAGTCCCACAGCCAGGGCGAGTTCATCTTCGATCACAACTGGGCCCATGCCTATGAGCGGGCAGGCGGGCGGTACTATCCCAAGCTGCAGATCGCGGTCCCTTTTACCCCGGCCACGGGGCGGCGGCTCCTGGTGCGACCAGGTTACGAGGGGATCGGGCAATCGGCACTCGTCCAGGGCGCGGTCCAGGTGGCCGCGGAGGCGGAAGTCAGCTCGCTGCACATCACCTTCTGCACCGAGGCGGAGGCGGAGGCCGAAGCCGGGGCCGCGATGGGGCTCATGCACCGGGTGTCGCAGCAGTTTCATTGGGTGAACCGGGGTTATGCGGATTTCGACGGGTTTCTTGCGGACCTGTCGTCGCGCAAGCGCAAGAACATCCGCAAGGAACGGCAGACGGCCCATGCGTTCGGCGGCGAGATCCAACAGATCACCGGCGACGATTTGCGGCCCGACCACTGGGACGCGTTCTGGGTGTTCTACCAGGACACGGGCGCGCGCAAATGGGGCACACCTTACCTCACGCGGCGTTTTTTCGACATCGCCCAGGAAACCCTGCGCGACGACATGATGCTGGTACTGGCCCATCGCGCGGGGCGGCCCGTGGCCGGGGCGCTGAACTTCGTCGGGCGCGATGCGCTTTACGGGCGCTACTGGGGCTGTGTCGAGGATCACCCCTGCCTGCATTTCGAGGCGTGCTATTACCAGGCGATCGAGTTCGCGATTGCCCATGGTCTCGGCACGGTGGAGGCCGGGGCGCAGGGCGCGCACAAGCTGGCGCGCGGCTACCTGCCGGCACAGACCCATTCGCTGCACTGGGTGCGCGACCAAGGGTTTGCCGAGGCGATCCAGCGTTATCTGGAGGCCGAGAAGGATGCCGTGGGCGAGGAAATTGAAGTGATGACGAGCTATGGCCCGTTCAAGAAAACACTGTCGGAGGATTGATGGCACAGAAACTGGATGACAGCACACGGGACGAGCACCTTGCGCCGTTGATGCGCGCGGGCTGGGAGATGGTCGAGGGGCGCGACGCGATCAAGAAGACCTTCGTGTTCGGCGACTTCACCGAGGCGTTCGCCTTCATGACCGGCACAGCCCTTTGGGCAGAGAAATGGGACCATCACCCGGAATGGAGCAACGTCTACAAGACCGTCGAAGTGACGCTGACCACCCATGACGTGGGCGGTTTGTCGGAGTTGGATATCAAGCTTGCCAGCAAGATGGACAACCTCGCCTAGGCCGCCATCGCGGCATGCGCGCCGCGGCCGATGACCAGCTTTGCTGCAACCGCGGCCTCATGGGCGCGCAACACGCGGCGGGCGCAGGGGCCGAAACCGGCATCAAGGTCTGCCAGCTGCGGGAAAAAGCCCAAGAGCTCGTCTCGCGCGGCATCGCCAAAGCCCGCGAGACCGGCCATGCCGGGATGAAAGCTCTCGCTCGGGATCCCCTCGGCATAGACGATCTCGTGCCGTGCAAATAGCAGGTGGATATAGGTCACGCGCGCGCGTGGCGCCTGTACCACGCTGTGGCCATTGACGAGGTGCAGGGCGGCGGCAAGGACCTCAGCCTCTTCGAAGAGGAGTAAGAGGCGGGGATCCGACAGCAGCATCCGATGCTGGGGGGATACGTAGAGCGGGCGGTCGGATCCCAGGGCGTCGGGCGAGAAGCGGATCGGCGCCAGGGCCTCGCTGCCCGGAAGGGTCCTGCGCCCGACCCAGAGCACGGGCTGCGCCCCGTGGTCCCGCGTCTGCACAAGATCCCCGGGGCGCAAGGTTTCGACCGGCACGACCCCTTCGGGGGTCAGGATACGCGTTCCCGCGACGAAACAAGGGGCGGTGATCTGCTTGACAGGCACATCGGTGCTCTCCAGCACCCATTTGCAGCCCGTGGACTTGGCATCCTGCAATTGGGTGCCATCGGTGGCCATGAAGACCTGCGACCCGTCTTCGAGGTAGAAGGTCACACCATAGACCCACTGCTCGCCTTCGCCGGAATCGAAGCCGATCCAGTCGCCGAGATAGGATTCCAGAACTTCCGACCCGTTGACGACATCCCCCGGACCGATGTCGCCATCCTGATCCTTGTCTACGAGGTGCAGTTCGACCAGTTTCAGTTCCGTGCCCTCGGGCAGGTAATAGGCATCCTTGGGCCAGCCCAGGCTGGTATAGGTGTGATCGCCGCCAGAGTTTGCCACGACAGAAGCCCCGATAGGTCATGCCCGCTGCATGTTCGGGGTTCGTTCTAATCCCTTCGTGGTGTAGGTCTGGTTAATGACCGCCCTTTGGGTGCGGTTGGTTCAACCATGCTCGCGCAGGACCGACCCGGCGAGGTAGAGCGAGCCACAGATTATAACCCGCGCGGCCGGGGTTTCGGCAGCGATGGCGGCAAGGGCGGCCGCGACCGTGTCAGCCTCGACGCTGCGCAGGCCGAGGGCGGTAGCCTCGGCGGCGGTTTCGGAAGCGCTGAGAGTGGCGGCCTCGCCAGGGATGGAAACGGCGTGCAGGGCTTCGGCAAAGCCCGCAAGGGGGCGGAGGAACCCGGCCACATCTTTCGTACGGAGCATACCGCAGATCAGATAGGTGGGCCGGTCCGGCAGCCCGGCGAGCGTCGCAGCCAGTGCGGCCCCTGCCGCCGGGTTGTGCCCGCCGTCGAGCCAGAGCTCGACCTCCGGCGCGAGCTCCACCAAGGGCCCATGGCGCAGCCGCTGCATCCGCGCGGGCCATTGAGCCTTGGTCAGCGCGGGCTCCGGATCGCCGGTGCCGAGCGCGCGCAGGGCGGCAAGCGCCATGCCTGCATTCTCGATCTGGTGGGGTCCCGGCAGGACCGGCAGGGGGAGGTCCAGAAGCCCGGTTTCGTCCTGGTAGACCAACCGTTCATGCTCCACGCTCACATGCCAGTGCTGCCCATGGGCGCGCAGTGGCGCGCCGACACGGGCGGCGCGATCCTCGATCACCTCCAGCGCGGCGTCCTGTTGTGGGCCGACCACGCAGGTCACGCCGCGTTTCAGGATGCCCGCCTTCTCGCCCGCGATCTCGGGCAGGGTGTCGCCCAAAAACTGCTGGTGATCGTAGGACACCGGCGTGATGACGCAGAGCGCGGGCGTGTCGATCACGTTGGTCGCATCGAGCCGCCCGCCGAGGCCGACCTCCAGCAGGGTCCAGTCGGCGGGCGTGCGGGCGAAGGCCAGAAGAGCCGCGACGGTCGTGATCTCGAAATAGGTGATGGGCGCGCCACCATTGGCGGTCTCGCATTCCGCCAGAAGGGCGGCGAGATCAGGCTCGGAAATCAGGTCCCCGGCCAGACGGATGCGCTCGTGAAACCGTGCGAGATGCGGCGAGGTATAAGCGTGACAGGTCTGCCCCGCCCCTTCCAGCCCCGCGCGGATCATCGCCAGCGTCGAGCCCTTGCCATTGGTGCCCGCGATATGGACCACGGGCGGCAAGCGTCGTTCAGGGTGATCGAGCGTCGCCAGCAGGCGCCAGACCCGGTCGAGGGTCAGGTCGATGATCTTGGGGTGAAGCGTCATCAGACGCTCCAGCAGCAGGTCGGAGCCGGGCGCGTTCACCGTGTCACGACCGTCCTGCGCCGGGCTTGTCCTGCGCAGGTGCGCTCGGGGCCGCCTTCTGGGGCTCCGGCGTCGCGGGCGCGGGATCGGGCGCCGGAAGGTCACCGACAATGGCCGGCCCGAGACCCAGCAGCATGCGGGTGATGCGGATCAACTCGTCGCGCAGTTTCATCCGGTGGGTCACCCGATCGAGCATCCCGTGATCCAGCAGGTATTCCGCGCGCTGGAAGCCCTCGGGCAGTTTCTCGCGGATCGTCTGCTCGATCACCCGGGGGCCCGCGAAGCAGATCAGCGCATTGGGCTCGGCGATTTGAACATCGCCCAGCATGGCATAGGATGCGGTCACCCCGCCCGTGGTCGGGTGGGTGAGAACGACGATGTAAGGCAGTCCCGCTTCCTTGAGCATCTGCACGGCCACGGTGGTGCGGGGCATCTGCATCAGGCTGAGAATGCCTTCCTGCATGCGCGCCCCACCCGCAGCCGAAAACAGGATCAACGGACGCTTCAGCGCCACCGCCCGTTCGGCCGCGGCGATGATCGCATTGCCCACATACATCCCCATGGAGCCGCCCATGAAGCTGAAATCCTGGGCCGCGGCGACGATGGGGGTGCGGCCGATCTCGCCTTCGGCTACCAGCATCGCCTCGGGCTCGCCCGTTGCTTTCACGGCGCTCTTCATCCGCTCGGGATACTTCTTCTGATCCTTGAACTGGAGCGGGTCGGCGATGGGTGCGGGCACCTTCACCTCGGAAAACACACCGCCGTCGAACAGCGCCTCGAAGCGCTGGCGCGGGGTGATCGCCATGTGGTGATCGCAGCTGATACAGACGAACAGGTTGTCCGACAGTTCCCGGTGAAACAGCATGGTTCCGCATTCAGGGCATTTGCGCCACAGGTTCTCCGGCACTTCCCGCCGCGAAAACAACGAGTTGATCGTGGGGCGGACGTAGTTGGAAATCCAGTTCATGGGCGCGATTGTCCTGGGGCTATGCGATTGGGTTCGAGATAATCGCCGCGGCGCGGAAATGCAATCAGCGGGTCACGACCCAGCGGATTGCGAGATAGAAGAGAAGCGTCAGCGCCATGTCCTGCCACAGCAGCACGCTGATCTCGGCGGTGTCCGAAATCGCAAGCTCGGTGGTGTAGAGCGACAGGCCCGGGATCGTGCCCTGCACCGATACCCCGAGGATCGCCATGCAGTTATTGGCGAAATGCATCCCCCAGGCCGCGCCGATATTGCCGGTCAGCCGGGTCAGATCCGCCGCCATCAGCCCGAAGATCCCCGCCGCCAAGGCCACCTGCAAAGCCGTGTCGCCGGCCGTGGTCGGGTCGTAATGAGCCGCGCCGAAGAGAACACTGGGCAGCAACATCCAGACCAGCGGGCTGGAGAACCGCGCCGCGAGTTGCTGTTGCAGGTAGCCGCGAAAGAGCATCTCTTCCGCGCCGGTCTGCAGCGCGATCATCAGCAGGGCCAGGGGCAGGAACGACACCCAGATGCCCAAAGGCAGGTTCGGCAGGATCTCCATGCCCGGCAGGAAGAGCAGCAGCGAAAGGCCCATGCCCGCCAGGGTGATCACGCTCGCACGGCGGAAGTCGCGCGACGTCGGCTCCCACGCGCCGATCACGCTCCCGAGAGGGCGGCGGTGGACCAGCCGCAAGCAGGCCCAGAGGCCCAGCACGAGCCCACCAAAAGTCGCCAGCAGCAGGAGCGTCGCCGTGGGTCCGGCAGCGGTCTGCACCCGCAGCAGCCATTGGGCCGCGGCGCCCTCGCCGCCGATCAGCCCGATGGCACCGAAGATCCCCATGAGCGACGCGGCATAGATCCCGATCACCAGGACACATCCCAGCACGAACCATCCCAGCCCCGCGCGGCGGCGTGCGGGCTCGGTGAAATGGTCGAACTCTGGGGTCCAAAGGGACCGGGAAAGGGACATCGGGCGTCTCCGGGGTTGCGCGCGCGGACGCTAGGGGCTGCATGGGCAGAGAACAACCGCCATGTTCCGCGCGCCCCTGCGACCGCTTGTACCCGCGAAGCCGAGCGCGTATCAGATGAGCCAGTTGCCAGGAGATCCATGTCATGCTCAAGCGTCCGTTCGACAAGTCCAAGCTGCCCAGCCGTCACGTCACCGAAGGCCCCTCGCGCGCGCCGCATCGGTCCTATTACTATGCCATGGGCATGACCGAGGAAGAGATCCACCAGCCGCTGGTCGGGGTCGCCACATGCTGGAACGAGGCCGCGCCCTGCAACATCGCGCTCAGCCGCCAGGCCCAGGCGGTGAAGATGGGGGTCAAGCAGGCCTCCGGCACGCCGCGGGAATTCACCACGATCACCGTGACCGACGGGATCGCCATGGGCCATGAGGGCATGCGGTCCTCGCTGGCCTCCCGCGAGGCGATTGCCGATACGGTCGAATTGACCATGCGCGGCCATTGCTATGACGCGATTGTGGGTCTTGCGGGCTGCGACAAGTCTCTGCCGGGGATGATGATGGCCATGGTGCGGCTCAACGTGCCGTCGGTTTTCATTTATGGCGGCTCGATCCTGCCGGGTCGGCTGAACGGCGAGGACGTGACGGTTCAGGACGTGTTCGAGGCCGTGGGCAAGCACCAGGCCGGGAACTACACCGATGCAGAGTTGGAAGTGCTGGAACGGGTGGCCTGTCCGTCCGCAGGGGCCTGTGGCGGTCAGTTCACCGCCAATACCATGGCCTGCGTGTCCGAGGCGATCGGTCTGGCGCTACCGAATTCCGCGGGCGCACCCGCGCCCTACGAAAGCCGCGACCAGTATGGCGAGGCGTCGGGCCGCGCGGTCATGGACCTGATCGAGAAAGGCATCCGCGCGCGGGACATCGTGACCCGGAAGTCGCTGGAGAATGCCGCGCGGATCGTGGCCTGCACCGGCGGGTCGACGAATGCCGGTCTGCACCTGCCTGCGATTGCCCATGAGGCCGGGATCGAATTCACCTTGCAGGATGTCTGCGACATCTTCCGAGACACGCCCTATTTCGTGGACCTCAAGCCGGGCGGCAAATACGTCGCCAAGGACATGTACGAAGCGGGTGGTGTACCCGTGGTGATGCGCGAGCTGCGCCGCGCGGGCCTGATCCACGAGGATTGCATGACCGTGACCGGCTACTCCATCGGCGAGGAGCTCGACAAGGTCACGCTCGAAGCCGATGGCCGGGTGATCTATCCGGTCGACACGCCACTCTCTACCACGGGCGGGGTTGTCGGGCTCGAGGGTAACCTGGCGCCCGAAGGTGCCATCGTGAAGATCGCGGGCATGAGCGACGACCAGTTGGTCTTCACCGGCCCGGCGCGCGTGTTCGAGTGCGAAGAGGACGCCTTCGAGGCGGTTCAGAACCGCGCCTACGAGGAAGGCGACGTCTTCGTGATCCGCAACGAGGGTCCCGCAGGCGGCCCCGGCATGCGCGAGATGCTGGCCACCACGGCGGCGCTCTCGGGTCAGGGCATGGGCAAGAAGGTGGCGCTGATCACCGATGGCCGGTTCTCCGGGGCCACGCGCGGCTTCTGCGTCGGCCATGTGGGCCCCGAAGCGGCCCATGGCGGCCCCATCGCGATGCTCAAGGACGGCGACATGATCACCATCGACGCGCTGAAGGGCGAGCTGTCCGTCGCGCTGAGCGAGGATGAGCTTGCCGCGCGAAAAGATGCCTGGAGCGGCCCGCGGGAGACGATCTATGCCTCGGGTGCGTTGTGGAAATATGCGCAGCTGGTTGGCGGCGCACGCCTGGGGGCAGTCACCCATCCCGGAGCCAAGGATGAAAAACACATCTACGCCGATCTCTGAAATCGGGCGCCGCATGCTGGCGGGGCTTGCCCTGCTGGCGCTCGCGGGCTGCGCGGAGTTGGACGGGCTCGGACTGGCCGGCGGGCCGGTTCCGCCGGAGGCAACCGTCACCGTCTCGCGCAGCGCCGTGACGATCTCGGGGCCGCGGGGGTTCTGCGTGGACCCATCCGCGACCAAGGATCGGGATGGGCAGGCCTTCGTGCTGCTGGGCAATTGTGCCGCGATCACCCGGTCGGGGGCGGCGCCTCAGCCGCGCATCCGCGCACTCCTGACCGCGGCGGTCCGAGAGACCGAGGCGATCGAAGTCGCCGAGCAAGCCCCTCTGCTGGAAGCCTTTCTGCGCTCCGATAACGGGCGGGCGATGCTCAGCCGCGAGAGCGATCCCGCAACCGTCGATATCCTGGAAAGTTTCCAGCAGGGCGATGTGCTTTATGTCCATGCCCGGGATGACAGCGCAGGCTATGCGCCTGGCATGTCCTCCGACCACTGGCGCGCGATCTTCGATCTGGACGGGCGCGTGGTCTCCGTGGCGGTGCTTGGCTTCGAGGCCAATCCCCTGTCGCGGGCAGAGGGCTTGCGCGCCGTGCGGGAGTTTGCCGCGCGAATCCAGAGGGATAATCCGGCGCTGTGACGCCGATACCCTTAACCGTATTTCAAAACGCTTGTTGCATGACGGATCGGGCGTAGGATTTCGCGGGCGTGTCACCTTCGAGCTGACAGTGCGCCCTCAAGGAAACAGGGAGACCGCAATGATGTTGCGCAGGTTGAACGCGTGGATGTCAGGCGGCGGCGAGCGGGCCGCCCCTCCGGAATGGCAGGACGTGATGGCGCCGCCCGCCGGGTGCGACCGCAGTGTCGAGGTGCAGCAGCGCGATGCCGCCCGCCGCGCCCGCGCCCGGGCCGATGCGGAGGCCCGCGAGGCCGAGGCCCGGTTGCGGCAGACCCAGCGCCCCCGGCCCGACTTGCCCACGGGGGCTGTCTGGGCCCAGCGCCCGACGGCCTGGCACCAGGCGACAGAAGATCCGATCCGCATCGGCCCGGCCAACGGCACCCGGATCACACCGGACCTGACGCTGTTTCACGACTGCCCGAAGGCCGAAATGATCCTGCGCCAGTCCCTCGCACCGGCCAGCGCCCCCGCGCCCTTCGCGCTGATCCTCGACACCCTGCATTTCGAAGGCAGCTTCCTGTCCCTGGTGACCGGCCTGCCGGACAGCGAAGCCGCCGCGCTCAGCGACCGCGACGTTCTGCGGATCGAGTTGAGGCTGGAGGCTTCGGCGCCGACGAAGCTTTATGGTCGTCTGAACATGGAGCAGGGGCCGAACACCGCCCAGATGCTGTCGGAATTCTCTGCGCCCGAAAGTGGAACATGTCATGCCGCCTTCGATCTGGCCTATGGCGATTTGCGCGCGCAGCCGGTAGATCATGCGTGGATCGACCTGATCGTGGAGCGCCCGGCCATGTTGCGGCTGACCTTGCATGACGTCTTGCTGTCCCGATATCCGCGGGCCGAAATGTGACCGAGACCGCATCGGGCGCAGCCTCGACCCCGTTCGAACTCGTGAAGACCCGGTTTCAGGGCGGGCTGTGGGAAGGCCGTCTTACGGCACGTGCGCAGGCCGCCGGGGCGCCCGCCCTGCGGCTGATCCAGGACGGGACCGATCACCCGGTCCCGAGGGTCACGGCCGTGGCGGGCGCGCCCAACGCCTGGGACGTGAGGTTCGCCATCCCTGTCTCGGCCCTTGGCGAGGGGGTCAGCGTTTTCCTGGTAACCGATGCGGAAACGGGCGCCGTGCTGGCCCGTGTGCCCCTGCTCGCCGGGGAGGACCTGGCCGATGACCTGCGCGCGGAAGTCGCCCTGCTGCGCGCGGAGTTGGATCAGTTGCGCAGGGCTTTCCAGGCCGCGATGCGGGCGCGACTGCCCGATGACTGACAGCCGCCCTCGGGCGCGGATCGACTGACGCAGCGTAGCGGATGACAAGCCGCGCGGGCGGCGGCAGTCTGCGCGCCAAAGCCCACGCCACCGGAGACACGCCATGACCGCCTATCCGAACCTGCTGCGCCCGTTGGAGCTCGGCCATACGACCCTGCGCAACCGGGTGTTGATGGGGTCCATGCATACCGGGTTGGAAGAGACGCGGGATTGGAACCGGGTGGCCGAGTTCTATGCCGCCCGGGCGCGGGGCGGCGCGGCGCTGATGGTCACTGGCGGCATGGCACCGAACCCGGAAGGCGGCGTGTTTCCGGGTGCCGCGGGGCTCTATACGCCGGAGGACATCGCCAATCATCGGGTGGTGACGGACCGGGTTCATGACGCGGACGGCAAGATCGCCATGCAGATCCTGCATGCGGGGCGATATGCCTACAGCCCCAATTGCGTTGCGCCCTCGGCGGTGAAATCCCCGATATCGCCCTTCGCACCACGCGAACTGGACGAGGCTGGCATCGAAAAGCAGATCGCCGATATCGTCACTGCGGCCGCCCGGGCGCGCGAGGCCGGCTATGACGGGGTGGAGGTGATGGGATCGGAGGGATATTTCCTCAATCAGTTTCTCGTCACCCACACCAACCGACGCGAGGACCGTTGGGGCGGGCCTTACGAGAACCGGATGCGCCTGCCGGTGGAGGTCGTCCGGAGGGTACGCGCGGCGGTGGGCGACGATTTCATCGTGATCTACCGGCTGAGCATGATCGACCTGATCCCGAACGGGTCCACCTGGGATGAGGTGGTGCAACTTGCCCACGCGATTGAGGGCGCGGGCGCGTCGATCCTGAACACCGGGATCGGCTGGCACGAGGCGCGGATCCCGACCATCGCCACTTCGGTGCCGCGCAAGGCGTTTGCCTGGGTGACGCGCAAGCTGATGGGCGAGGTCGGCATCCCCGTGATCACCTCGAATCGAATCAACACGCCGGAAATCGCGGAAGAGGTACTTGCCGAGGGTTGCGCCGACATGGTGTCGATGGCGCGACCCTTCCTCGCGGATCCGGATTTCGTGGCCAAGGCCGCCGCCGGGCGCGCGGCGACCATCGCGCCCTGCATCGCCTGCAACCAGGCGTGCCTCGATCATACGTTTTCCGGCAAGCTCAGTTCCTGCCTGGTGAACCCGCGCGCCTGCCACGAGACCGAGCTGCGCTATGAACCGACCGAGACCCCGCGCCGGATCGCCGTGGTGGGCGCCGGTCCCGGCGGGCTGTCGGCGGCCCTGGTCGCGGCGGAGCGGGGCCATGCGGTCACGCTTTTTGACCGGGCGGACCGGATCGGCGGACAGCTCAACATGGCGCGCCAGATCCCCGGCAAGGAGGAATTCCACGGCCTCGTGGACTGGTACGAGACCATGGTGGCCGAGCGCGGCATTGCGTTGCGCCTGAACACCGACGCCACACCCGAGACCGTCGCGGGGTTCGACGAGGTGATCGTCGCCACGGGTGTGCTGCCCCGTGACCCTGGCATCCCCGGGCAGGACGCCCCCAACGTGCTGTCCTATATCGACGTGTTGCGCCGCAAGGCACCGGTCGGGGACCGAGTGGCGATCGTCGGCGCCGGGGGCATCGGCTTCGACGTGGCGGAATACCTGGCCCATAAAGGCGAGAGCCCGACCGAGGTTCCCGAGCTTTGGCGCCGGGAGTGGGGCGTCGCGGACCCCGAGGACATTCGCGGCGGCCTCGCCGCCGAGGGGCCGCAACCCATTCCGAGCCCCCGACAGATCACCCTGCTGCAACGCAAGGCAGAGAAACTCGGCAAGCGACTGGGCAAGACCACGGGCTGGATCCACCGCGCCAGTTTGCAGATGAAGGGTGTCAGGATGCTCGGCGGGGTGCAGTACGAAGGGATCGGTCCGGAGGGACTGCGCATCCTGCGGGACGGAACCCCGGAGACCCTGGAGGTGGACACCATCGTGCTCTGCGCCGGGCAGGTGCCTGAACGCAGCCTCGCCGATGCACTGAGCGCGCGCGGTGTTCCAGTCCACGTGATCGGCGGCGCGGATGTGGCCTCCGAACTCGATGCGAAACGGGCCATCGACCAGGGCGCGAGGCTGGCGGCAGCACTCTGAATGGAACAGGGGCCTCTCCCGGCTCGTTGACAATATGAATGGACACGAGACGGGAGACCGACATGACCGAAATCACCAAGGCACGCATTCTCATCATCGCCACCCACGGCTTCGAGCAATCGGAACTGGAGGTGCCCCGGGACAAGCTGCGCGATGCCGGGGCACAGGTCCATGTGGCCAGCCCCGACGGCAACGGAATCAAGGGGTGGGACGGCGACGGCTGGGGCCGGATGGCCGAGGTCGACCTGCGGATCGAGGACGCGGACTCCACCCAATATGACGCGCTGGTGCTGCCCGGCGGGCAGATCAACCCGGACATCCTGCGCCTTGACCCGGCGGCTATTGCCCTGATCCAGGCGTTCCGCGACCGGGACCGGCCCGTTGCCGCGATTTGCCACGCGCCCTGGCTGCTGATCGAGGCGGGGCTGGTGGCCGGGCGCGAGGTGACCTCCTGGCCCTCCTTGCGCACGGATCTGGCCAATGCCGGGGCACAGGTGGTGGATGTGCCCGTGGCGCGCGACCGCGGGCTGATCACATCGCGAAATCCCGATGATCTCGACGCCTTCGTCGCAGCGATCATCGAAGAGGTAGAGAAGGGTCAGATTCGGGCTGACGCAGCCTGACCCGTTGATCTTCTGTTCGCCGGATTACTTTGAACCGGCGAACAAAACCCCTTTGCTTTCCCGATAATGTCCGCTGTTTGGCCCAATCCTGCCTGAATTGTCGCTGATACCTGACCAGTGTGTTGCCAGGTGTCAGGATAGTGAAATGGATCGACTTACGGAAATGGAAGCCTTCGCCACGGTGGTGGACCAAGGCGGGTTCACGGACGCGGCGCGCAAGATGGGGATCTCGAAATCCGCCGTGTCGAAGCATGTCTCCTCTCTGGAGGCCCGCCTCGGTGCGCGGCTTCTCAACCGGACCACCCGGCGCGTCAGCCCCACGGAAATCGGGCTGGCCTATTACGACCGGGCCCGGCGTGTTCTGAACGACGCGGGCGAGGCGGATGCCATGGTCAATGCCATGCAATCGGAACCCAACGGTCTTCTGCGGATCTCGGTTGCCACGGATTTCGGAGTGAAGCACCTGTCGCCGGTCCTCGCCGGGTTCTTGCACCAGTTTCCCGAAATTCAGATCAACATGATGCTGAACAACCGCTACGTGGAGCTGATCTCTGAAGGCTTCGACCTCGCCCTGCGGGTGGGCGATCTGGAGGACAGCACCTTGCGCGCGCGCAAGCTGGCCACCACGTCGAAGCGGATGATCGCGGCACCCAGCTATCTTGAGAAATTCGGACATCCCAAGCGGATCGACGATCTGAGCGATCACAAGCTGTTGCATTACTCGAACCAGTCATCGGGGAACCTGTGGAAGATCACGGCACCATCCGGCGAAAAACGGCAGGTGCGGACCGGGGGATGGTTGACGGTCAATGACGGGCAATCCCTGCTGAACGCGGCCAAAACCGGGCTGGGGATCGCATATCTTCCGAGTTTCCTGTTCGAAGACGCCTTGGGTCGTGGCGATGTGGTCGAGGTGCTGCCCGACCTGCCCTATGACGATCTGGGCATCTATGCGGTCTATCCGCCGGGCCGGTTCACCCAGCCCAAGGTCCGAGCCTTCATCGACTTCCTGGTGCGCGAATTCTCGGCTGAAAAACAGGCGATGTCGGCCTGAGCGCGGCTCAGGGTTGGGTCAGCACCGCCTCGACCCGCCGGTTGGCGCGCCGCCCTTCCTCGGTCCGATTGGTGGCGCGCGGGGCGAGGTAACCGACCCCTTCGGCCCGCAATCGCTCCGACGCGACGCCGTAGTCCGCTACCAACCGGTTGCGCACAGCCTCGGCCCTCCGCATGGACAGGGCCAAATTCGCATCAATGGAGCCCTCGGCATCGGTATGGCCGACCAGGGCGATCACCAGATCCGGGTTTTCGGTCAGAAACCCTGCCAGCGCGGTCAGGGACGGGTATTGCCCGTTTTCCAGCGTGGCATTGCCCGTGGCAAAACGCAGATCCTCCAACACCACGCGACCCTGGGACAGAAGCAGGTCGGCCAGCGGGCGCGCGATGTCTCCGGACCGGGCCAGGGCGGCCCCCGGGACTTGTACTTTCGCGGTCGTGTCCAGATCGAGCGCGATCTCCGTCGGGGTGATCTCGGTCAGTTGCACATAGCCCAGGCTTCGAGTTTCGCTGACCAGGATCACTGCGTAATGGCCGGTGCCACTATTCCGCGCGCTCAGGTAGCCGTAGCGCCCGAGATCGACCATCATCTGCGGCGGGCCGACATCCTCCACCGCGAAGCGGAAGTCGTAGCCTCCACAACCACGCGCCGTACAATCCAGCAGCACTTCGTACCCGGCCTCATCCAACTGCGCGCGAAGGCTCGCCAACAAAACAGCGAGCGTTTGAGGCGGCGACAGGTGCCAGACCCGGTGGCGCAGCGTGCCCTCGACCTGCCGCAACGGAACGGTGCCCGCCTTGGCCGGACCCGTGGGCAAGGCGTAGCGGGCCGCCGGGACGCTGGCGTCATGGGCCTGCATCGCGCCATCCGGCAAGGCCAGCTCCAGCGCATGGGCGCTTCCGGCAAGCCAGGCCAGGGCGAGCCCGGCCCAGAGCTTCACCGATGGGCCCCGTGGTATTCCGGGTTCGGGCGCATCTCGACGCCGGAGGCCAGGCGATTGGTCATGTTGAAAAACCCGGTTACGGCAGAGATGTCCCAGATGTCCCGATCGGTGAACCCATGCTCCCGGAGCCGGGCACGGTCCGTCTCGGTCACCTTGGCGCTGGCCTCGGTCAGGGCCACGGCATAGTCGAGCATCGCCATGGTCCGGGGCGACAGGTCGGCGACGCGGTAGTTCATCACCATCTGCTCGCCCAGTTCGGGGTTTCCCGACAGCTCCCGCACCGCCGCGCCGTGGGCCACCTGGCAGTAATAGCAGCGGTTGACCGACGAGACGACGACCGCGATCAGTTCACGCTCCAGCTTGGTCAGGCCCGACTCCGCCAGCATCAGGTCGTTATAGAGCGCGGCGAAAGTGTTGAGCTTGTCGATATCGAAGGCATAGGCGCGCAGGACATTGGGCACGAGACCAAGCTTCTCTTCGCAGATCGCGAAATACTTGGCGGTCTCGGGGGGCAACGGATCCACCTGCGGCAGGTTCAGCGCGGTCACAAGGTCAGGTGTATCGGTCACGGCGTCTCCGTCCAGTTGGGGTCTCGGCGATAGTGGTAGTGTTCCACAGGGACCATCCCGAGGGAAGTGAAGACACCTTGCGAGGCGGCGTTGTCGGCCACGGTCAGGATGGCAAAACGGGTGGCACCGTGGCGGCGTGCCCAATCCGCGCCCCCGCGCGCCATGTTGCGGGCGGTGCCCATGCGACGGAGGGCGGGGGAAACCTCCACCGCATGCATCACGGCGATGCCGGCATGAATGGCCACGAAGGCGCAGCCCGCCGCACGGTCCTTCACGCGCCCCAGGATCGCGGTTTTCGGATCGCAGGACCCGGCCATGATCGCCAGACGCTCGGGACCGATGCCGCCCTCAGCCCAGATCTCCTGCATGATCTGCAGCGGGGGCCAGATGGGAAAGGCGCTGACCGGGGGCGGGCCGTCCCGGGCCACGGTGTCGATGGGGGCCTCCATCACGATGACCGGGTCGTTGACCTCGTATCCCGCGGCCTCCAGCGCCGCATCGAACGCGCGCTGCGCGCCGCGCACCATGAAGAGCGGGCGCTGGCCGAGTGCGCGCATGGCCTGGGCCGCGGCGGCGATCTCGGCGGGCTTGGGCACCTGGTCGGTGGTGGCGGCCGAGACCCGCTGGCCCCCGCCCTGCCCTTCGCGCAGGGTGAAGGGGCCCACCCGATGCAGCCGGGGTGCCGCCCAAGTGGCGTCAATCGCGTCCCAGATCCCGCTCATGCAGCATCCGGAAAGGTCACCCGCAGCGCCGCGACCGCCTTGGCAAGCGCGGACGCATCCGTCCCGCGCACCACAACATTCGCGCCGAAGACGCCATCCTTGATAAACGGGTACGACCCGAAGGAGAGGTCGGGGAACTCCGCCGCGAGCGCGCCAAGTGGCCCTGCAATCTCGCCCTCGGGACGGATCACGCGCAGGCTTTCGGACAGGACCGGCGCGCCGCCTGTCAGCGTGGGCAGGATCGAGGCGACCATGGCGCGGAAGACCGACGGCACCCCGGCCATCACGTGCACATTGCCCAGGGTGAAGCCGGGCGCAGCACTGACCGGGTTGTCGATCAGGGTCGCGCCCTCGGGGATACGCGCCATCCGCAACCGCGCCGCGTTCAGCTCGGTCCCGGATTTGGTATAATGCGCGGCCAGCAGCGCACGGGCATCCTCGCGCACGTCTATGGGCGCATCGAAGGCGGCTGCCACCGCGTCGGCGGTGATATCGTCATGGGTCGGCCCGATCCCGCCGGACGTGAACACATGGGTGTATTGCCTGCTCAGCTCCCGCACGGTGGCGGTGATGGTCGCGGCCTCGTCCGAGATCACCCGCGCCTCGGTCAGCGGGATGCCCTTGGCCGTCAGCTCCCCGGCCAGATGATGCATGTTCTTGTCCTGGGTGCGCCCGGACAGGATTTCGTCGCCGATGACGATCATCGCTGCTGTCGGTGTTGCCATGGCCTTACGTCCCTTGCCCTGCCCTTTGACCGGGTATAGGTCCGCGCCATGCGCTTTCAAACCCCTCTTGTGCCCGCCCGGCTGGTCCGGCGATACAACCGCTTTCTCAGTGACGCAGTGTTGGAGGACACCGGCGAAGAGGTCCGCGCCCATTGCCCCAATCCCGGCGCCATGCTGGGCCTGAAGGATGCAGGGCAGCGGATCTGGCTGGAGTCGAACGACGATCCGAAGAAGAAACTGCGCTATGGTTGGCGGCTGGTGGAACTGGCAGACGGGCACATGGCGGGGATCGACACCTCGGTGCCCAACAAGGTGGTGGGCGAGGCGCTGGCGGCGCGCGCGATCACCGAGTTGGCCGCCTACGGCACCATCCGGGCGGAGGTGAAATACGGCACCAACTCGCGCGTGGATTTCCTTGCGACCGAGCCGGGTCTTCCGGACACCTATGTGGAGGTCAAGAACGTCCATCTGCGCCGCGCAGAGGATTGGGCCGAGTTTCCCGACAGTGTGACCACCCGCGGCGCCAAGCATCTTGCCGAGCTTGCCCGCATGGTCGAAGCCGGTCACCGAGCGGTGATGCTCTACCTCGTGCAGCGCACGGATTGCACACGGCTACGCCTGGCGCCGGACCTGGACCCAAGCTATGCGCGCGCTTTCGACGCGGCCCGCGCGACTGGGGTCGAGATGCTGTGCTACGGCACGCTTATCGACACGGGCGGTGTAACGCTGGGCCAGGCATTACCGGTCGATCCGGCGGCGCAAGCGCCGCAGAACGAGGACTAGAAGCCCGCTGCGAAAGCCCTTATCTTACCGGGTGATGGAGACTTCAGTGAACGAACAGCCGCGCACGACCCTGACCAAGGATGGTATCCGCCTCTATGAGCGCGCGGATTTCGCAGGCATGCATACCGCGGGGAAACTGGCCGCACAGATCCTCGACGATATAGCGCCGCATGTGGTGCCCGGCGTGACCACCGGAGAGCTCGACCGGATCATCACAGAGCAGGTGGAGGCCGCCGGCGCAACCTCGGCCACCATCGGCTACAAGGGGTATCAGCACGGCTCGTGCATCTCGATCAACCACGTGGTCTGCCACGGCATCCCCGGAGAGAAGAAGCTCAAGGATGGCGACATCCTGAACATCGACGTGACAGTGATCGTGGATGGCTGGTTCGGGGATACCTCGCGCATGTACGTGGCCGGCAAGTTGAACCGCCGCGCCGAGCGTCTGATCGAGGTCACCCATGACGCGCTGATGGAGGGGATCAAGGCCGTGCGCCCCGGCAATACCTTCGGTGACATCGGCAACGCGATCCAGACCTTCGTGGAAAGCCACCGGATGTCCGTCGTGCGCGATTTCTGCGGCCACGGGCTGGGCCGGGTGTTCCATGCGCCGCCGAATGTCCTGCATTACGGACGCAAGGGGACGGGCCCTGTCCTTGAAGAGGGCATGTTCTTCACCATCGAGCCCATGGTCAACCTCGGTCGGCCCGAGACCAAGGTGCTCGCCGATGACTGGACCGCCGTGACGCGCGACAAGAGCCTCAGCGCGCAGTTCGAGCATTCCATCGGGGTGACCGCCGACGGGTGCGAGATCTTCACCCTGTCCCCGGGCGGCCTGTTCCACCCGACCTACAAAGCTTGATCGCCAGCGCTCCGCAGGTTTGCGCAAACCCGTGAGTAGGACCGCGGGGCTTGCCGTGCTGGAGTGTTCATGCTTGGCGTCGATGAGAAGGTCACCGCGGCACCGGGCATTCATAACTCCCAAAGACCCTTTTACGCCGCAATCATCACGATGCCGCCAGGGTCTTCCACCTACCAAACTTCGCTATCCGGCCTGCTCGAAAATGACCCTGTTTTTGGGATCGGCGGGGAAGCCGAGGCGTTGGAGTTCGGCACGGATCCTCTCAGAACCGGGCATTTCGCCCACACAGACCTGAAACAAAGTCCAGGCAACCGAGACCTTTTCGGGCGCAGTCCGCGCCCGACTGATCAAACGTCCATCCATCGGTGCGCTTCCCAGGGCAGCAAGACTCAAGGACGCGATCACATCCGAGAAAAGGCAGGTATTTCGAGGCGGGTGCTCCTCAGAAAAATCGCGAGGCTTCCTGCACCCTATTCGACCGCGCCTTTTCGGTTTACGCTGTTTTCGACCGCAGATTTCGGTTCGAGGGCAGACGGCAGCCTTTTGGAAGGCGACAACCCGTGATTGAGGCGCCAACGGGTCCGACCGCTGGCAAGTCTCGCCTCCGACGGTCACCCGGGACACCACCACCGCTCATGGCAAGCGAATCCTCCAAACGCGCGACATAGATCTCGTACCGGCTCAGACAGTTTCCCCGAGCTTTTGACAACATGGCCAATTGGTTGCGATGTCGTGCCACGGCCCGTGCTTGCGAGCCAGTTGCAACAGGGGCGTTTTACACCTAGCTGAACGTCAGTGCAGCGCGTATGTCAGCACCGACCTGTTCTTAACCGATCCAGGAGGCCCCTGCGATGACCTTCCTCTCAAAGACCGCGGCTCTGACCATGCTGGCCGTGTCGGCCACATCCCTGCCCAGCCTTGCGCAGGAGGTCACGCTCCGCTTCCAGCACTTCGTCTCGCCTCTCAGCGCGAATCCCACCTATTTCATGGAACCATGGGCGCGGAAGATCGAGGCCGACAGCAACGGTCGGATCAAGGTGGAACTCTACCCGTTCATGCAACTCGGCGGCAAAGCCCCGAACATGTACGACCTGATCCGCGATGGCGCGGTGGATGGCGGTTGGGTGATCCCCGGCTACCAGCCCGGCCGCTTCCCCGAGGCCGAGGCATTGGAACTGCCCTTCATGACGACCAAGACGGGGGAGGACGCCTCCAAGGCGGCCTGGGTCTATACCCAGAAGCACCTGATGGACGATTTCGCCGACGTGAAAGTGATCGCCGCCCACATGCACGGGCGTGGCCTCGTGCACAAGAAAGGCCCCGCGATTGCGGAACTGAGCGATTTCGAGGGCCTGAAGCTGCGCGGACCGTCTCGTCCAGCGACCCTGCTGCTGCGCGAGATGGGCGCGACCCCGGTCGGCATGGCCGTGCCCGCATTCCCCGAGGCGTTGTCCCGCGGCGTGGTCGACGGAGGCGTGATCACATGGGAAATGTCGCCCTCCCTCAAGCTCGATGAGCTGACCGACAGCCACACAGACGTGGCGGGCGACAAGAGCCTCTACAACCTTTTCTTCCTCTGGGCGATGAACAAGGCGAAGTATGACAGCCTGCCCGACGACCTGAAGGCCGTGATCGACGCCAATTCCGGTTTCGCCGCCTCGGCCTGGGCTGGGCGCGCCCATGACACCGGAGACGCCGAAGGTAAGCAGGCCATGGCCGATGCCGGCAACGAGATCGCCACCATGTCCGAGGAGTTGACCGCCGAGATCGTCACTCTCGGCGAGGCCGTAACCGAAACCTGGATCGCCGAGATGACCGACAAGGGGCTTGATGGTGCAGGGCTCGTCGCCGATGCGCGCGCGGCTGTGCAAGTGACCCGTTCCGACAACCAACCGCTCAACTAAGCCACGCGCGTATTCCGCAGGCCCGATCGTGCAGGGCCTGCATTACAGGGTTAGGTCCGGAAGTATCCCTGGGGAGCACGGGGCTGGCCCCTGCTCCGCCATGATCAAGCCTGCCCTCGGTTCACTCCCGGTCCCCAGCCGCCCAGTCTTCCCAAAGCCGCAGCAGAACGGGGCGCCCGCCATAACTGCTCAGGCAATCGCCGATCAGAACGGGCCCGGGCCGTGGCGGTCGCGGGACTTGGCGCACCGCCTTCTCGGAAACGGCTACGCGCGCGTCGAAAACGGAACTGTCAGACATCGCGTGCCTCCAACACGGTCACATGGGTGCCACCATAGCGCCGCTGGTCGCGTAGATCAAAACCCGGCGGCGGGTCTTGGGGCGCATCCTCTTCCCAGACAATCAAGGCCCCCGGTGCGATCCAGTCCCGCTGCGCAAGCGCGCGCACGCCGAGCCCCTGACCGTAAGGCGGGTCGAGAAACACGAGATCGAACGGCGCCACTTCCGGCGGGCCGAGCTTGCAGGCATCGCTGCGCCGCACGCGGGTCTCTGCGGCCACTCCGAGGCTTCGGATGTTGTCGGCCAGCAGCCGCTGGGCCACGCGGCCCGTTTCCACGAAGGTGACATGAGCCGCGCCGCGCGACAGCGCCTCCAGCCCGAGCGCTCCGGTGCCAGCGAACAGGTCCAGCACCCGGGCGCCGGTGATCGGGTCGCCGTACGCGCCCGATGTCAGGGATGAAAACAGCGCCTCGCGCACCCGGTCCGGTGTCGGGCGCAGATGTGCCGCCGCATCGCCCTTGCCCAGGCTCGCAAGCTTGCGCCCTCCGAACCGACCGGCGATGATCCTCATGCCCGCATCAGATCCTTGAGCTCGGTCGCCGGGTCTGCGACCAGCGTCGCGTCCGGGCTCTTGCCCCCCTCGATCAACCGCTTGCCGACCATGTAGGCCCGCGGCGCGTTCATCGCATCCACCGCCAGCAGGGTGTTACCCGCGTAATACCAATGCGAGATCGCACCAGCGTCATCGCGTACAACCACCCGGTCATAGCCCGTGTTCAATCCGGCAATCTGCAACTTCACATCGTACTGATCCGACCAGAACCACGGCTTCGGAACATAGGGCGTCTCTGCCCCCAGCATGTTGGCCGCCACCGCTTCGGCCTGGTCGATGGCGTTCTGCACCGATTCCAGCCGGATGCGCGCCCCGCGATGGGGCAGAGAGGCACAGTCGCCAGCGGCCCAGACCCCGGGTGCCGATGTCCGGCCTAGGGCGTCCACGGCGATCCCGTTGTCGAGGGCGACGCCCGCCGCCGCGGCCAGATCCGTGGCAGGTGCGATCCCGACGCCCACGATCACCAGATCCAGCGCCAATTCGCTCCCGTCGCTGAGCCGCGCGCCCGTCACTGCGCCCTCTCCTGTGAGCCTGTCGAGCCCCACGCCCTCGCGCAGATCGACACCATGATCCGCGTGGAGCTTGCGGAAGAACGCAGAGGTCTCGGGCGCCGCTACCCGCTGGAGGATCCGGTCGGCCATCTCCACCAGCGTGACCCGAAGGCCAAGCTTGGACGCCACTGCCGCGGCCTCCAGCCCGATATAACCGCCCCCCACGATCAACACATGTTTGCCCGCGCTCATCTGCGGCGCCATCGCGTCCACATCCGCCAAGGTGCGTACCGTGAACACGCCGTCCAGCGTCCCGCCGATGGAGGCGGGCAACCGCCGTGGCACAGACCCGGTGGTGAAGGCCAGCTGGTCGTAGGACAACCTCTCATCCCCCAGAAACACCTCGCGCGCCCCGGTATCGACGGCACTCACCGGCGTGCCCAGCTTCAGGGTTATGTCGTTTTCTGCGTAGTACCGCGCAGGCCGCAGATAGAGCCGCTCCTCCGCCATATCCCCCAGAAGATACCCCTTGGAGAGCGGCGGGCGCTGATAAGGCGGCACGGGCTCTTCTCCGACCAGGGTGACCGCACCCTTATGGCCCAGCACCCGCAGCTTCGCGACGAGGGACGCGCCTGCCTGCCCGGCGCCGATGACAACAATGTGGGACATGGGGAGTTCCGTTTTCGCTCTGGTGTCCGGGTTGTACAAGGCTATATGGCGGACGTGAAGAAACGCAACGCGGAGGGAGACAAGCGATGCAAGTGGGTGACAAACTACCCGAGGCCGATCTGATCAAGCTGGGCGCTGATGGACCGGAAACCGTGTCGGTGTCGAGCCTGACGGCAGGGCGCAAGGTGATCCTGTTCGCGGTGCCGGGGGCCTATACCCCGACCTGCCACTCGGCCCATGTGCCGAGCTTCGTGCGCACCAAGGACGCGTTCGCCGCAAAGGGCGTGGACGAGATCATCTGTGTGTCGGTCAACGATCCCTTCGTCATGAAGGCCTGGGGCGAGGCGACCGGGGCCGCAGATGCGGGCATCACCATGCTGGGCGATCCCGGCAGCGAGTTTACCAAGGCGATCGGCATGGATTTCGACGCCCCGCCAGCGGGGCTTCATGCCCGCTCCAAGCGCTATGCGCTCTATGCCGAGGACGGTGTGGTCAAAGTGCTCCATGCCGAGGAAAACCCGGGCGTTTGCGAGACCTCCGGCGGCGAGGCAATGCTCGACGCGATCTGACACGCCGGACGGGGCCGGGCGCAGTGCACGGCGCAGCCCCCCGGCCCCGTCCAGCTCAGTCCGTGCGACCCCAGTCGGCATCCTGCATCTCACGAAGACGCGACGCCGTACGCTCGAATTCGAACGTGCCTTCGCCCTCGATGTAGAGCATCTCCGGCGCAGCCGCGGCCGAGCAGATCAATTGCACCTTCGCCTCGTAGAGCGCATCGATCAGGGTGACGAAGCGCTTGGCCTCGTTGAAGTTCGACCGGCCAAGCTGTGGAATGTCGTCGATCATCAACACCCGCACCGCACCCGCCAGCGCAAGGTAGTCCCCGGCGCCCAGCGGCTGACCGCACAGCTCCCAGAACCGCATCCGCGCAACCCCGTTGTGATAGCGCGGGATCTCCACCGCGCGCCCCTTCACGGTCAGGGTCAGGGGGTGGTTCTCGCCGCCGGTCAGATCCTCCCAGATCGCGTCCAGCTTTTCCCGCGCCTCCGCGCCCCTCAGCGCGAAATAGCGCTGCGCGCCGGTGAGACGGTTCTGCCGGTAGTCGGTCTCCGAAACCAGCTCGTGAACGATAAGCCGCTCCTTGATCGTCTCGATAAATGGCAGGAACAGGTCGCGGTTCAGCCCGTTCTTGTAAAGGTCATCGGGTACCCGGTTCGACGTGGTCACGATCACCACCCCATCCGCAAAGAGCAGATCGAACAGACGCCCCACCAGCATGGCATCGGTGATGTCGGTGATCTGCATCTCGTCGAAACACAACAGCCGCGTGGTCCGCGCCACATCCGCGGCCACCGGCGCCAAAGCATCCTCGACCCCGGTCTGGCGGGCGGCATGCAGGGCGGCATGCATTTCCTGCATGAACGCATGGAAATGCACCCGGCGTTTTTCGGCTATCGGGGCCGCCGCAAAGAACAAGTCCATCAGCATGGATTTGCCGCGCCCCACCCCGCCCCAGAGATACGCCCCGCGCTTGCCCTCAGGCGCCTGCGGCTTGGCAAAGCGTTTCAGAAAGGAGCGTTTGGGCACAGGAGCTGCCAAGGCCGCGCCGACCTCTTCGAGCACGTGCAGCGCGGCCACTTGTGCGGCGTCGGCGGTGATCTCTCCGTCCGCGACAAGGGCATGGTAGCGCGCGATCAGGTCGGTCATCTGTCTCTCTCGGGGCCTTTGGCGTGGGCTGACGGTTAAGCGATCCTGATGCGAAGGGCCAGAATTATTGATTTGCCCGCGCCGCATCCTCGGCGCAACGTGGCGCCATGGAACACCGCGCCCCCCTCGTCACCCCGGTCCTTCTGGCCGGGTGCGTCATCATCCTCGTGAGCTTCGCGATCCGGTCCGCCTTCGGAGTGTTCCAGATCCCGATCCAAGAGGAGTTCGGCTGGCTGCGGGCGGAGTTTTCGCTCGCCATCGCAATCCAGAACCTCGCCTGGGGGATCGGCGCCCCGCTCTTCGGCGCCATCGCCGAACGGTTCACCGACCGCAAGGCCATCATGCTGGGCATCGCGCTTTACACTGTCGGGCTCCTGCTGAGCGCGGTGGCGACCACACCGATGCAGCACAACCTGCTGGAGATGCTTGTAGGCTTCGGCATCGCGGGGACCGGGATGGGGCTGATCCTGGCTATCGTCGGGCGGGCAAGCTCGGACGAGAATCGGTCCATGGCGCTCGCCATCGCGACCGCGGCGGGCTCCGGCGGGCAGATCTTCGGCCCCCCCGTGGCCGAGGCGCTCCTAAGCATCGTATCGCTGCAAGCGGTGTTCGTGATCTTCGCGCTCGCGGTGCTCTCGACGCTGTTGGTCCTGCCGGCCTTGAAGGCGAGACCCGGCGCGACGCCGACCCTGTCCGAACCCATGGGCCCTGCCGTCGCCCGCGCCTTGAAGGACCCGAATTTCACCCTGATCTTTCTTGGATTCTTTTCATGCGGCTATCAGCTCGGCTTCATCACCGCGCATTTCCCGGCCTTCGTGACCGAGCTTTGCGGGCCGATCTCCCCCGGCGGCATGCTTGCCGGGCTTGGGATCACCACGACCTCGGCCCTTGGCGCCATCGCTATCTCGCTGATCGGTGTCGCCAATATCGCGGGCGTTCTCGCGGCGGGCTGGGCGGGCAAGCGGTACCGCAAGAAATCCCTATTGGCGGGCATCTACCTTGCGCGCACCCTTGTGGCTGCGGCCTTCATCATGGTGCCCATCACGCCCGAAACCGTGATCCTGTTCTCCCTCGGCATGGGCGCGCTGTGGCTTGCCACGGTGCCGCTGACCTCCGGGCTGGTCGCCCATCTCTACGGGGTCAGATACATGGGCACGCTTTACGGGGTCGTGTTCCTGAGCCACCAGATCGGTAGCTTCATGGGCGTCTGGCTGGGCGGCAGGCTCCATGACCTTTACGGCGACTATACGCTGGTCTGGTGGGTTGGTGTCGGCGTCGGGCTGTTCTCGGCGCTCGTCCATTTGCCAATCAAGGAACGGCCCGCGAGCCCGCTGCCCGCCTGACGCCTTTTCCTCAAGGACCTTATAGCCTGGTGGTCAACGCGCGTAGCGCCCGAGGCGCGCACGCTCCGTGACGCAAGAGGTCCACTGCCCTCATCCAGCAGTCTTCGCTGCGCGGATCGCGCGCTCCAGCGCATCGAGAAACCGCGAGCGGTCGGCCTTGGAAAAGGCGCGTCCACCGCCCTGCCGAAACGGGTCAGCCGCCCGCAGATCGGACATCAGATCCCGGGTCGCCAGCACATTGCCGATATTGGCCCGGGTCAGGCGCTCGCCATTATGCTTGAGCACCTCTGCCCCGGCCTCCACGCATTTCGCGGCCAAGGGAATGTCGCCGGTCACCACCACATCGCCAGGCCCCGCACGCTCGGCGATCCACATATCCGCAAGGTCCGGCCCGTCCGGCACGAAGACCATCTCGACCAGCGGGTTCTGCGACGGGCGCAACCCCCCATTGGAGACCACGAACATCTTCACCCCGTGCCGGGTGGCAACCCTTTCCGCCTCGACCTTCACCGGGCAGGCATCCGCGTCGATATAGAGCGCCATCAGCCCATAGGCCCCACCCAGGCAATCACCGCCGACAGGGTCAGGATGCTCAGGGCCGTGGACACGAGGATCGTCGCCGACACCCGGGCTGGCGCGACCCCGTAATGCTGGGCCAGGATATAGACATTCCCGGCGGTGGGAAGGGCAGCAGCGGCAATCATCACCCCGGCGGCATAGGCATCCTCTACCGGGAAGATCACCAGCGCGGCCAGGGCAACCGCCGCCGGATGTAGCACCAGCTTGCAGAAAGACAGCCAACCCGCGACCTCCAGCCTCTCGGCGGATTTCGTGGCCAGCGATGCGCCGATCGCGAACAGCGCCCCGGGCGTGGCGGCCGACCCGATGATGTCGAGAAACGCGTTCATCGGCCCGGGGATCGGCAGGCGCAATGCCGACCAGGCCAGGCCAAGCGAGATCGACACGATCATCGGGTTCTTCAGCAGGCCGAGCCCCACCGATTGCAGCACACCGAGAGAGACCCGCCCGTCCCGCGATCCCGTGATCAGGATCACGATCAGGCTGCCGAACACGATCAGATCCACGGTCAGCACCAGCATCACCGGCCCCACTGCCGCCTCGCCCAAAAGCAGCACCAGCATCGGAATGCCAAGAAAGCCCACATTGCCGATCACCGCGCATTGCGCCTCCACCGCGGCCTCAGAGACATTGAGCTTGCGGATCAGCGCCACCGCCGTGGCGAGCAGATAGATCACGCCCGTGGCCCAGAGATAGGCCCAGACGAACTGCCAATCGAGAATGTCCGACAACGTGAGGTTCGCCGCAAACCGGAACAGCATCGCCGAGAGCGCGAAATAGAACACGAACTTGGTCAGATAGGCCGTCGCCTCCGGCGAGAAGAAATTGGTCCGTCCCGCCCCATAGCCCAACGCGATGATGGCAAAGAACGGCAGGGTCTGAAGAAAAATCGCCACCATGGCGTCACCTTACAGAAGCCCGGGTCGGGGCCAAGGGGCAAGCGCAACGCTGTATGGAATGCGGCGCGTGCGTGGACGGCAGGCCACGGCTCAGGGCTTGCAATCAGGGGTGGGGTAACGCGCAATTGACCGCAACGTAACCGCGGCCTAGCGTCCGGGTTCGAGTAATCCGGTACAAGGAGAGGGCGCGATGGCCCTTCCGATCGAACTCTCGGACGCTCTGACCGGGCCCGAGGTGGAAAAGCGCCTTTCCCATGCCCTCGATGAAAGGTTGCCGTTCTCCTTTGTTCGGATCGGCGATGGCGAAGGCATGGCGCTGGCCCGGCAAGGAGGGCCGCGCGATCCCCTGCGCCCCTCCATCCTCCAGGCTTTCGGACCCGCATACGATCAGCCAAGAGCCGATGCCTTGGGCGAACATCTCGACCGAGCTGTCGGCCATGCCAGCATCCTCGGCCTGCGCGCGGAGGTACTTTACCTATCCCTGACCGCCGACGATTTCAAAGCGCCCAAGGACGCTTTTCTGTTGCGGTACAAGCGGTCCACCGAGGGTCACGAACCTGCCGAAAAGAAACACGATTATCAATCCGCCTTGCGACTGGCCCACATGGTGTTCGCCCTCGAAAGGCTCGGGGTGTCCAACGCGCGCCCCGTTTCCAGCGCGTGGGTCCATTACGACCTTCTCGCAAGCGGCTATCT
Source organism: Dinoroseobacter sp. PD6 (assembly GCF_028807315.1). NCBI lineage: Bacteria > Pseudomonadati > Pseudomonadota > Alphaproteobacteria > Rhodobacterales > Roseobacteraceae > Dinoroseobacter > Dinoroseobacter sp. PD6. The sequence continues at coordinate 145,720 of NZ_JARAMN010000005.1, read as the reverse complement.
TGCGCGCCTCGTTCTCAAGGCACCTCGGATCGGGCTTATTTCATGCCGCAGGTCCGTTGCGCGAAAGATCATGACGGCCCGGACCGGCCCCACCCTTTTCTTCCCGGTTCTCGAACATTTCGGCCGCGAGAAAACCCTGGGCGTCACGCCGGAACACTGGTGGCAAAGCATGGAGACAGTCTCCAGAAGTCTGACGGATGTCCGTCCCGGGGATGTTTTTCTTATCGGCGCCGGGATCTGGGGCAAAGCCTACTGCGAACAGGTGCGCGCACAGGGTGGGATCGCAATCGACATGGGCTCTGCGCTGGACATCTGGGCAGGGATCAACACCCGACCCAGTGTGATGCCCCTGTGGTTTGAAGCCTTCCCCGACACACCGCCCGGCGAAGTCCCCAGGGAACTCCGCCTCGAAAGCCAACTCGCCGCGCTGGCCTAGGCGGCACTCAACCCGACCCGATCAGAATACCGGCGGCCAACACGAGCGCACCGCCCACCACGACCTGGAGAGCCGCGCGGAAGAACGGCGTTTCCATATAGGTTTTCTGAATCCAGGCAATCGCCCAAAGCTCGAAGAACACCACGATCACGGCGATGGTCGTTGCGGTCCAGAAATCCGGGATGAGATAGGGCAGGGCGTGACCCAAGCCGCCCAGTGTGGTCATCACCCCGGAGGCCAACCCCCTTTTCCACGGCGCACCGCGTCCCGACAAGGCCCCGTCATCCGAAGCCGCCTCGGTGAATCCCATGGAGATCCCGGCGCCGACGCTGGCAGCAAGCCCGACGAGGAAAGTCGACCAGGTGTCTCCGGTTGCGAAGGCGGCGGCAAAGATCGGGGCAAGCGTAGAGACCGACCCGTCCATCAGCCCCGCGAGGCCGGGCTGTACCCAGGTCAGGACGAATTGGCGTTTCGCGACTGCCTCTTCCTGCTCCGCGGCCTCGGAACTGACCTTGCCGGTCAGGGTCTCCGCCTTGCGGGCATGGGCATCCTCCGCCGCGGCGAGCCAGCCGAGCAGTTTGCGCGTCCCTGCATCCTGTGAGCGCTGCGCGGCGGCGTGGTAAAACGCGCCTGCGTCGCGCTCCATGATCGCGGCTTCCTCGCGGATCCGCTCCAGACCGAGGTTTTCCGTCAGCCAGACAGGGCGGCGGGCATAGAATCCCGCCACATGCTCGCGCCGGATCAGCGGAATGGTCTCGCCGAAGCGCTGGCGAAAGAGCTCGATCAGGCGGGCGCGATGGGTGTCTTCCTCGTCCGCCATGCCGAGGAAGACGGCCGCGGTGTCGGGGAACTCCGTGCCCAGACGTTGCGCATAAGAGCGATAGATCCGCGCGTCATCCTCTTCCGAGGAAATGGCGAGGGCGAGGATTTCCTCTTCGGTCAGGTCGGAGAACCTTTTGCGGGACAAAAGCGGGAGCATGACGAGGCCTCAAATTTAGAACGATTCTAAGTTAGGCATGTCCCCAAGGAATGCAACCACCTGCTTGAGCCGAGGCGGGTCTCCGCGATAGGATCAGTGCAAAGCATGGGACGCGCCGGATGAACCTGACATCACCCGTCAAACGGGGCCGGAAATACGATGAAGTGCTCTCTGGCGCACGGCACGTGTTTCTGCGCGACGGGTTCGACGGGGCCAGCGTGGACGACATCGCCCGCGCCGCAGGGGTCTCGAAAGCCACGGTTTACAGCTATTTTTCGGACAAACGGCTACTTTTTCTCGAAATCGCGCGGGCCGAGATCGCGACTCTGACCGACCGGGCGATGACCGATATCGACCGGACCGCACCGCCCGCACAGGTGCTGACACAAGCCGGGCAAACCATCATCGGGTTCAGCCTGTCGGTGGTCGGGTTGGGGATATTCCGTCTCTGCATCGCCGAGGGCGAGCGATTTCCCGAACTGGCCCAAGCGTTCTTCGAGGCAGGTCCGATGGCGACCCAGGCCGCGCTTTGCGACTATTTCGCCGAAGCCCAGGCGCGCGGCGAGCTGCGCATCGAAGATCCGGAATTGGCCGCCGACCAGTTCGTCGAACTGTGCCGCGCGGACCTGCAGATGCGTCTCTTGATGCGCGTGCCGCCACCGCCGTCCCCCAGGGACGTTGAGCGTGTTCTGACCGGCGCGGTGGAAATGTTTCTGGCGCGTTACGCCACCGGCCCTGTCTAGTCGAGCCGCCGGACCATCAACTGGTTGCCCACCTTCTTGGTCTCGAAGCGCTTGAGCTCTCCGATCAGGCTGCTGAGTTTGCGGTGACCGTAACTGCGCGTGTCGAAATCGGGGTTCACGGCGACGATATACTGGCCGAGCTGACCCAGCGGATACCATTCGTCGTCCTGGTTGATCTCATCCATCGCGTTCAGGATCAGCGGCACCGCGTCGGTGATCTGCTCCTGCGGGGCGGCCTTGCCAGACCCGGCCGCATCCGGCCCGGCCTGCACGATATTTTCGATGAAGATGAACCGGTTGCAGACATTGCGCAGGCTTTCGGGGGCTTTCTTCTCGCCGATGCCGATCACCTCCTTGCCATCTTCGCGCAGCCGGTTGGCGAGGCTGGTGAAATCACTGTCGGAGCTGACCAGAACGAAGCCGTCGAACCGCCCGCCGTGCAGGATATCCATGGCGTCGATCACCAACCCGATGTCAGAGGCATTCTTGCCCGTGGTATTGGCAGTGTCCTGATGGGCCACCAGCCCCAGGCTCAGGACCTTGTCCGCCCAGTTGCGCAAACGCCCGCTGGACCAGTCGCCATAGACCCGGCGCAAGGCAGGCTCGCCGATCGAGGCGACCTCTTTCAGGATCGCTTCGGCGAATTTGGCGGGCACGTTGTCGGCGTCGATCAGAACGGCAAGCAGGGGACGGTCGCGATTTGGCACGGGGCCTCCGGTCAAAGTTGTTTCCACATGACATAGGCATCCACGAGCCCGTCGGCAGGGTGACGGAACGCCTCGGGCAGGGTTGCGATAATCCGAAACCCGGCGGACTTCCACAGGGCAATCGCGCTCAGGTTGTTGGACACCACGCAATTATACTGCATCGCGCGGAAACCTGCCTCTCGCGCGGCCTCCAGCGAATGGGCGAGCATCCTGCGCGCCACGCCCCGGCCCCGCGCTGCCGCGGCCGTGACATAGCCGCAATTGCAGATGTGGTCCGCATTCCCGTCGAAATTCGCGGCCAGGTAGTAGGTGCCGACAACCGCCCCCTCGTCCTCGGCCACGAAGGTTCTGCGCGACGGCGCCAGCCAGTAGTTCCGCGCATCGTGTTCCGAGATATCAGGGGCAACCGCATAGGTTTCCCCGGACCGGAAGACCGGGCGCAGCATCTCCCAGATCGCGGGCCAGTCAGAGGCCTCGGCCGTCCGAACCGTGACGCTCAATAGATGACAACGGACCGGATCGACTCGCCCGCATGCATCAGATCGAAGCCGGTGTTGATGTCCGACAGGGGCATTGTGTGGGTGATCATCGGATCGATCTCGATCTTGCCGTCCATGTACCAGTCCACGATCTCCGGCACATCCGTCCGACCCCGCGCGCCGCCAAAAGCAGTGCCGCGCCAGACCCGGCCCGTGACCAGTTGGAAGGGCCGCGTCGCGATCTCGGCACCAGCCGGGGCCACGCCGATGATGATGCTCTCGCCCCAGCCCTTATGAGCGGATTCGAGGGCCGCGCGCATCACCTGCACATTGCCGGTGGCGTCGAAGGTATAGTCCGCGCCGCCCTTGGTCAGGTCCACGAGATAGGGTACGAGATCGCCCTCGACCTCCGCCGGGTTGACGAAATCGGTCATGCCGAACCGCTCCGCCATGGGGATCTTGTCGGGGTTCAGGTCCACACCGACGATCTGGTCGGCGCCGGCAAGCCGCAGCCCCTGGATCACGTTCAGCCCGATACCCCCCAGCCCGAAGACGATTGCACGGCTGCCGATCTCGACCTTGGCGGTGTTGATCACTGCCCCGATGCCGGTAGTCACGCCGCAGCCGATATAGCAGATCTTGTCGAAGGGCGCGTCGGGCCGCACCTTGGCCAGCGCGATCTCGGGCAGGACCGTGTGGTTCGCGAAGGTCGAACAGCCCATGTAATGCAGGATCGGGTCGCCATCGAGGGTGGAGAACCGCGAGGTGCCGTCTGGCATCAGCCCCGCCCCTTGCGTGGTTCGGATCGACTGGCAAAGGTTGGTCTTGGGGTTCAGGCAGTATTCGCACTCCCGGCATTCCGGGGTGTAGAGAGGGATCACGTGGTCCCCGGGCTTGAGGCTGGTCACGCCCGGCCCGACCTCCATCACGACCCCGGCACCCTCATGGCCCAGGATCGCAGGAAAGAGCCCCTCCGGATCCGCGCCCGACAGGGTGAACTCGTCGGTGTGACAAATCCCCGTTGCCTTGATCTCGACCAGAACCTCGCCCGCCTTGGGGCCTTCCAGGTTCACCTCCATCACTTCCAGCGGTTTGCCCGCGGCAATGGCGACGGCTGCTTTCGTGCGCATGACTGTCCCTTTCCCTTTTTCGTGCAAGATGAGGGATTTCACTGTCGACAGCAATGGCAGAAGGGGCTTGCGACCGGGCAGATCCGGAGCCTTCAACTCAAGTCGTCAAATATCCCGGGGAGCGCGAGGGGCTGGCCCCTCGCTCCGCCCTGCACCACGCGGCCCCTGCACTCGACCGGCAAGCTCCGGATCGCCCATGCCCGGGGTCAGAACATGCCGCAGCAGGGCCACGGGATGGGCCCGCAGGCTCAGGCGCATGGCCACGAAATCCTCCACCACCTCTTCGCCCAGGCTCATCGGCGGCAACACCACGGGCGGCTCGGCCCCGCCCTCTCCGTCCATGTCGCCGGAAAACAGCGGCAGAGGTGCGTCCCCCCGGATCGCGCGCGCCTGCCAGAGCGCGTCGCGGCGGCCAAGCCCCAGTTCGGCGAAGGCATCCGCCTCGGCCAAGCGGGTCAGTACGGCCTGGCCCAACCCCGCCCGGCGCCACAGGTCCGCCACCGTGCCGTAGCCATTGCCGCGCGCGCTGACGAGCCACTCGGCATCCTCCTGCGCCAGCCCCTTGACCTGGCGAAAGCCGAGGCGCAGGGCCAGCCCGCCCTGCCCGTCGGGCTCCATCGTGTTGTCCCAGAAGCTTGCATTGACGCAGACCGGGCGCACGGTCACGCCATGCTCACGGGCATCGCGCACGATCTGCGCGGGCGCATAGAACCCCATGGGCTGCGCGTTCAGCAGTGCACAGGCGAAGATGCCCGGGTGATGGCACTTGATCCAGGCTGAGGCATAAACCAGCAGCGCAAAGCTCGCCGCATGGCTTTCGGGAAAACCATAGCTGCCGAAACCCTCGATCTGGGAAAAGCATCGCTCCGCAAACGCCGTGTCATAACCGTTTTGCGCCATGCCCTTGAGAAACCGGGTGCGAAATTCCGATACGTTTCCGTGTTTCTTGAAGGTGGCCAGCGCCCGGCGCAGGCGGTCGGCCTCGGACGGGTCGAACCCCGCACCGACGATGGCGATCTGCATTGCCTGCTCCTGGAAGAGCGGCACGCCGAGGGTCTTGCTCAGCACCTCGCCCAAGGCGTCGGAGGGAAATTCCACCTGCTCCTCGCCGTTGCGGCGGCGGATGAAGGGATGGACCATGTCCCCCTGGATCGGCCCCGGGCGAACAATGGCGACCTGGATCACCAGGTCGTAGAAACAGCGCGGGCGCATCCGCGGCAGGAAGTTCATCTGGGCCCGGCTTTCCACCTGGAAAACACCGATGCTGTCCGCCCGGCAGAGCATGTCGTAGACCGCAGGATCCTCGACCGGCAGGGTGGCAAGGCTGAATTTGGCCCCGTGATGATGGGCGATCAGGTCGAATGCCTTGCGCACGCAAGACAGCATGCCGAGCGCGAGGATATCGATCTTCAGGATGCCAAGACTGTCGAGATCGTCCTTGTCCCAGCACACCACCGTGCGGTCCACCATGGTGGCGTTCTCCACCGGCACCAGCTCGTCGAGCCGGCCTTCGGTAATGATGAACCCACCCACATGCTGGCTGAGATGCCTCGGGAAGCCCTGGATTCGGTAAATCAGGTCGATGGTCTGGCGCAGACGGCGATCCGTGGGGTCGAGCCCGATCTCGCGCAAGCGCGTCTCTTCGATGCCGCGCACGGACCCGAAGCCCCAGATCTGCGAGCTGAGCGCCGAGAGCGTGTCGCTGCTCAGCCCCATGGCGCGACCCACCTCGCGCACCGCTCGCTTGCCTCGGTAGTGGATCACCGTGGCACAAAGCCCGGCGCGGTGACGACCGTAGCGTTCATAGATATGCTGGATCACCTCCTCGCGGCGCTCGTGCTCGAAATCCACGTCGATATCCGGCGGCTCGTCGCGGGCCTCGGAGACGAAGCGCTCGAACACCATGGTGCCGACCTCGGGCGAGACCGAGGTGATGCCGAGACAGTAGCAGACCACCGAATTGGCCGCCGAGCCACGCCCCTGGCATATAATGTCGCGCGAGCGGGCGAAGGCGACGATATCATTGACCGTCAGGAAATAGGGCGCATAGCCGAGCTTGCCGATCAGGCGCAGCTCATGGTCGAGCATTTTCCGGACCTTGGGCGGCGCCCCGTTGCGATATCGCCAGCGCAAACCCTCATGGGCCAATCGGGAAAGGCGATCCTGCGCGGTCTCGCCGCCCCGGGTCTCGGAGGGATACTCATAGCGTAGTTGGCTGAGGCAGAAGCTGCAGCGCGCGGCGATCTCGGCGGTCCGGTGGACAGCATCTTCATGCCCACGAAACAGACGCAGCATTTCAGCCTCGGAGCGCAGCCGCTGCTCCGCATGAGCCTGGGCGTCGCGGCCAAGATCCTCGACACGGCAACCACTGCGAATGGCGGTCAACACATCCGCGAGGCGGCGATGCCTGGCGCAATGAAACAGCGGAGCCGCCGAAGCGACCGTGGGCAGGCCCAGGGCGTCGGCCAGCGCCGCCCACCGATCGAAACGCACGCGGTCCTGGCCGTCATAAGCCGGGGTCATCAGCAGGCTGACCTTGCCGGGAAAGCGGCGCGTCAACGCCTCCGCCTGTGGCCATGTTCGGCCCGCGCCGGGCTGCACCGGCGGTGCCTCTGGCAGCCCGTGGAGGAGCAATTGCATCCCATCCGCCCCATCCAGCACATCCGCCAGGTCGAGATGGCAGCGCCCCTTGGGCGCGCGACATTGGCCGAGGGTCAAGAGCCGGCTGAGCCGAGCCCAGGCTACGCGATCCTCGGGCAGGGCGGTGATCTCGGTCCCGTCGCGCAAGCGCAATCGAGCCGCAGGCAGAAGCCGCGGCAGGTTGCGAACCGCGGCGCTATCTTCGGATCGCGGGCCGGGCCAGGGCGGCCCGATGGGACCATCCCGCGCCTCGGCCGTCGCGCACAAGTCGATTTGCCGGGCGATTTCCTTCAGTTCCGTATGGGCCCGCACAATTCCGGCCACGGAATTCACATCGGCGATGGTAAAGGCGGGTAGGCCCAGAAGGGCGGCCTTCTGCGCATAGTCTTCGGGATGGGAGGCGCCGGTCAGAAAGGTGAAATTGGACAAGGCGCAGAGTTCGACGAACATGGGCGACTCGCGTGTTCACTTTTTGTTCCCGCCCGAAGATGCCGGGCATGAAGACTTGGGTCAAGGTTCGGAATGTCGGGGGCTTTGCCCCCGGCGCTGCGCGCCTCCCCCGGAGTATTTTCGCACAGATGAAGACGCGGACGAGGCCTGCCAGGCTCAAGTCTCCAAATATCCCGGAGAGAGCGCGAGAGGGGCTGGCCCCTCTCGCCCCCCGGCGGCGCGCGCAGCGCGGCGCAACACCTTGCGTCACAACCCCGGAAGCAGAGCGGGGCACGTACCTTAAAGCCAGTCTGAGAAGGCATCGAAGACCTGCTCATAGACGTCGCGCTTGAAGGGGACGATACTGTCGAGCACCGAGGCAGGCTCCAGCCAGCGCCACTCCGAGAACTCGGGATGCGTGGTTTCGATATTGATATCCGCGTCGGAGCCAAGAAATTTCATCAGCACCCAACGCTGGGTCTGGCCCTTGTAACGGCCTTTCCAGATGCGCGGCACGATCTCCGGTGGCAGGTCGTAATTGATCCAGTCGGGGGTTTGCGCCAGCACCTCGACCTTCTCTGCCGCCACGCCGGTTTCCTCGACCAACTCCCGAAGGGCCGCCGTGCGCGCATCCTCGCCGTCTTCGATACCACCCTGGGGCATTTGCCAAGCGGGCAATTCGCTGTCATAGCGCTGGCCGGTGAACACCCGGCCAACGCCATCCCAGAGCACGACCCCCACGCATTTGCGATAGGGCAGTGCCGCAATCTCGTCCGGTGTCATGTCAGTCGGTCGGCCCCAGCGCATTCAGCCCCTTGAGGATGTCGATGGCGTAGGCAAGCTGGTAGTCCTCTTCGCGCAACTCGGCGGCATCTTCAGCCTTCTGCCGCTCCTTGAGCAGCTGCTCACGCTCGGCCTCCGAGATCGAGTCGTTGTCCAGAGCTCCGCGCAGATCCGCTTCGGACCGGCGCGGGCGATTGTTCGCCTCCTCGTCCTCCTCAACCTCCAGACGCCGGGGCGGTTGCGCGACCACGATATCCGGTGACACGCCGAGCGACTGGATCGACCGGCCAGAGGGCGTGTAGTAGCGCGCCGTCGTCAGACGCATGGCACCATCCCCCCGCAGCGGCACGACCGACTGAACCGAACCCTTGCCGAAGCTCTTGGTGCCGACGACGATGGCGCGGCGATGATCCTGCAGCGCGCCCGCCACGATCTCCGAGGCCGAGGCCGAGCCGCCATTGATCAGCACGACGATCGGCTTGCCTTCGGCGAGATCACCGGGGGTAGCATTGAACCGCTCCCCGTCCTGGGGGTCGCGCCCGCGTGTGGAAACGATTTCCCCCTTGTCGAGAAACGCGTCGGAGACCTTGATCGCCTGTGTCAGCAAGCCACCCGGGTTGTTGCGCAGATCGATCACGAAACCGCTCACGGCTTCCATGCCACCCAGTTCGGCGACCTCTTCGGCCAGCTTCTCTTCGAGGTTCGGGAAGGTCTGGTCATTGAATGTGGTGATCCGCATGACCACCGTATCGCCGACCACCCGGCTGCGCACCGCGGTGAGCTTGATGGTGTCGCGGGTGATGGTGACATCAAAGGGCTCGTCGAAGCCCTCGCGCACCACGGTGATCACGATTTCAGAGCCCACCGGGCCGCGCATCATGGTCACCGCATCGTCCAGGGTCAGGCCAAGCACGCTTTCGCCATCCACGTGGGTAATGAAATCGCCCGCCTCGATCCCGGCCTCTGCGGCGGGGGTTTCGTCGATGGGCGAGACGACTTTCACAAAGCCGTCCTCCTGAGTGACCTCGATCCCCAGCCCGCCGAACTCGCCTCGGGTCTGCACCTGCATGTCGCCGAAATCCTTCGGCGCAAGGTAGCTGGAATGGGGGTCGAGCGAGGTGAGCATCCCGTTGATCGCGGCCTCGATCAACTCACCCTCGTCCACCTGTTCGACATATTGTGCGCGGATGCGCTCGAAAATGTCCCCGAACAGGTCGAGCTGCTCATAGACCGAGGTGTTGCGCGCATTGTCCTGTGCCAGAAGTGGCCCTGCGACCTGGGTTGTCAGCAGGGCGCCTGCCACCGTGCCGCCCAGTGCGGCCATCACGAATTTCTTCATCTGCGTTTCAATCCTTGTCTGTCACGAACCAGTCCGCCGGATCGACCGGGGCACCGCTCTCTCTCAGTTCCAAGTAAAGCGTCTCCTGCCGGGTTTGACCACTGGCAAAACCGGCCTGCTGCGCGGGGTCTCCCCCCATCAGGCCCAGCGGGGCGCCGGGGGCCAGCACATCTCCCCCATCAACGTAGAGCGCATCCAGCCCCGCGAGAATAAGCAAAACACCGGTTTGGGGCTCAAGCACGATCACGTTTCCGTAGTCCAGAAGCGTCCCGGTATAGCGCACCGTGGCCGCAAAGGGCGCCGTCACGAGCGCTTGGGCCGGCGCGGCCAGCACGAGACCGGGTCGCGCGATGCCTGCAAGATCCGCCTCGCCAAAGCGGCGCAACACGCGGGCCGCGACCGGCAGGGGCAGGGCCCCGCGGAGGCTGGCGAAGTCGGTCAGGGGCGCAGGAGGCGCAGGGATATCCGCAAGCCCCGCGGCGAAATCCTCCAGCGTCCGGCTGGAGGCTGACAGTACGCCCAGAAGCACCGGATCGGGCGCCGCCCCCTCGGGCAGCCGCACACGCTCGGCCATGATTTCGGCCAAGGCCACCCTGGCCGCCTGGATATCGCGCAATGCGCCTTCGAGCTGCGCGCTCGCACTGGTCCGGATCATGCGGACGCTGGAGAGCTCCTGCAGCGTGGCGCGCAGGGCCTCGGCCTCCGCGGCGACGGCGGGGGTCACGTCGGAAACCATCATCTCAGCCCTGGCAAGGCTGAGTGGGCCCTCCGGATGCAGCAGCAGCGCCGGGGGCGGGGTCTGGTCGAGGGTCTGCAGCACGCCCAGCAACGCGCCCAGCCGCGCCTGTTCCGCGGCCAGCCTTGCGGTGATCGCCTCTTCGCGGATCACGGCCTGCCGCGCGCTTTCACGCACCGCCTCCAACCCGGCCTCGAACCCGCGCACCGCATCGGTCAGCGCCGCGATCCGGTCCGGGGCGGAGCCGGCACCGGCCAGGGCCGTTTCGGCCTCGGCCAAGAGCGCCGCGGCCTGGGACGCCCGCGCCACGGGATCGGTCTGCGCCGCAACCGGCGCCGCCAGCAGCGCGCAGAGAAGGACCGCCGCCCGTCTCACCGGATCAGACTTCGGCCGGTCATTTCCACCGGCTGCGGCAAGTGCATCAGGTGCAGGATCGTCGGCGCAAGATCGGCTAGCCGCCCCGGTGCAAGCGTCGCCCCCTCCGGCCCGCCCACGAGGATCACCGGCACCGGGTTCAGGGTATGGGCGGTATGCGGGCCGCCGGTCTCCGGGTCGATCATCGTTTCGCAATTGCCGTGATCGGCGGTGACGATCATCGCACCGCCCGCGACCTCCAGGGCCGCAAGCGCGCGCCCGAGCCCTGTATCCACTGCCGTGCACGCGGCCTTCGCCGCCTCCAGATCGCCGGTATGCCCGACCATATCCGGGTTGGCGTAGTTCACCACGATCAGGTCATAGCCCGCCTCGATCGCCGCCACGAAACTGTCAGACACTTCCTCGGCGCTCATCTCGGGCTGCAGGTCATAGGTCGCCACCTGGGGCGAAGCCGGCATAAAGCGGTCCTCCCCGGTCTCGGGCGTCTCCTGCCCGCCATTCAGAAAGAAAGTGACATGGGGGTATTTTTCGGTCTCGGCGAGGCGGAACTGCCGCAACCCTTGCTTGGCGACCCAGGCGCCAAGGGTATTGACGATCTCGCGCTTGGGGAAAACGATATCGAACCAGCCATCATGGTCGTCGGAAAAGGACACCATGCCCAGCTTGGCGGCGAAATCTGGCAGGCCCGCGGGATCGAAGGCGTCGAAATCCGGCTGGGCCAAGGCGCGCAGGATCTCGCGCGCCCGATCGGCCCGGAAGTTCAGACAGAAGATCCCGTCGCCTTTCCGCATGCCTGCATACCCCCCGATCACCGTGGGGGCGATGAATTCGTCCGTCTCGCCCCTCCCGTAAGCGGCGGCCACGGCTGCCTGGGCGCTCTCGGCGGTCTCACCCTGGGCGCGGACCATGGCGGCGAAGGCGCGCGCGACCCGGTCCCAGCGGTTGTCCCGGTCCATCGCGTAATAGCGCCCGATCACAGTGCCGATCCGCGCGCCCTCGGGCAACGCAGCCTCAAGTGCGGGCATGAAACGGTCCGCGGATTTCGGCGCGACGTCGCGCCCATCGGTGATCGCATGGAGCACAACCGGCACCCCGGCCCCGGCCACCGCCTTGGCCGCTGCGATAATGTGATCCGTGTGGCCATGCACGCCACCGTCCGATGCCACACCCATCAGATGCGCGGTCCCCCCGCTGGATTTCAGCCGGTCAATGAAACCCGTGAGAGCCGGGTTGCGCGCAAAGCTGCCATCCTCGATCGCCAGATCGATCTGCCCGAGGTCCATCGCCACCACCCGGCCCGCCCCGATATTGGTATGCCCGACCTCGGAATTGCCCATCTGGCCGGAGGGCAGGCCCACATCCGGGCCGAAGGTCGTCAGCGTCGCATTCGGGCAGGTCGCCATGAGCCGGTCCATGACAGGCGTGTCGGCCAGCAACGGCGCGTTCGCTGGCCCGTCCGGGTCCAGCCCCCAGCCATCGAGAATACACAACACCACTGGTTTCGGCGCAGTCATCGGATCGTCCTTCGTTGTCTCCCGCGCCTTCTAACGAAGCGGCTGGGGATCGGAAACCTCCTGTGCGCGGTGCTCGGCATCATGGATCCACAAACACTCGAAAAACCGCCCATACCGCCCGCGTTACACGCGGTGATACGGCGTCCCTGCCAGGATCGCGGCCGCGCGATACAACTGTTCGGCAAGCATCACACGGGCGAGCATGTGCGGCCATACCATCGCCCCGAAGGACAAGCGCGCCTCCGCCTGCGCGCGCAAGGCCTTGTCGAGCCCGTCCGCCCCGCCGATCAGGAACGCCAGATCGCTGCGCCCCGCATCGCGCCAGCCTGCAAGACTGTCGGCGAATTGCGGCGAACTCATGGTCTTGCCGCGCTCGTCCAGCGCGCAGATCACGGCACCACGCGGCACCGCCTTGCGCAACAGGTCAGCCTCCGCCGCCTTCCCGCCGCCCTTGCGGTCCTCAACCTCGACGACGCTCGCCGGACCGAGGCCAAGACCCCGCCCGGTGCGGTCGAAGCGTTGCAGGTAGTCATCGATCAGGTCGCGTTCCGGTCCCGTCCGCAGGCGGCCGACCACGCACAGCGTCACTTTCATGAACCGTCCGGCCCGGACTCAGGCCTGGGCCGCCGGGGTCATCCACATCTTTTCGAGCTGGTAGAACTCGCGCACTTCGGGGCGGAACACATGCACCACCACGTCGCCGGTATCGATCAACACCCAGTCGCCCTGGCCCTTGCCCTCGACCTTGCAGGCCACGTCTAGCTCGGCCTTCAGCCGTTCGACCAGCTTTTCCGAAATCGCGGCCACCTGACGCGTGGAGCGCCCCGAACAGACGACCATATGGTCCGCCATGCTCGATTTGCCCCGCAAATTGATGGAGACGACATCCTCGGCCTTGTCTTGATCAAGAGAGGTGAGGGTGAGCGCCAGTATCCGGTCGCTCATTCTGCCGGATGTGGGCACGGCGGCCAGTCCAGCCTGAGGGGTTTCAGTCACAGCGGAGACCCCAACCGCATTGGAAATGTGAGACAGATTTCTGTCCTCCTGGGCAACACGTCAGATACGCCCCGACGCCGGGCTACTAGCAACATAGCATTGAACGACATTTCGCTCAACGGCCCGCACTTGGGGCGGCCATGCGCATCAATTCAAAACGAGCGCAACCTCGTTGCGGCGAGTCCACGGCAGGGTGAACGGCCCATCATAAAAATAGAACCGCGGCGCACCGGACGCGTCCAACCCGTGCGCTGCTGCAAAAGCCCGCAATTCCAGCTCTTTCTGGGTGAGCTGTGCTTCGCTCCAGCGGCCGGTGAACTGCACCACCAATTGGTCCTCCGCCGGTGTCTCGGTCAGACGGATCGCCGCCGATTGCGGCTTCGGCAGGTTTTCCAGTGTGTAACCCCGGGGCATCCCGAATCGCACGACCCAGAGACCGGCGTCATCATCGTCGGCGGCCTGCTGACTGACCGGTGTGGTCATCGCGACCTTGGCCTCATCCACGTTGCCGCCGAAGATGTAGTCGGCCAGCACGCGGAAGCCGCGCGAGACGGCCTCTTCCCGGTCGCCTTGCACATAGACCTCCGCGACGACCTGCGGCGCATAGCTGCGACGCTCGAAATCGCCTTTTTTCACGGTGACTTCATAGCTGGGGGTCTCATATCCACGATAAAGCTGCGCTTCTGCGCCCACCGACACCGCGGCGACCATCATACCGAGCATCAAGGCTATATGTGTGGTGCGTATCATGACGCCGTGTCCTTCGACTTTGGTGGTATTGTGCAGGGGGTACGGTGCCATATCGGGCCCGGATCATTTTTTTCCACACCCCACGGGTGCGACACATGGACAGCGGCCCCTGCCGGGCGGCGACAAGCATCTCTTGCGGCACAGGGTCGGGGGCTGTATCTGCTGCTCATGGACAGAGTTTTCGACATGTCAGACCGGTCGCGGTTGCCCTGGCGGTTCCACGGCGCCCTTCGAACGGTGCGCGTGGGGCTTTGACGCCCCTGCCCCTGCCAGACCCATTGCAATGACACCCTCCACCTGGGGAGAGATCCATGACTGCCCGCACGCTTTACGACAAGATCTGGGATGCGCACCTGGCCCATGAGGCCGAGGATGGCACCTGCCTGCTCTATATCGACCGCCATCTGGTCCACGAGGTAACCAGCCCGCAAGCCTTCGAAGGTCTGCGCATGGCGGGCCGCACCGTCCGCGCGCCGGACAAGACCATCGCCGTGCCGGACCACAACGTGCCCACGACGCTTGGCCGCGAGAACCCCGACCAGATGACCGAGGACAGCCGCATTCAGGTCGAAGCCCTCGACAAGAACGCCAAGGATTTCGGGATCCATTACTACCCGGTTTCCGACATCCGCCAGGGCATCGTCCATATCGTGGGGCCCGAGCAAGGTTGGACCCTGCCGGGCATGACCGTGGTCTGCGGTGACAGCCACACCGCCACCCACGGCGCGTTCGGCGCGCTGGCGCACGGTATCGGCACCTCGGAGGTCGAGCATGTGCTGGCCACCCAGACCCTGATCCAGAAGAAATCCAAGAACATGAAGGTGGAGATCACGGGCAAGCTGCGCCCCGGCGTGACCGCCAAGGATATCACCCTCTCGGTGATCGGCGCCACGGGCACCGCGGGCGGCACCGGCTACGTGATCGAGTATTGCGGCGAGGCCATTCGCGACCTGTCCATGGAAGGCCGCATGACCGTCTGCAACATGGCAATCGAAGGGGGTGCACGTGCGGGCCTGATCGCGCCGGACGAGAAGACCTATGAATACGTGCAGGGCCGCCCCCATGCGCCGAAGGGCGCACAGTGGGAGGCCGCGCTGGCCTGGTGGAAGACCCTCTATTCCGACGACGACGCCCATTGGGACAAGGTCGTCACCATCAAGGGCGAGGATATCGCCCCCGTGGTCACCTGGGGCACCTCCCCCGAAGACGTGCTACCGATCAGTGCCATGGTGCCCGCGCCGGAGGATTTCACCGGCGGCAAGGTCGACGCGGCCCGGCGCTCGCTCGACTACATGGGCCTGACCCCGGGCACGCCGCTGAGCGAGATCGAGATCGACACGGTCTTCATCGGCTCCTGCACCAATGGCCGGATCGAAGACCTGCGCGCCGCCGCGGAAATCCTGAAGGGCAAGAAGATCGCCGTGAAGCGGGCGATGGTGGTGCCAGGCTCCGGTCTTGTCCGCGCCCAGGCCGAGGAAGAAGGCCTTGCCGACATCTTCAAGCAGGCCGGGTTCGAATGGCGCATGGCGGGCTGTTCCATGTGCCTGGCCATGAACCCCGACCAGCTGAGCGAAGGCGAGCGCTGTGCCTCTACCTCGAACCGCAATTTCGAGGGGCGGCAGGGCTACAAGGGGCGGACGCATCTCGTCTCGCCCGCCATGGCCGCCGCCGCCGCGGTCACCGGCAAGCTCACGGACGTGCGGGACCTGATGTAACCCAGAAAGCAGGAGACTTGTCGTGAAACAATGGATGAAATGGGCCCTGCTTGGGCTGCTCTCGCTGATCTGCGGCGTGATCGTACTGGGCAACACCGTGCTTGCCTCGATCGCGGTCACCGGCCTGACCGGGGCGCTTTTCCTGATCGCAGGGGGCGCGCAGATCGTCGGCGGCCTCGGCGAAGAGGGCTTCGGCAGCAAGGCGTTCTCGATCGGCATGGGGGTGCTCGCGGCGTTCCTGGGCCTCTCCTTCCTGTTCAACCCGCTTCAGGGCGCGATTTCCCTCGCCCTGCTGATCACCATCCTGCTGGCGGTCAGCGGCGGTGCGCGGATCGTCTTTGCCTGGACCATGAAGCAGACCCAGTTCTTCTGGCCGATGCTGATCTCCGGCGCTCTGTCGATCCTGCTGGCGGCTTACATCACGGCCAATTTCGCCACCGCCTCGGTGCAATTGCTGGGCGTGCTGCTGGGGGTCGAGTTGCTGTTCAATGGCATGGGCTTCGTGGTGCTGGGCTTCTTCCTGCGCAGCCATCCCGAGCTGGCCAAACCGAAAAAAGACTAACGGCGCCTGCCTCGGCACGACGCCTCGGAGACTTCTGATGGAAAAATTCACCAAGCTGACCGGGATCGCGGCGCCCATGCCGCTGGTCAATATCGACACCGACATGATCATCCCCAAGCAGTTCCTCAAAACGATCAAGCGCTCCGGCCTGGGCGTGAGCCTGTTCGACGAGATGCGCTATGACCGGCAGGGCAACGAGAACCCGGATTTCGTGCTGAACAAGCCGCAATACCGCGACGCCCAGATCCTCGTGACCGGCGAGAATTTCGGCTGCGGCTCTTCGCGGGAACACGCCCCCTGGGCGCTGCTGGATTTCGGCATCCGCTGCGTGATCGCGCCGAGCTTTGCCGATATCTTCTACAACAACTGCTTCAAGAACGGCATCCTGCCCATCGCCCTGCCCCAGGAAGAGGTGGACAAGCTGATGGACGATGCGGCGCGGGGGGCAAACGCGACCGTCACCGTCGATCTGGAGAACCAGACGATCTCCGGCCCCGACGGCGGCACGATCTCCTTCGAGGTGGACGCCTTCAAGAAGCACTGCCTGCTCAACGGGCTCGACGATATCGGGCTGAGCCTTGAGAAGGTCGCGTCCATCGATGCGTTCGAGGCTCAGGCCAGCGCGGCACGGCCCTGGGTCTGACCCCATCGGCCGGACGCCGGTAAGGATCCCTTAACCAATATTGACGAAACATGGCGCGGCTTTCGATCAACGGATCGGAGGCCCTTTTCACGTTCGGACCCGTCCATGCGCCTTGCCCGCCTGTTCCGATTTTGCCTTGTGCTGGCCCTGCTGGTCGGCCCGCTGCGTTTGGCCGCCGAGACCGTGCGCGTGGCCTATTTCCATACCGAGCTCTCGGCACGCGGGCCGGGGCTACTTCTGCGCGACCTGCGGCGGGATGAGGCGCCGGACCAACTCGCCGCGGTGCTGGGCATTTTGGTAGAGACCGCACCGGACATCGTCCTGCTGGCCGATATCGATTACGACGCGGGGCATGCCACTTTGGCCGCGCTGCAAACGGCCCTGGCCCAGCGCGGCCTGCCTCTTCCCCACGGGTTCACCGCCGCGCCGAACACCGGCGTGCCCACTGGCCTCGACCTCGACCGCGACGGGAAATGGGACGAACCCGAAGACACCCAGGCCTTTGGCGAGTTTCGCGGCGCGGGCGGGCTGGTGCTGCTGTCGCGCTACCCGATTCTGCGCGACGAGATCACCGACCTGTCGCGCTTGCTCTGGGCCGAGTTTCCCGCCGCCAGCCTGCCCGAAACTTACGGTCCCGAAGAACAGGCCGTGATACGGTTGTCGGCCACCGGGCATTGGGACGTGCCCGTGCGCCTGCCCTCAGGCGACGTGCTGCGGCTTCTGACCCTGCACGCCACGCCGCCCGTGTTCGACGGTCCGGAGGATCGCAACGGGCGGCGCAACGCGGACCAGATGCGGCTCTGGGCCGACTACCTCAACGGCTGGCGCCCGGAAGGCACCGCCCCCCCGCTCGGGAAGGCCTTGGTTCTGGGCACGCTCAACGCCGACCCGCAGGATGGGGAGGCCCGCCCCGGCGCCCTCGCCCGCCTGCGCGCCCACCCACGCCTTCAGGACCCTGCACCGCAAGCGACGGGGGCGGCGGCGGCCACTCGGGCGCAGGGCGGCGTGAACGCCCGACACAGCGGCGATCCCGCACGCGATACCGTGGACTGGCCCGACACGCGCCCAACCGATCCCGGCAACCTGCGGGTTGATTACATCCTGCCCACGCGGGACCTGACCGTGACCGGCGCCGGTCTGCACTGGCCCGACCCGGAGGACGCCGCGGCGCTGGCACGGGCCGAGACCGCATCCCGCCACCGGCTGATCTGGGTCGACCTGCGTCCCTGAGCACACGCCCACGCCTTGACCCTCCGCGGTCAACGGGATACCGCACGCGGCAAAACGCAGCCGGAGAAACACGACATGAGCACCGCTTCCCTTCTGATCCTTGCCGGGGACGGCATCGGCCCCGAGGTCATGGCCGAGGTGCGCAAGATCATCGACTGGTACGGCGCCAAGCGCGACCTGGCGTTCGACGTGTCCGAAGATCTCGTGGGCGGGGCGGCCTACGACGTGCACGGTGTGCCGCTTGCGGACGAGACCATGGCCAAGGCCCAAGCGGTCGACGCCGTTCTGCTCGGCGCCGTGGGCGGGCCGAAATACGACACACTCGACTTCTCGCTGAAGCCCGAGCGCGGCCTGCTGCGCCTGCGCAAGGAGATGGACCTCTTTGCCAACCTGCGCCCGGCCCAGTGCTTCGACGCGCTGGCGGATTTCTCGTCGCTCAAGAAGGATATCGTCGCCGGGCTGGACATCATGATCGTGCGCGAGCTGACCTCCGGCGTCTATTTCGGGGAGCCGCGCGGCATCCACAAGGAAGGCAACGAGCGGGTCGGCATCAATACCCAGCGCTATACCGAGAGCGAGATCGCCCGCGTCGCGCGTTCGGCCTTCGAGCTGGCCAAGAAGCGCGGCAACAAGGTCTGCTCGATGGAGAAAGCCAATGTCATGGAGTCGGGCATCCTGTGGCGCGACGTGGTGACCGAGATCCATGCCGCCGAATACGCGGATTTGGAGCTGAGCCACATGTATGCCGATGCAGGCGCCATGCAGCTCGTGCGCGCGCCCAAGCAGTTCGACGTCATCGTCACCGACAACCTGTTCGGCGACCTGCTGTCCGATGCGGCGGCGATGCTCACCGGCTCGCTCGGCATGCTGCCCTCGGCCTCCCTCGGGCTGCCGATGGAAAACGGACGGCCCAAGGCGCTCTACGAGCCGGTCCACGGCTCCGCCCCGGACATCGCAGGCCAGGGCAAGGCCAACCCCTGCGCCTGCATCCTGAGCTTTGCTATGGCGCTGCGCTACTCCTTTGACCAGGGGGCAGAGGCCGACCGGCTGGAAGCCGCGGTCAACGAGGTGCTCGCCCAGGGCATCCGCACCGCGGACCTGATGCAGGCAGGCGACACCGCGCCGGCCAGCACATCGCAAATGGGCGATGCGGTGATCGCGGCCCTCGACGCCAGCCTCTGAGCCCCGCAACCCTCGCAGACCCGGACTGCATCCACCCGTATGCAGTCCTTTTTTCTTGGCAACATGGCGAAACCGACGCACAGTCGACCGCGTTTGCGGTAAAACCGCCCGGAAAGCCCGATCCATGACGCTGTCATCCAACCTCAAGGGAGCCCTGCTGGGCCTCGCGGCCTTCGCCGTCTTCGCGGTCCATGACGTGGTCGTGAAAACGCTCGGGGGCAGTTACACACCGTTCCAGATCGTGTTTTTCGGCGTGCTTTTCAGCTTCCCGCTGACCACCGTGATGATGATGCGCGAGAAAGCACATGGCAATCTGCGGCCCCGGCATCCCTGGTGGATCGCCCTGCGCACCGGCGCGGCGGTGATCACCGGCCTGACCGCGTTCTACGCCTTCACGGTCCTGCCGCTGGCACAGGTCTACGCGATCCTCTTCGCCTCACCGTTGCTGATCACGGTGCTGTCGATCCCGATCCTGGGCGAAACCGTGCGCCTGCGTCGCTGGCTGGCGGTGATCGTGGGCCTGATCGGGGTGGTGGTGGTGCTGCGCCCCGGCGCAGTGGATCTGACCCTGGGCCATGTCGCCGCCCTGACCGCGGCGGTCGGTGGCGCGCTCGCCTCGGTGGTGGTGCGCAAGGTGGGTCGAGAGGAGCGCTCGGTCGTGCTGCTCCTCTATCCGATGGTGGCGAATTTCGTGCTGATGGCCTGCCTGATGCCGTTCTTCTATCGCCCGATGCCCGTGGGGGACCTGGCCGCGGTGGGGCTGATGGCCGCCCTCGGCTTCGGGGCGAGCCTGCTGCTCATCGCCGCCTACCGCGCCGGGGAGGCCGCGATCATCGCGCCGATGCAGTATTCCCAGATCCTCTGGGCGTCGCTCTTTGGCTTCGTGCTCTTCGGCGAGGGGATCGACCTGAACACCGCCCTCGGGGCCGCCATCGTGATCGCCTCCGGCCTCTATATCGTCGCGCGGGAAAGCCGCTCCAGCGTATCGGACAACATGCCCGTCCTGCGCACCCGGTCCCGGCCCGAAACCGGGACCATGCCGCGGGTCGGCCCGCTGCTGCCGGACACGGCCAAACCCGACCTGCCCGGCGACAAGCCCGACGCGGATTAGCCGCCCTCCATCCCCTTCCACCGCCGATGCGGCCAGAGCCACTGGTCCGGGTCGGCCTCGATCCGCGCGGTGGCCCGGTCGTTGAAGGCGCGCATCATCTCTTCGGGCGTCTCGCCCTCGATCGGCGCCTCGAACACCACGTCGATCCGCCCCTCCGCGTCGCGCCGAATACCAAAGCACGGCACCAGCGGCGCGTTGTAGCGCAGGGCCAACTCCGCTGGGGTCAGGGCGGTGCGCGCGTCCGCCCCCATGAAGGGCAGCACAGCGCCGGTAAAATGATACTGATCCGCCATGATCGCAAAGGCACCACCCCCCTTGAGGTGCCGCAGGAGCATGCGAAACCCGTCATTGCCCTTGGGCACGAGCGGTGTTCCGGACGCGGCGGCCCCCTCGGCCAGGTAAGGCTCGTAATAGGGATTGTTGTTGGGCCGGTAGAGCGCGCCGACCTCGATCCCGAGAGTATCCCGCAAATAGATGCGCGCCGCGTCCCACTGCCCGAAATGCGCACTGACCAGCAGGATCGGCTTGCCCGCGGCATGGGCGGCCCGGATCGCCTCCAGCCCCGGGCCAGAGACATTGAACGGCAAATGCTTTGTCTGATGTTCGGTCCCGAACAGGATCTCGGTCAGGGTCCGCCCCAATTGCCGCCCGATGGCGCGACACCGGGCGCGCGCGGCTTCCGGCGCCATTTCGGGATAGATCCGCGCGAGATTGGCCATCACCCGTTTGCGCGCCGGGGGGAAGTGACGCAAGGCCAGCCCGGCCAGCGCCCCGCCCAGCGCCACCCGACGCCGGAACGGCACCAGCCGGGCCAGCTTCAGGAACACATAGATCGGTGCGAAACTGATCAGGTAGGAGAGGCGCGCGCGGCGGGTCATGACGCGCCTGTTTTAGCCGTGCCGCGCGCCCGGGACCAGCGCTTCCGCATGCAGGGCGGCGCGTGGCTTTTGCGCAGGTTTTGCCCGGCCGCGACCGATGACCGCTTGCATCCGGAGCGCGAAGCGAGTACCCCCGCGCCATTCGGTCGGGCTGTAGCGCAGCCTGGTAGCGCACCTGCTTCGGGAGCAGGGGGTCGGAGGTTCGAATCCTCTCAGCCCGACCAAATGGTTCCCCCGTGTGACGTTTGCCACTGTATCTTGCCTTTCTTGGACACTGCTTTGCCATTTTGCCGGCGGCGTGACTTGAGGGAGCTTCGGGGAGCGCGTCGCAGTTGTGCTGCGCCGTGCTGAACGCGTTGGGTCCAGCGCCCGGATGCAACGGGCGGCCAATAACTGATGTTGGGATGACTCGCGCTGAACGTTGCCGCGCTCAGGTCACGGCAGTGAGGGGCAAGGCTTTCAGTTCCGCGTCAGCACCGCTGCTCAGGTCAATTTCCCGAGCAGTGCTGTCGTTTTTTTTGGCGCAACCGGGATGGCCATGCCGCTACGGTCTACTCCTGTGACAGAGCACCCTTTTGCGGTGTCTTGAACCGCGCAGTGCGGGCCTGGGCCCTTGCGACCTCCTCGGCCAGGCGGATCGCGGGGGGCAGATCGGCAATGGCGTAGAGGCGGGTGTGGCCCTTCTCGGCGATCAACGGACGCACGCCGAGCCGGGCGAGCAGCGGCGCCATCAGGTGCGGGCTGCAGCCATGCGCCGCGGCCAGATCGCTGAGGGTGCGATGGTGCGCGAAGAGCTGTTCGACGGCGGCCACCGGATAGCCCTCCATCCGCCGCCCGTCCACCTTGTGGCGATCCGCTGGCGGAAGCAGGGTCAACTCCACAAGACGGGTAATCGTGACATAGCGCAGCCCGTAGCTCGCGGCGAGCGCTTCGGTCGTCAGCTGTCCATCCGCGTGTCGCAGCGAGCGCGCGAGCGGCTTTCGGTGGCGGTTTATCTGTGTCTCGAGCACCCGGATCGCCTCCCATCCATGGTCGTCGGGACAGCGGACCGCCGGGGCCAGCGCGCCGTCCAAGAGCAAGCGCGCCGTGGCAGCCGGTCCCTGCCGGGAGGTCCGCGCGAATGCCGACAAGGACACCCAGCCCGATCCTAGGTCTTCGGTCGCGCGCGGCGCCGCCGCCTAGAACGCGTCCCGCAGCGCCACAACCTCGTGCCGCCAGGGCCTCGATTTGCGCTGCGGCCAGGAGGACGCCCGCCCGAGGACCCGCGCGGGCCAGACCTTCTCGAAGGTGAACCGACGCATCCCAAGCAGCTGCCGTGCTTCGTCGAAGGACACGGTATCCTGCACCCGGGCAATCGCGCGCTCGGCCGCCGACCGATCGTAGACGCGATAGGTTTTCCCGAACGCAGACACGTGACCCACCGTGGGGACCTTGTCCGCCGCCAGGGCGAAGCGCACGGACCCACGGGAGACACCATGGCTTTGGGACAGCGTCTCTACCGTCGCGTGATCGAAGGCCGGGATCACCCGGTTCAGGAAGGAATAGGCCCAATGCCGCTGCATGTGGCGCGTTGCGGCCCCGTGCACAGCGTCCAGAAGCGGACGGTACGCCGGTACGTCCCGGAAATGCCGCAACGTTCCGTTCAGACACCCGAGGACGTCTTCCGGGGACCGCGCTCCCTCGGCGAGCCGCTTGCGAATGCGCCCCCCACCGCGTCTTCGAGAGCGCCCGGGCCGTCGCGGAGCAGTGAGAAGCCGGTCTCCGTGCAGCGCTGAAGATCGGCTTCGCCCAGTTCCTTCAGTTTGACCGGCCCGATCTCGGCGAAACACCCTAAGAGTGGCGCGGTCGCAAGCGCCTCCACAAGCGACCAGCCCCCGACCCGGTCGGTGCCCTCGGCGAGGAAGGTCTGCACCGCGAGGTCCAGATCATGGCTGGCGACTGGACGGGGGTCGGGCAGACGGCGATCGGGCCAGAGGTTCAGGCAAAGGTTTAGATCCTTGGCCCCACGGTAGCTGGGTGGGCGCGGCAGCGGCTCCAGAAGCACCCCATGCTCCGGGCAAGCCCCCACCGCGGGCATGGTCCACTGGGTGCGCAGGTATTCCTGCCCGTCGCCCCGCTATCGGTCTTCCGCAATGCAAACCGGACAGACGCGGGGACTGAGCGGAATGGCCGGATAAGGCGCGCACATGCGCGGACTGAAGCCGTGATGTTTGGCAAACTCGCGGAAACCCGCATGAAAACGGTGCTGGCCCGGGCCATAAGTATTCCGGTCGATCAACACCGTCTTCATATTGTCAAAGAGGATCGTGTGCGGCACGCCATCATGGCGCGGGGCGGTCCGAGGCACACTTTCTGTCTTCTTTGGCGATGGCAACTTGTGCCAACGCAAACATGCTCCAACGCTTCAAATCCGGCGAAAAGGAACGGTAGCTGTCAAACATTTTGCGCCTAAGCAATTGTTTTGAAGGGTATTTGCTGGAAAAAAGGAAAGATGTAGTGGCAAACCTCACTCACGATGCCAACCCCCCGCAAACCCGGGCCATTGACCCTGGTGATGCGCCGCTTTCCGCACCGGAAACCTCACCCGTTCCAACCGTCGAAAAAATTTCGTGGGCGGGTCTTCGACCATCTTGAATCCGCTCCGGCCCCTTCCGATTTCCGCTGCGGGAGGGCAGACCTCCCGGTTCTTTCAAATGGAGGAAGACGAAAATGAGTCGTGTAGCAGTTTGTGCCATGGTGGCCGCCCTCTGCGCGGCGCCGGCGATCGCATCCGTGTCCGAAATCGACACCGATGGTGATAACCTGGCCTCTTACGAGGAGATGACGCCGATCTACCCCGATCTGACCGAAGATCTGTTCGGCGAGATCGACACGAGCGGCGACGGCTTCGTGGACGATGCGGAACTGACCGCCGCCCTCGATGCCGAGAAACTGACGCCAGCCGCGGAATAACGCGATCGGGCAAGGGTTTTATTCAGCTCTGACAGAGGACACAGAAGATGGCCTTTCACTTTCCGACCATGAAACGCCCGACCTGGTGGATCTGGGGCGGGGCTGCGGCCCTGGTTGTTGCTGCTGCGGTGGCAATCTGGGGCTTTGACCTGTTCAGCGGTGGAACCGAAACGGCACCTGCCGTGGCAATCGAACAGGCCGAATAACGACAAGGAGAGGCCGCGCCGGGACCCCTGGCGCGGCGTTCCTTCGGGGCGGGCGCCTTAGTCGCGCTCCAGCGCGATGGCAGTGCCTTCCCCGCCCCCGATGCAGATCGCGGCCACGCCCCGTTTCAGGTCCCGCGCCTCCATGGCGTTGAGCAACGTCACCAGGATCCGCGCGCCGGAGGCCCCGATCGGGTGACCCAAGGCACAGGCCCCACCGTTCACGTTCATCTTCTCCCGCGGCACGCCCATCTCGTGCATGAAGGCCATGGGCACGACCGCGAAGGCCTCGTTGACCTCCCACAGATCCACGTCCGCCACGCTCCAGCCGAGCCGGTCGAGCAGTTTACGCGCCGCCGGCACCGGGGCCGTCGGGAATAGCGCGGGCTTCTGGGCATGGCTCGCATGCCCGAGCACCCGGGCCCGCACCGGCAGGCCATGGGCCTCGGCCTGTCCGGCGTCGGCCAGAACCAGCGCCGCCGCCCCGTCCGAGATCGACGAGGAATTCGCCGCCGTGACGGTCCCGTCCTTGCGGAAGGCGGGCTTGAGATGGGGGATCTTCTCGGGCCGGGCCGCGGCGGGTTGTTCATCCCGTATCACCACGGTCTCGCCTTTGCGCCCGGAAACGGTCACCGGCACCAGTTCCATCGCGAAAGCCTCGGACGCCTCCGCCGCCAGCGCATTTTCCAGCGAGCCCAGCGCATAGGTGTCCTGGGCCGCACGCGTGAACTGGAACGCCTCGGCGCAGTCCTCGGCAAAGGTGCCCATCAGGCGGCCCTTGTCATAGGCATCCTCCAGCCCATCGAGAAACATGTGATCGATCACCTGCCCATGGCCGATCCGCGCCCCGCCCCGCATCTTGTCCAGCAGGTAGGGCGCGTTGGTCATGCTCTCCATGCCGCCGGCAACCACCAGGTCGGACTGGCCGAGCGCGATCTGGTCGCAGGCGATCATCGCCGCCTTCATGCCAGAGCCGCACATCTTGTTGAGCGTCGTGGCAGGCACCGCGTCGCCCAGTCCCGCCGCATATCCGGCCTGCCGCGCCGGGGCTTGCCCCTGTCCCGCAGGCAGCACGCAGCCCATCAGCAGCTCATTCACCTGCGCCGGGGCCACGCCTGCATCCGCCAGCGCCCCGGCGATGGCCACACCGCCCAGTTGCGCCGCGCTGACATCGGAAAACACGCCCTGAAAGCCCCCCATGGGCGTCCGGGCCGCCCCACAAACCGCGACAGTCCTCATCATTTTCCTCCAAAATGTCCCAATCCGTCAGATTCGCTCATTTTCTGGTAACCCATCGGTCCTAGGCTCGGCGCATGCAAGTCTAGATGAGGACCAGAGATGCAGGTAACGACCACTGCCCATGGGAATACCATAGTTGCCGTCGTGCACGAGGACCGGATCGATGCCTCCTCGGCGGTTCAGTTCAAGGACACGATGCAGGCGATCGGGCGTACCGCGCATGGGCGCGTGATTCTCGACCTTGCGCAGGTCCAGTTTCTCGACAGTTCCGGCCTTGGCGCCGTTGTGGCCGTGATGAAGGCCTATGCACCAGGCAAGCGCCTCGAACTCGCAGGTCTTAATCCCGTGGTGCAAAAGGTCTTCCGCCTGACCCGGATGGACAAGGTTTTCAAGGTCTATGAAAGCTCCGCTCAGGCTTTGGAAGCTGCCTGAGGGCTGCCGTCGTCATGGCCTGCAAAACCCGTTGCGCCGCGCGCCCCGACACCGCACAGCCATCCGCCACGAGGAGGAGCCTCTGGGTGAAGGAATTTGAGAAAACCTACGAATTCCCGAGCCGATATGCTCAGGTGCGAGAAACCCTGGCGGAGCTTCTGGCCGCGCTGCGGGATGCCGGAGTCGAGAGCGAGGATGCGGGGATCGTCGAGGTCGTTCTGGCCGAAGCCATGAACAATGTCGTCGAACATGCTTACCGTGAGTCCCCGGATGAAGTTGTGCGTCTCCGCTGTGCTCTGGAAGAAACCGGTTTGCGCGTCGTGCTCGATGACAGTGGTGTGGCCATGCCGGGCCTGAACCTGCCCGAAGGCAGGTGCCCGACTTCGGACACCCCGCTTCAGGACCTGCCCGAGGGCGGGTTCGGCTGGCACCTGATCCATACACTCACCGAAGAGTTGATCTATACCCGCGCCGCGGAGCGGAACGAGACGCGGTTTATCATCCCCTTCGCCGCCGGCGGTTAGCCTCTCGCCTTGCACCCGCGCGCGGGCTGCCTAATGTGACGGCCGCAGCGAGGAGCCCATCATGCGAGATTTTCACTTACCCGGACGGTCCGCCGTCTTTGCCAGCAACGCCATGTGCGCGACGTCCCACCCGCTCGCCGCCAAGGTCGCTCTCGACATCCTGCGCGACGGCGGCAACGCGCTCGACGCCGCCATCGCCGGCGCGGTTCTGCTGGGCCTGTGCGAGCCCCAGATGACCGGGATCGGCGGCGACTGCTTTGCCCTGATCAAACCCGCGGGCAGCGAAGACATCCTGGGCCTCAACGGCTCCGGCAAGGCCCCTGCGGCCCTGGACCCGGCGGCCCTGCGCGCCGCGGGCCACACCACCATGCCGCCCGCGGCGGCGGCCTCGGTCACGGTGCCGGGGGCTGTCGACGCCTTTTGCCACATGTCAGAGCGCTGGGGCCGCGCCGGACTCGACGCGATCCTTGCGCCCGCCATCCACTATGCCGAACAGGGTATTCCAGTCGCGCCCCGCGTTGCCTTCGACTGGGCCACCGATTCCGCCCGCCTGAACGGCACCGCCCGCGACCATTACCTTATAGCCGGCAAACCGCCCGTGGCCGGGGCCATGTTCCGTGCCCCGCGGCAAGCGGAGGTGCTGCGCAAGATCGCCCGCGAGGGCCGTGACGGCTTCTACACCGGCGCGGTGGCCGAGGACATGGTCGCCAGCCTGCGCGCCGCGGGGGGTACCCACACACGCGACGACTTCGCCGCAACCGCCTGCATGGACGCCACGCCCATCCGCGGCGACTACAAGGGCTCCGAACTGGTGGAACTGCCGCCCAACAGCCACGGCGCGACCGCGATCCTGATGGCCAATATCCTCGCCCGGTTCGACCTGCCCGCACTCGATCCCTTCGGTGCCGCCCGCGCGCACCTGGAGGCCGAAGCCGCCAAGCTCGCCTATGACGCGCGCAACCGCTTCGTCGCAGACCCGGACCACACCACGCGGCTCGACCACATGCTGCGCCCCGAGACCGCCGATGCGCTGGCCGCCCTGATCGACCCCAAGCGGGCCATGGCCGATCCCGCCGCCCTGTCTGAACAAGTCCACCGCGAGACGATCTACATCACCGTGGTCGACGCGGACCGCATGGCCGTGTCGCTGATCTACTCGATCTTCGACGGGTTCGGCTCCGGCATCGCCAGCGACCGCTACGGCATCCTGTTCCATAACCGCGGCGCAGGGTTCAACCTGACGCCCGGCCACCCGAACGAGGCAGGCGGCGGCAAGCGCCCCATGCACACCATCATCCCCGCCATGCTGCGCCGGAACGACCGGCTGGTCATGCCCTTCGGTGTCATGGGCGGGCCTTACCAGGCCAACGGCCATGCGCGCGTTCTGACCAATCTCGTCGATTACGGGCTGCACCCGCAGGCCAATCTCGACGCCCCGCGCAGCTTCCATGACCCGCGCTATGGCCTTCAGGTGGAGCGGGGCTATTCCGACGCGGTCCGCGCCGAGCTGTCGGCCATGGGCCACAGCGTCGTGGTCCCCGACACGCCGATCGGCGGCGCGCAGGCGATCTGGATCGATCCAGAGACCGGCGTTCTCCAAGGCGCCTCCGACCCCCGCAAGGACGGCTGTGCCCTCGGCTACTGAGCGTGCGCCCGCAACCCCGGCTCCATCCCGAAGCCGGGATCACCGGATCAGTTCATCTGGAAATGCAGCGGGTATTGCCGCCCGTCGAAATCCCCGAACAGGTCCGGGACATCCGGATGATCGACCGGACCGCCGGCGGCATCCACCACCAGGTTCTGCTCCGACACATAGGCCACGTAATAGCTCTGGTCGTTCTCGGCGAGCAGGTGATAGAACGGCTGGTCCTTCCGAGGACGGCTGTCCTCGGGGATGGCGTCGTACCATTCCTCGGTATTGGAAAATTCGGGGTCTATATCAAAGACCACGCCCCGGAAGGGGTGCTTCCGGTGCCGAACCACCTGTCCGAGATTGTATTTTGCCTGTGCCTTGAGCATCACATCACAACCTTTTCTTGCCTTCCAAAATAGGGTGCCATCGGCCAGATGTCCATCGAACAAACCGTCGCTCCGGGAAACAGACTGTGAACTTGCTCCTGACAGTTCTGAACATCGTCGCCCCTGTTTTCCTGCTCGCGGGGCTCGGGTTCGGCTGGGTGCGCCTGGGCTGGGACTACCCCTTGGAATTCGTCACGCGCATGGGCATGACCCTCGCGGTGCCCTGCCTGATCTTCACCGCCCTGATGCAGACCGAGATCGACCCGGCGGCCCTGAGCACCGTGTCCCTGGCGACCCTGTCGGCCTATATCGCGATCACCGTGGTCTTCGCGATCTACATCCGGGCGGTGGGGGATCGGCAGCGCGACTATCTCGCCCCCCTGACCTTCGGCAACACCGGCAATCTCGGCCTGCCGCTGGCGCTCTTCGCCTTCGGCGAGACCGGGCTGAGCTACGGCGTCGTCGTCTTCGCGGCCATGGCGATCTATTCCTTCACCTTCGGCACCTGGGTGGTCGCGGGCGGCGGCTCCCTGCGCAAGGTCATTCAGGAACCCATGGTTGCCGCCACCCTGCTCGGCGCGCTGTTTCTCTGGCAGGGCTGGCAGACACCGGTGTTCCTGACCAACGCACTGGAGCTGATCGGCCAGCTTGCGATCCCGCTGATGCTGATCACTCTGGGCGTCGCCATCGCGGGGCTGCGGCCCGGACGCATCGGCAAGGCACTCTGGCTGTCGGTATTCAAGCTGGTGGTCTGCGTCGCCATAAGCTGGACCATCGGCCGCGCCTTCGCGCTGGAGCCCGTGGCGTTCGGGGTGCTCGTGCTGCAGGTCAGCACCCCGGTCGCGGTTACAAGCTACCTGATGGCACAGAAATACCGCGCCGATGCCGACGCCGTGGCGGGCCTTGTGGTGGTCTCCACACTCGTTTCGGTGGTGGCTTTGCCACTCCTGCTCGCCTTTGTGATCTGAAACCACTCTTTAACCATTTTCCGAGAGCCTGTTTTTGGCTAAGCTTGTGGGAATAACAAAAGACTGAGAGAGCAGGATGAGCAGTAAACTTCGCCTCTCGATGGTGTTCCTTTTGCTGGCCGCATGCGGCGGGTCAGGATCGAATCCGCCCTCGCGGCTGGATGATGCCTGCGCGATCGTCGCCCAGCGCCCGGCCTATCTCAAGGCGATGGAGCGGACGGAACGCAAATGGGACGTGCCCGTCCCCGTGCAGATGGCCACCATCTACCAGGAGAGCCGCTTCAAGAGCGATGCGCGCACCCCCTACCGTTTCGCGCTGGGGGTGATTCCCATGGGGCGGGTCAGCTCGGCCTACGGGTATTCCCAGGCGCTCGACGGCACCTGGGACGAGTATCTCGCCGAAGAGGGCCGGTGGCGCGCCAAGCGCAACAACATCCGCGATGCCACGGATTTCATGGGCTGGTACATGACCAAGACCGAGCAGCGCAATGGCATCCCCAAGACGGACGCACGGCGGCAGTACCTGGCCTATCACGAGGGCCATACCGGCTATGCCCGGGGCAGCTACAACCAGAAAGCCTGGCTGATGCG
This sequence comes from Dinoroseobacter sp. PD6, assembly GCF_028807315.1. Lineage (NCBI taxonomy): Bacteria > Pseudomonadati > Pseudomonadota > Alphaproteobacteria > Rhodobacterales > Roseobacteraceae > Dinoroseobacter > Dinoroseobacter sp. PD6. The sequence goes on along the minus strand of NZ_JARAMN010000005.1, from coordinate 115,435 downwards.
GGTGGCCAACAACGTGGCGGCACGGGCGGCGATGTACGACCGCCAGTTGAAGTCCTGCAACAAGCGCTGAGTCCCTAGCGCCCCGTGTCCTGCTCCGCAGACGGGACAGAGGCGGTGAACACCGCCTCTGTGCCCAGCGGCTGCGGGTGCCGCTGCATCGCCGGTGCCGGGCTGGGGCCGGGCCGGTCGCGGCCGGGTTGATCGCCATGGCACAGGGCCTTGATCTGTGCCAGCAAGCCGGGCGATGCGCCCTTGGCATCGACGGTGAAGCCGTCCACCGCCTCCATCAACTCCTCCGGCGCGGCGATCCGGTCGAACAGGCCCCAGGACAGGGCGGTCTCCGCCGCCACCTTGGCCCCGCCCAGCAGGATCATCTTCGCCCGGCTCACCCCGCACAGCGCCGCCAACCGCGGCGGGTCCGAAGGTTGCGGCAGGAACCCGTTCTTCAGCACGGGGTAGAACACCTTGGCCGTCGGCACCGCGACCCGCAGGTCGCAAGCCAACATCATGCCCAGCGCGCCCCCCGCGCAAGTCCCGTTGAGCGCCGCCACGGTCAGCCCCGGATAGCCTGCGATGCGCGACGACACCCGCTCCCAGACCGGGTGGGTGGTCAGCCCACCATTGCGCGCCGCCTCCAGGTCGGCCCCGGCGCTGAACACCTTGCCCGCCCCGGTCAGCACGACAACGCGCAGTCCGGCGGCCTCCGCCTCGATCAGGGCGCGCTCCAGCGCTTCGAGCATGGGCGCGGTCAGGGCATTGGCCTTGTCCGGCCGGTTCAGGGTGATCACGCACTGCCCGTCACCATGGGTGGTCTCGATCATGGGGATGTCAGTCCGATCTTCTGTCGCAGGTCTTCGTCCCGCAGGGAGATCTCCGTGCCGATATAGGCATCCGCCTCCGGGCCGCACATCCAGACCAGGGCGCGGGCGGGCCAGTCGGCAGGGATATGCACCGACCAGTCGAGCTGGCTGACGGGGTTCACGCCGGAGCCCTTGATCACGCTCTGCATCTCCGTGGCCACGGTGCCCGGGCTCAGCCCCATGATCCGCAGCCCGCTGCCACCCGCCTCGTGATGGGCGCAGCGGGTCAGCATCGCCGCCCCGGCCTTGGAGGCACAATAGGCGCTCCACCCCTCCAGCGGGTTATGGGCCGCGCCCGAACTGATGGTGATGATCGTGCCTGCCCCGCGCGCCTTCATCACCGGCAGCGCCGCGCGCATCCCGTAGAAGACCCCCTTGAGGTTGATATCGATCAGCGCGCTCCAGGCGGCGGCATCGACCGTCTCCAGCGGGGCGATCGGCGTGATCACCCCCGCGTTGTTGATCAGAATGTCGAGCTTGCCGTAGGTGGCACAGACCTGCGACACCGCCGCAGGCAGGGTGGCAGGGTCGCTGACATCACCGGGTATGGCGAGCGCACCGCCGCCGATCTCCTTGGCGATCCGGGTGCAAGCCTCCCCGTTCCGGGCCAGCAACGTCACATGGGCGCCAGCCGCCGCAAAGGCCCGCGCCGCGGCTTCGCCGATGCCGGTGCTGGCGCCGGTGATCAGAACCGATTTTCCGGAAACTTGGCTCATGGACCGGGTAATCCCTTCTTGTTTTTGCCCGCTCTCACCCCTCGGGGCTTGACCGTATACGGAGAGGCAGGAACAAAGAAAGTGTTTTCTCGACACATCGACCAGAGAGGTCTCTATGCGCTTTCCCCTTCTCCGCCGCGCGGGTTTTTCGGCGCTTTCGCTGCTCGTGCTGGGCCTGCCCGCGCCGGCCCTGGCCCTCACCGCGGCACAGGTCTGGGAAGAGATGCAGCAGATCTCGGAGCGCGGCGGATTGCGCCAGCGCGCCGCGGTTGCCACCCCCGGCGCCGGTACCCTGACGCTGGAGGGAGTGACGCTGATCTCCGAAGAGGACGCGCCCCGCGTCACCACCCTGATCGACCGGCTCACCTTGCGTGAACTGGACACGGGCGGGGTCGAGATCGTCTATCCGCCGCAACTCCGGATCCTGCTCGAAGATGACAGCGGCGTCGGCATAGACCGGGCCGAGCTGCTGCTCGAGACCACCGACCTCGTCACCCTGGCCAGCGGTGCACCGGGCGACATGTCCTTCGACACGACCACCCCGGCGGCGGTCCTGCGGCTGAGCGCGTTCGAGGATGATGGCACGGCGGAGGTGTCGGAATTCACCTGGACCTTCACCGATCTCGCCCTGTCGTCGGCCTATGGCGCAGAAATCGCCGACAGCGCCTTCAGCGTCGCCCAGATGTCCGGCGCCGTCGCGCTCAGCGCGCCCGAGGACGACAGCGCGCTGCGGCTGCAGATCGCGCTGACGGATTACGCCTTCTCGGACCGGGGCAGTGCGCTGCTGATGTCGCCCACGGCGGACACCGCGGCCCTCCTGACCGGGCAGACGCCCTACAGCTTCGAAAGCCGCCATGCCCGGCTGAGCCTCGCGGTCGGTGGGCAGATCGACGGGGTGGCCGGCGGGGCCGCCCTGTCCACGACCGGCGGCGGCAGCGCGGTCTCCTTCGCCGATGGACAGGTCTCGGTGGCGTCCCGGGCCCAGGGGCTCGACATCCAGGCGCTGGTGCCCTCGCTGGCCTCGCCCCTCGATGCCGCCGCCGCGAACATGGCGTTGCAGATCACCCTGCCCGCCACCCCCACCGAGGACGTGCGCCCGATCGGGCTGGGCCTGAAGCTGCAGGAGCTGACCGTGGACGAAGAGGTCTGGGCGATGTTCGATCCCGTCGGCCTCCTGCCGCGCAGTCCCGCCACGCTGGAGGTGGACCTGACCGGCGAAGGGCGCGCCTCCGACGACCTGCTGGACCCGCGCGCAGGCGCCCGGACCATGCTCGACCTCGACAGCCTCTCGATCAACCGGCTCGTCCTGGATGCCGCGGGCGCCCGGATCACCGCGGAAGGCGGCTTCGATGTGGACTTGTCTCGCGGCGGCACCATGCCCGGCCTGCCCGCGCTGAGCGGCCGCATCGGCATGACATCGCGCGGTCTGAACGGCCTTCTGGACAACCTGGCCGAGCTTGGCCTCCTGCGGCCGTCGGACGTCATGGGCGCGCGCATGGTGATCGCCATGCTGACCACGCCCAGCAACGATCCCGACACGCTCTCGGCAGAGATCGAGCTGAAACCCGATGGCGGGCTGGTGGCCAACGGGATGCGCCTGCGCTGAGCGAAGCCGGACAACCGCTTGCACCCGGGGGCGGCGCGACCTAGGTCAGAGCGAGTGTTTCCCGGAGAACCTGTGCCATGCCGCAAGACCTGTCTGCCCTGACCGATGCCCTCCTGAGTGCTGCCAAGGCCGCGGGGGCCGAGGCCGCCGATGCCATGGCGGTGAAGGGCACCTCGGTGTCCATCGACGTGCGCGCCGGTGCCCTCGAACAGGCCGAGCGCTCCGAAGGGATCGATCTCGGCTTGCGGGTCCTGCTGGGCCAGAAACAGGCGCTGGTCTCGGCCTCCGATACCTCGGGCGACACGATCCGCGAGATGGCCGAACGCGCCGTGGCCATGGCCGCCGAGGCACCGGACGACCCCTATATCGGGCTCGCGGACCCGGACGCGCTCGCCACCTCCTGGGACATCGACGCGCTGGAGTTGCAAGACCCCAGCCCGGAGCCGGACCCCGCCGCGCTCGAGGACGACGCGCGACGTGCGGAGGCCGCGGCCCTCGCCCTGCCGGGCATCAGCCAGGTCCAGTCCGCCAGCGCGGGCTATGGCCGCCGCGCCGTGCACCTGGCCACCAGCGGCGGGTTTTCGGGCGGCTACGCACGTACCGACCGTGGGCTCTCTGCCGTGGCCATCACCGGCACGGGCACCGGGATGGAGCGTGACTACGCAGGCGAGAGCCGGATCTTCCAGGCCGACCTGCCCAGCCCCGAAGAAGTCGGCAAACGCGCCGCCGAACGCACCCTCGCCCGGGCCGGGGCGCGCAAACCGCCCACCGGCGCCTTCCCGGTGCTCTACGACGAACGGATTTCCAGCGCCCTGATCGGACACCTGCTGGCCGCGATCAGCGGCAGCGCCATCGCCCGCGGCTCCAGCTGGTTGCGCGACGCGCTCGGCACGCAGGTGCTGCCCGCGGGCCTGAGCCTCGTCGAGGATCCCCACCGCCCGCGGGCCACGGGATCACGTCCCTTCGATGCCGAGGGCCTGCCGACCGCGCGTCGACTCATTGTCGACAACGGGGTGCTGCAGGGCTGGACGCTCGATCTGGCCACGGGCCGCAAGCTGGGCCTGCCGAGCACGGCCAATGCCGCCCGCGGCACCTCCAGCCCGCCATCGCCCTCGGTGACCAACGTGGCCCTGACCCAGGGCGACAAGCCCGCCGAAGCACTCGCACGGGACATGGGCACCGGGCTCTGGGTGACCTCGATGATCGGCGCCTCGATCAATCCCACGACCGGGGATTACTCCCGCGGGGCCAGCGGCTTCTGGGTCGAGAAGGGCGAGATCGCCTACCCGGTGAACGAATGCACCATCGCGGGTAACCTGCGCGACATGCTCAAGACCCTGGTGCCCGGCAACGACGCCCGGCCCCATCTGAGCCGCGTGATCCCCAGCCTGCTGGTCGAAGGACTGACGATTGCCGGCGCCTGACCTCGCGCTCCTGATCGACGCGGCCCAGGCGGCGGGCCGGATCGCCGAGAAGCACTGGCGTCAGGACCCCGAAGCCTGGGACAAGCCGGGCGGTGCAGGCCCCGTGACCGAGGCCGATCTCGAAGTGGACCGGATGCTCCGCACGGAGCTTCTGGCCGCGCGCCCGGATTACGGCTGGCTGTCGGAGGAAACCGAGGACACGCCGGACCGGCTGGACCACGAGCGAGTTTTCGTCGTCGATCCCATCGACGGGACACGGTCCTTCATGGCCGGGCAGCGCACCTTTGCCCACGCCCTCGCCGTGGTCGAGAACGGCATACCCGTGGCCGGGGTCGTCTACCTGCCCCTGCGCGACAAGCTCTACACCGCCGCACGCGGCGCGGGCGCGGCCCTGAACGGCACCGCTTTGCGCATCTCGACCCGATCGGAGGTCGCAGGCGCCACCGTGCTGGCCGCGCGGCCGAACCTGGAGAGCCACCACTGGGGCGGCACGCCACCCGCCCTGGACCGGCATTTCCGCAGCTCGCTGGCCTACCGGCTGGCGCTGACCGGCGAAGGGCGGTTCGATGCCATGCTGACCCTGCGCAACAGCTGGGAATGGGACATCGCCGCGGGCTGCCTGATCGTGGAGGAAGCCGGGGGGCAAACGACTGACCGCCACGGCGCAGGGTTGCGGTTCAACAACCCGTCGGCACAGACCAAGGGCGTGGTGGCGGCCAATCCCCGGCTTCACGCCGAGCTCAGCGCAAAGCTCACCTCCATGTCCGAGCGGTCCAGCTAGCGCCAAGCGCCTTCGAAGGCGCTTGTTGGCCCTTCGCACTCCCCGCTGCGCCAAAGGATCACCTGAAGACAAAGCGTCGGACCCGGGTCCAACGCGCTTCGAAGCGCGTTGCCCGCGCAGGCTCAGACCGGCCGCCCCTGCAGCAGCCGTGGCACATCCCCGGTCAGACCAGCCGCCTCGCGGATGAAAGTCCGGCGCGCGCCGGGCAGGGCATTGACCAGCCCCATGCCCAGGTCACGGCCCAACCGCAGTAGCGGGTTGTCGTTGGAAAAGAGCCGATTCACCGCATCGGTCGCCACCGCCAGCGTCGCCGTATCGAACCGCCGCCAGCGCGCATAGCGGTCCAGCACATCCCGCGCCGCGATATCCTCGCCCCGCCGCGCCGCATCCGCCAGCACCTCGGCCAGCGCGCCCACATCCCGGAACCCGAGGTTCAGACCCTGCCCGGCAATCGGATGTACGCCATGGGCCGCGTCTCCGACCAGCGCCAGCCGATCCGCCACCATCGCGTTGGCCAGCGTCAGGCTCAGCGGATAGGTGAAGCGCGCGCCAACCAACGCGATCTCGCCCAGGAAATCCCCGAACCGCGGCCGCAGTGCCTCCAGAAACGCGGCATCGTCCAGCGCGGCGAAGCGTTCGGCCTGCGCCGTCCGTTCGGACCACACGATCGAGCTGCGATTGCCCGGCAGCGGCAGGATCGCAAGTGGCCCCCCGGGCATGAAGAACTGATGCGCGGTCCCCTCATGGGGCAATTCGTGGGACACGGCGCAAACCAACGCCGTCTGGTCATAGCCCCAGCCCGTGCGCCCGATCCCGGCCCGCCGCGCGGTCCCGCTGGCGCGTCCGTCACAGCCCACCAGCAGCCGGCCGCGCCGGCTCGTGCCATCCGCGAGGGTCACGGTCACAGCGTCCGCATCGACCTGCTGGTCGATCACGGTCGTCTCGCTCAGATGAGCAATCTCGGCGCACTCCTCCATCGCGGCCAGAAGCGCGCGGCGCAGGTAGCGGTCCTCGACCATGAACCCCATGGGGCCCTCTTCGATCTCGGCATGGTCGAACTGCATCCACCAGGGCGCGGCCCCCTCGCCGGGCCGCCCGTCCGACACCTTGATCCGCAGCATCGGCTGCGCGCGCTCCTCCAACCCGTCCCACAGGCTCAGCGCCGCCAGCATCCGCTGCGACGCCAGCGCCAGGGCATAGCTGCGCCCGTCGAAGGCCGGGTCCGCGCGCCGATCCACGCTGTGCGCATCGATCACGGTGCTGCGCAAACCCGCCTGCGCCAGGGCCAGGGCCAGGGTCGGGCCGTTCAGCCCGCCGCCCACGATCAGGATATCACTGTCAAAATCCGCCATACCCTTGGATATGCCTTGCGCCAGGGCGTTGTCCATCGCAGCCGGCCCCTGTAGCTTCGCGGCGAAATGTCTCTCAACGGCGAAAACGGGGTGCGGAATGGACAAAAGCTGGCTGACGGCAAGCGCGGCGGCGCAGGGGCGCGCGATCGCAGAGGGCACTCTGGACCCGGTGGCCCTGACCGAGGCCTATCTCGACAAGATCGCCTCGCGCGCCGAAAGCCCGCGCATCTATGCCCGCACGACGCCCGACCGCGCCCTGTCCGAGGCGATGGCCGCCCATGATCGCGCCAGGTCGCAGACCCGGCACGGGCCGCTGGACGGGGTGCCGATCTCCTGGAAGGACCTGTTCGACACCGCGGGCGTGGCCACGGAGTCCGGCACGGCCCTTCTGAAGGGCCGCACGCCCGACCGCGATGCGGAGGTGCTGGCGAACGCCACCGCGGCGGGGCTCGTCTGCCTCGGCAAGACGCATCTGTCGGAGCTGGCCTTCTCGGGGCTTGGCCTCAACCCGATCACCGCCACCCCGCCCAACATCAACGACCCTGGTGCAGTGCCCGGCGGCTCGTCGTCGGGCGCCGCGGCGTCGGTGGCCTTCGGGCTGGCCGCCGCCGGGATCGGCTCGGACACCGGCGGGTCCGTGCGCATCCCCTCGGCCTGGAACGATCTCGTGGGGCTGAAGACAACCTCCGGCCTGCTGTCGCTCGAAGGCGCCGTGCCGCTTGCCAGCGCCTTCGACACGGTCGGCCCCCTCACCCGCACGGTGGAGGACGCGGCGCTCCTGCTCGGCGCCCTCGGGGGCACGAAAGCCCCCGACCTGCGCGGCGCAACCCTCACAGGCACCCGCCTCGCCGTCCTGCGCACCGGCGCGTTCGAAGACATCCGGCCCGAGCCCGAGCAGGCCTTCGCGGCCGCCGTGGCGCGTCTGGCCGAGGCGGGCGCGCAGATCACCGAGTTGCACGCCCCCGAGGTGGACGAGGCGCTTGCGCTGTCCGGTGTGCTCTTTGCCACCGAAGCCTACGGCATCTGGAAGGACGTGATCGAGGCCGCCCCGGAAAAGATGTTCCCCCCCATCCTCGACCGCTTCCGCGGCGGGCGGGACTACGATGCCCCGGCCTATGTGGCGGGCTGGCGCAAGCTGGTCGAATTGCGCGCGGTCTGGGCGGACCGCACCCGGGCCTTCGACGGCGTGCTGCTGCCCACCGCCCCGACCCTGCCGCCCAATGTGGACCGGCTCCTGTCGGAAAAGGCCTATTTTGTCGAGGAAAACCTGCTCGCCCTGCGCAACACGCGCATCGGCAACCTGATGGGGGTCTGCGCGCTGAACCTGCCCACGGGCACCCCCTCCTGCGGGCTGTCGATCATGGGCCAACCCTTCGGCGAGGCCGCCCTCCTGCGGCTCGGGGCGGCGGCGGAGGCCGCGCTGACCTGACGCGATCCGGGCAATCGGGCAACAGGCGCACCCCCGTGCGCCTGTTTTTCGTAGACCGCGCAAGGCTCTGCCGGTATTCTGATCGCCAACAAGGGGCGTCAGACCCCGGATACTGAGGCAGTCATGGATTTTCCCGAGCGGTTTTCTGCGCTTCCGGAATATGCGTTCCCGCGTCTGCGGGCCCTTTTGGACGGCCACCCGCCCGGTGGCCCGACCCTTGCCATGTCCATTGGCGAGCCGCAGCACCCGTTCCCGAAGATCGCCACCGACGCGCTGGCCGAGGCCCTGCCGCTCTTCAACAAATACCCGCCCAATGACGGCGCGCCCGAACTCTGCGCCGCCATCGCCGACTGGGTGCAGGGGCGCTACAGCGTCACGCTCGACCCCGCACGGCAGGTGCTGGCGCTCAACGGCACCCGTGAGGGGCTGTTCGCAGCCTGCCTCGCACTCTGCCCCGACACCAAGGCGGGCGGGCAGCCGCTGGTGGCGATGCCCAACCCGTTCTATCAGGTCTATGCCGTGGGCGCGCAGGCCGCCGGGGCCCGGCCGCTCTTCGTCAATGCCACCGCCGAGACCGGGTTTCTGCCCAATCTCACAACCCTGCCGCCCGAGACGCTTGACCGGATCGCCATCGCCTATATCTGCTCGCCCTCGAACCCGCAGGGCGCCGTTGCGGATGCGGAGTATTGGCGCGCCCTGATCGGGCTTGCGGAAAAGCATGATTTCTACGTCTTCGCGGACGAATGCTATGCCGAGATCTACCGCGACACGCCGCCCTGCGGCGCGCTCGAAATCGCAACCGCCATGGGCGCCGACCCCGAGCGCGTGGTGATCTTCCATTCCCTGTCCAAACGCTCCAACCTGCCGGGGCTGCGCTCCGGTTTCGCCGCGGGCGGGCCGCGCGCCATGACCGAGATGAAGAAGCTGCGCGCCTATGCCGGCGCCCCCCTGCCCGGCCCCCTGCACTCCGTGGCCACCGCCGTCTGGCGCGACGAGGCCCATGTGGTCGAGAACCGCGCCCTTTACGCGGCCAAGTTCGACACCGCGGACCAGATCCTCCGGCCCGTGCCCGGCTATACCAGCCCGGCGGCCGGCTTCTTCCTGTGGCTGCCGGTCGAAGACGGCGAGGCCGCGGCGCTGAAGCTCTGGACCGAGACCGGCGTACGGGTCTTGCCCGGCGCCTATCTCAGCCGTGACACCGAGACCGGCAACCCCGGCGCAGGTTTCATCCGGGTGGCCCTCGTGGCCGACGCCCCGGATGTGGCCCGCGGCCTGACCCTTATTCGCGACAGTTTGTATTCCTGAGGAGAGCGCGTCCATGGCTTACCACCCCGCCCGACAGAGAGACCCCCTGCTGGACACCTCCACCCAGGCCGCGCTGGAAAAACGCGGGCGGGAGTTGCTCGGCCTCGGGCTGCTGGCGCTGGCGGCGATGCTGGGCCTCGCGCTGGCCAGCTACGTGCCCGACGATCCCGGCTGGATGAGCACCAGCCAGGCCCCGGCCGAGAACTGGATGGGCCGTCCGGGTGCGACCGTCGCGGCGCCGCTCAACATCATCATCGGGCACGGCGCCTGGGCGCTGGTGGCGATCCTCGCGGTCTGGGGCGGGCGGTTCCTGCTCCACCGCGGGTCGGAGCGGTTCGTGGGCCGGATGATCTTCGCCCCCATCGCCGTGGCCTGCGCCGCGGTCTATGCGGCCACCCTCGTGCCCGGGTCGGACTGGACCCATTCCTTCGGCCTCGGCGGGCTCTTCGGCGACACGGTGCTGGGCGCGCTGCTCGGCGTCTCGCCCCTCGGGGCGGCGGCGGGGCTGAAGCTCGCCTCCCTGACGCTGGCGGTCGGGATGATCGCCCTCCTGCTCTATGTCGCGGGCTTCGTGCGCAGCGAACTGACCCGCATCGGGGTGTTCCTGCTGGTCGGTCTGGTCAATGTCTACGAGGCCGCTCTCGCCGGGCTGGGCAAGGCCAGCTCCCGCGCCATGGCCGCCGGCACCGCCGGGTGGGAGGCCCGCAAGACCCGCGCCGCCGAACAGGCCGGGGCCCAGGACGCCTACAAGGCCGCCGCCATCGCCGCCGTGCGCCGCGACCCGGTCGTGTCGGGACATGCGCCCGCCCGCGTGCTGCGCGCCGAGCCGGTCCTGACCGAAAACACCCCTGCCCATGCCACCGAATCGCACGACCCCGCGGCCCTCGCAGCCGAGCTTGCCCCCGAGGACGCGCTGCCCGCCAAGCCGAGCCTGCTGGCCCGGGTCAAGGCCCGCGCCCTGGCACGCCCTTCCCCGACGGCAGAGGCCACGGCCGAAACCCCCGAGGGCGAGACGCAGGAACCCGATCGCATCTCTGCCGCGATTACCGACGCCATCACCCGGCGCCGCAACCGGGTAACCGGACGCGCGCTGATCCTGCCCAAGGATGCGCCCGCCGCCGAGGCCGCCCTGCCGCCGGAGCCGCCCCTGCGCCGCGCCACCATCCCGCCGATGGCGGCAACCCTCGGCACGGCCCCTCTCGCTCCGGAGGAGTGGTCCCCGGAGCCACAAGACCCCCCAGCATCCTACATGGACACCGACGTGCTCGATGACCTCGACGCACCTTTTGACGACGCATCCGACGACGACCTCCCGCCCCCTGCACCAACACCGCAGGTCCTCGACCGCACCGCACCGACCTTCCAGCGCCCCCGCGCGCCGGAGCCGAAATCCGTGGTCCAGCACCCGCCGCGCAAGGCAACTCCGCCCTCCCGCGCGGCCCAGGCCGAGGCCCAGCCCGCCCTGCAATTCGACCCGGCCCCGGCACCCGATTACGAGGCCCCGCCCCTATCTCTGCTGACCAACCCGATCAGCGTCGAGCGCCTGCATCTCAGCGACGAAGCACTTGAGGAAAACGCCCGCATGCTCGAATCCGTGCTCGACGATTACGGCGTGAAGGGCGAAATCGTCAGCGTCCGCCCCGGCCCCGTCGTCACCATGTACGAACTCGAACCGGCACCGGGCCTCAAGGCGTCGCGCGTGATCGGTCTGGCCGACGATATCGCGCGCTCCATGTCGGCCTTGTCCGCACGGGTCTCCACCGTGCCGGGCCGCTCGGTGATCGGGATCGAACTGCCCAACGCCCAGCGCGAAAAGGTCGTGCTGCGCGAGATCCTGGCGGGCCGCGACTTCGGCGACAGCAACCTGCGCCTGCCGCTCGCCCTCGGCAAGGATATCGGCGGCGAGCCCGTGGTCGCCAACCTCGCCAAGATGCCTCACCTGCTGATCGCGGGGACCACCGGATCGGGCAAATCCGTGGCGATCAACACCATGATCCTGAGCCTGCTCTACAAGCTCAGCCCCGAGGAATGCCGCCTGATCATGATCGACCCCAAGATGCTGGAACTCAGCGTCTATGACGGCATCCCGCACCTGCTCAGCCCGGTGGTGACGGACCCGAAAAAGGCCGTCGTCGCCCTGAAATGGGTCGTGGCCGAGATGGAGGAACGCTATCGCAAGATGTCCAAGATGGGCGTGCGCAACATCGAAGGCTACAACGGCCGGGTGAAGGACGCGCTGTCCAAGGGCGAGATGTTCACCCGCACCGTCCAGACCGGCTTCGACGACGAAACCGGCGAGCCCGTGTTCGAGACCGAGCACAGCCAACCCGTCGCCCTGCCCTATATCGTCGTCATCGTCGACGAGATGGCCGACCTGATGATGGTCGCCGGCAAAGAGATCGAAGCCTGCATCCAGCGCCTGGCCCAAATGGCGCGCGCCTCGGGCATCCACCTCATCATGGCAACCCAGCGCCCCTCGGTCGATGTGATCACCGGCACGATCAAGGCCAACTTCCCGACCCGGATCTCCTTCCAGGTCACCTCGAAGATCGACAGCCGCACGATCCTGGGCGAGATGGGCGCCGAGCAGCTCCTGGGCATGGGCGACATGCTCTACATGGCGGGCGGCTCGCGCATCACCCGCGTCCACGGGCCGTTCGTGTCCGACGAGGAAGTCGAGGAAGTCGTCACCCACCTCAAATCCTTCGGCCCCCCCGAATACATGAGCGGCGTGGTCGAAGGCGTGGACGAGGACAAGGAGGGCGATATCGACCTCGTGCTCGGCCTCGGCGGCAACACCGACGGCGAAGACGCGCTCTACGACCAGGCGGTGGCCGTGGTCATCAAGGACCGCAAATGCTCCACCTCCTACATTCAGCGCAAGCTGGCCATCGGCTACAACAAGGCCGCGCGCCTTGTGGAACAGATGGAGGAAGAAGGCCTCGTCAGCCCGGCCAACCACGTCGGGAAACGCGAAATCCTCGTGCCCGAGCAAGGCTGACACCGGGGCGCGCGGCGGCGACATGCGCCGCCGCCGGGTGATGCCCCGGCACCTGCGCACCCCGCCCCATGGGCGAAATCGCGCAGAGGTGAGCCGCCCGCTATGGCATAGCAGCCCCGCCCCGCTTACCTCTGGGTGCATGAACAGACGCCAGTTTACCGCCCTCACCCTCGCCGGTCTCGCAACCCCCGGTCTCGCCCGGGCCGCGAGCCTGATCCCGCTGCCCGAGATCGCCGCCTATCTGCGCGGCCTCGACCTTGTCCAGGCCCGCTTCACCCAGCGCAATGCCGATGGCTCGACCTCCACCGGCACGCTCTACCTGCGCCGCCCCGGCCGCGCACGGTTCGAATACGACCCGCCCGCGGAGGTGCTGGTCATGGTCGGCGGCGGCACGGTCGCGATCTTCGACGCCAAGGGCGACCCGACCCCCGAAAGCTACCCGTTGCGGCGCACTCCGCTGAACGTGATCCTGTCGCGCGAGGTGGATCTCGAAGGCTCCGACGCGATCTTCGGCCACCAACTGGACGGCGATCTGACCACCGTGCTCGCCCATGACCCCGCGCATCCGGAATACGGCCGCATCGCCCTGCAATTCGCCGCCGATCCCGTGCGGCTGGCCCGCTGGGTCATCGTCGGCGAGACCGGCGAGCAGACAGTGATCGAGCTTGGCCCCCTGACCCGCCCGGCACAGCTGTCCTCCAACCTGTTCAACATTCCCGGCGAAACCAACCGCCGCCGCAACTGACCGGCGGCGCGCGCCCCTAGACCTCGCCTGCACAGGGGGCTAGACCTTCCCGCGACCACGCCACAGGAAAGTCCCACGCCCATGCCCGCCGACACGCCCGCCGGTTCCGCCCCCGCCCGCTTCGACCCCGCCCAGATCGAGCCGAAATGGCGCGCCGCCTGGGATCTGGCCGGCACCTTCACCGCGACCCCGGACCCAGCGAAGCAGAAATACTACGTGCTCGAGATGTTCCCGTATCCCTCGGGCCGCATCCACATGGGCCATGTGCGCAACTACACGATGGGCGACGTGATCGCGCGCTACAAGGCCTCCTGCGGCTTCTCGGTCCTGCATCCCATGGGCTGGGACGCCTTCGGCATGCCCGCCGAAAACGCCGCCATGGCCACGGGCGGCCACCCCAAGGATTGGACCTACGCCAACATCGCCGAGATGCGGGCGCAGATGAAACCTCTCGGCCTCAGCATTGACTGGTCGCGCGAATTCGCCACCTGCGACGAGGCCTATTACGGCCAGCAACAATCCATGTTCCTCGACTTCCTGGAAAAGGGCCTGGTCTATCGCAAGAACGCCGTGGTCAACTGGGATCCCGTGGACATGACCGTGCTCGCCAACGAGCAGGTGATCGACGGCAAGGGCTGGCGCTCCGGCGCCGAGGTCGAGCGTCGCGAGCTGACCCAATGGTTCTTCAAGATCTCCGACTTCGCCGACGACCTGCTGAGCGCGCTGGACGGGCTGGAGAACTGGCCCGAAAAGGTCCGCCTGATGCAGGCCAACTGGATCGGCAAATCGCGGGGGCTGGAGTTTGCCTTCGCGCGCACCGATGGCGGCGACCCGATCCCGGTCTATACCACCCGGCCCGACACGCTGATGGGCGCCAGCTTCGTGGGTATTTCCCCGGGCCATCCCATCGCCAAGGCGCTCGCAGCCCAGCGCCCCGAGGTCGCCGATTTCCTGGCCGAGGTCGCGCGCGGCGGCACCACCGAGGCAGCACTTGAGACCGCGCCGAAACTCGGCTTCGACACCGGGATCACGGTGCGCCATCCGCTGGACCCGAACTGGGAGCTCCCAGTCTGGATCGCCAATTTCATCCTGATGGATTACGGCACCGGCGCGATCTTCGCCTGCCCGGCCCATGACCAGCGCGACCTGGATTTCTGCCGCAAATACGACCTGCCGGTGATCGACACCTTCTTCGCTCTCGACGACCCGACGCCCGTGGGCGACACCGCCTTCGTGCCGCCGAAAACCGAACCCGTCCGCTGGGTCGAGCATTTCGCCGGGCTAGACATCGCCACCGGGCAGGAGGCGATCGAGGCCACCATCGACTTCGCCGAGGCCGCGGGCTGGGGCCGGGGTGTCGAGCAGTTCCGCCTGCGCGACTGGGGCCTGAGCCGCCAGCGCTACTGGGGCTGCCCGATCCCGGTCGTCCATTGCGACAAATGCGGCGTGGTGCCCGAGCGCAAGGAAAACCTGCCCATCGCCCTGCCCTATGACGAGGACGGGCGGCCCATCGATTTCTCCATCCCCGGCAACCCGCTCGACCGCCACCCGTCCTGGCGCGACTGCGCCTGCCCGGCCTGCGGCGCCCCCGCCCGGCGCGAAACCGACACCATGGACACCTTCGTCGACAGCTCCTGGTACTTCGCCCGCTTCACTGCCCCCCGGGCCGAGACGCCCACGGACCCAGCCGAGGTCGGCTATTGGATGAACGTGGACCAGTATATCGGCGGGGTCGAACACGCGATCCTGCACCTGCTCTATTCACGCTTCTTCGCCCGGGCGATGCATCTCTGCGGCCACCTGCCCGAGAGCGCGCGCGAACCCTTCGACGCGCTCTTCACGCAAGGCATGGTGACCCACGCGATCTACAAGACCACCGGCACCGATGGCCGCCCGGTCTATCACTACCCCGAGGAGGTCGAAACGACCGAGGAGGGCGCCGTCCTGAAAAAGACCGGTGCGCCGGTGGATATCGTGCCGTCGGCCAAGATGTCGAAATCCAAGAACAACGTGGTCGACCCGCTCGCGATCATCGACGCCTACGGGGCCGATACCGCGCGCTGGTTCGTGATGTCCGACAGCCCGCCGGAGCGTGACGTGGAATGGACCGCCTCGGGCGCCGAGGCCGCCTTCAAGCACCTCGGAAGGGTCTGGCGTCTGGCCGAGGATCTGCGCCGGAATGCCGAGGAGGCCGCGACCGCAGGAAGCGCCGAGGAGGCGCGCGCCCTGGCGCGCGCCACCGCCCGCGCCATCGCCGAGGTCACCGCCGGGATCGAAGGCTTCGCCTTCAACAAATCCGTGGCCAAGCTCTACGAATTCACCAACACGATCCAGAAATCCAAGGCCCCCCGCGCCGACAAGCGCGCTGCCCTGAAAACCATGGCGCAGCTGATGTCGCCCATGACGCCCCACCTCGCCGAAGAGGTCTGGTCGATACTCGGCGGCATCGGCCTGGTGGCCGAGGCGCCCTGGCCCGAAGCCGACCCGGCGCTGCTCGTCGAAGACACCGTCACCCTGCCGATCCAGATCAACGGCAAGCGCCGCTCCGAGCTGGCCGTGCCCAAGGACATGCCCCGGGAAGAGGTCGAGAAACTGGCGCTGGCGGACGCGGCCGTGCTCAAGGCGCTCGCCGGGGGCGCGCCCCGAAAACTCATCGTCGTGCCGGGCCGGATCGTGAATGTCGTCATTTGACCGCCGCACCCTCCTGATCCTGCTGGCGGCGGCACCCCTCGCCGCCTGCGGCTTCACGCCGGTCTATGCCCCGGGCGCAGAGGCGACCCGGCTCCGTGGCGCGGTCCGCATGCCCGACCCCGAAACCCCGGACGAATTCGACATCGTGCGCGAGATCGAAGCCCGCCTCGGCCGCCCGGACACCCCGCTTTACGAGCTGACCATCGCCCCCCGCGTGACCGAGGATTCCCTCACCCTCGTCGGGGCCCGCGACATCACCCGCTTCAACC
This sequence comes from Dinoroseobacter sp. PD6, assembly GCF_028807315.1. NCBI lineage: Bacteria > Pseudomonadati > Pseudomonadota > Alphaproteobacteria > Rhodobacterales > Roseobacteraceae > Dinoroseobacter > Dinoroseobacter sp. PD6. The sequence continues at coordinate 99,256 of NZ_JARAMN010000005.1, read as the reverse complement.
TGATCGGCACCGCGCGCTACAGCCTGCGCCCCATCGGGTCCGAGACCGACCTTCTGTCGGGCGAGGTCAACAGCCTGACCTCCTATTCGGCCACCGGCACCACGGTCAGCACGCTTTCGGCCGAACGCGACGCCCGCAGCCGCCTGATGATCATCCTCGCCGACCTGGTCGTCACCCGGCTTCTGGCCAATGCCGACAGCCTGCCGCAATGAAACTCGCCCCCCGCGACCTGCCGGGATTTGTCGCCCGGCCCGAACCGGGACGGGCGGGCATCCTGCTCTACGGCGCGGATGCCATGCGGGTCTCCCTGCGCCGCCAGGCCCTGCTCAAGGCGCTGGTGGGCGAGAAGGGCGACGAGGAAATGCGCCTGACCCGGCTGCACGGCCCCGACCTGCGCCGGGATCCCGCCGCCCTGATGGACGCGATGAAGGCGATCAGCATGTATCCCGGCCCCCGCGCCGTCCATGTGGATGCCGCGACCGATCAGGCGGCCCCCGCCATCACCGCCGCCCTGGGCGACTGGCGCGAGGGCGACGCGGTGCTCGTGGTCACCGCCGGCAGCCTCGGCGCGAAATCCGCCCTGCGCAAGGCATTCGAGGGGCATCGCAACGCCTATGCCGCGGGCATCTATGACGACCCCCCCGACCGGGCCGAAATCGAAGCACTCCTGCGCAGCGCCGGCATCGCCGAGGTCGGGCGCGACGCCATGTCGGACCTGACGGACCTGTCGCGCGCGGTCGATCCCGGCGACTTCGCGCAGATCGTCGAGAAGCTCGCCCTCTACAAGCACGGCGATGCCAGCCCGATCACCCCCGAGGATCTCGCCGCCGTCGCCCCCGCCACCACCGAGGCCGAGATCGACGCGCTCCTGCATGCCGTGGCCGAGGCCGAGGTCGCGCGCATCCCGCCCCTCATCGCGCGGCTTTCGGGCCAGGGCGAGGGCGCGGTCCGGCTCTGCATCGGCGCGGTCATGCATTTCCGCCGCCTCTACACCGCCGCCATCGACCCCGGCGGCCCCGCCGCGGGCATCTCCCGCGCCCGCCCACCGGTCTTCGGCCCGGCCCGCAACCGTATGATCCGCCAGGCCCAGTCCTGGGGCGCGCCGAAACTGGAAACCGCGCTCTCGATCCTGACCGAAACCGACCTCGCCCTGCGGTCCTCGCAAAAGGCCCCGCAAATGGCGTTGATGGAACGCGCGCTCATCCGCCTCGCCATGCTGAACGCCCAACGCTGAGACCGGAGGCCCCCATGCCCGACTATACCCTCTACGGCACCCCGCGCAGCCGCGCCTTCCGCGTGTTGTGGACGCTGCACGAGCTGGAGCTGCCCTTCACCCACCACCCCGAGCCGCCCCAATCGGCGGCGGTCCGCGCCGTCCATCCCGGAGGCAAGATCCCCGTGCTGGTGGTCGACGGCACCCCGATCTCCGACAGCAGCGCGATTCTCACCTATCTCGCCGACCGCCATGGCGGGCTCACGCACCCCGCGGGCACCCTCGACCGCGCCCGGCAGGACGCCCTGCATTTCCGCATCCTCGATGAAATCGACGCCCTGCTCTGGACCGCCGCGCGCCACTCTTTCGTGCTGCCGGAGGCGGAGCGTGTCCCCGCCATCAAGGACAGCCTGAAGACCGAGTTCTCCCGCAACGCCGCCCGGCTTGCCGATGACCTCGGCGCGGCTCCGTTTCTGATGGGCGACACGCTCAGCCTGCCCGACATCGTGCTGGGTCACTGCCTCGGCTGGGCGAAACTGGCGAAATTCCCCGCCCTGCCCGACCCGCTCGACGCCTATCTCGCCCGAATGCGCGCCCGCCCCGCCTACGCCCGCGCCGCCGCCTGAGCACCGCGCAGCCAGTCCACCGCCCCCAGCCCGGCCCAACGCCCCGTCGCGAAACAGCCCGTCAGCAGGTAGCCCCCCGTCGGCGCCTCCCAGTCCAGCATCTCGCCGCAGGCAAACACCCCCGGCCGGTCGCGCAGCATCAACCGGTCGTCCAGCGCCGCACGCGCGACACCCCCGGCCACCGAAATCGCCTCGTCCAGCGGACGCACCCCCTGGTGCGGCACCCCCAAATCCTTGAGAACCCGCGCCAAATCCGCCGGATCGCGCGGCAGGGGGCGCGCGCATTCCTGCACCAGCGCCTGCTTGACCGGCGACAGGCCCGCGCCCTTGCGCAACCGGCTGGCCCCGCTGGCCTTGGCCGGCACCCGGGCCAGTCGCGCGGCCAGCGCCCCGACCTCCAGGTCCGGGCACAGATCCACCCGCAACTCCGCGCCCTCCCGCAGGACCGGGCCCAGCGGATAGAGCCCGCCGCCCTCCAGCCCCCGGGCCGAGACCACGACCTCGCCGCGCGACACCAGCCCACCGGACGACAGCGCGGCCCCCTTCACCGGCGCCCCGAAATGGCGCGCCATAGGCGGGCTCCAATCCACCCGCAGCCCCACATTCGCCGGGGCGAACGGCGCGCACGCTGCCCCGATCCACACGGCCCAGGCCCCGTCCGAGCCCAGCCGCCGCCAGCTCGCCCCGCCCAGACCCAGCACCACCGCCCGCGCCCGCACCCGCACCGGCCCCGCGGGCGTCTCGAACCGCAGCGCCCCGTCCTGCCACCCGACACAGCGCCAGCGCGTGTCGAGCCGCACGCCCAGGCCCGCCAGCCGCGCCAGCCACGCGCGGAGCAGCGGCGACGCCTTCATCGCCTCGGGAAACACCCGCCCCGTGGACCCGGTGAAGACCGGCTGGCCCAGCCCCGCGGCCCAGTCCTGCACATCCCGCGGCCCGAACGCCTCCAGCATCGGCGCCAGCCACGCCGCCGCCCCGCCATAAGCCCCGAGGAACGCGGGCATCTCTTCATCCTTGGTCAGGTTCAGCCCGCTCTTGCCCGCCATCAGGAACTTGCGCCCGGCACTGGGCATCTGCTCGGCGATGCGCACGGAAAACCCCGCCTGCGCCAGCTGCTCGGCGGCCATCAGCCCCGCGGGACCGGCCCCCACGACCAGCGCATCCGTCTCGATCTCGGGCAAGGGGGCGATACCTGACATGCCCCCGTCATCCGGGCTCCGCGCGCGGAAATCAACCCACTTGCCACTGCCCGCCCGCGCCCCACCCTTGCCCCATGGACCAGCCCGACGCGCCGCCCCTCTGCCCGCTCTGCGACCGCCCGATCCCGCCGGGCGCGCCCCAAAGCCTGCACCACCTCGTCCCGAAGCTGCGCGGCGGCAAGGGCGGCCCCACGGTTCTGCTCCACCAGATCTGCCATAACGAGATCCACGCCACCCTCTCGGAGGCGGAGCTTGCCCGCAGCTATGCCAGCATCGCGGCGCTGCGCGCCCATCCCCGGCTCGCCACCTTCATCGCCTGGGTCGCCATACGCCCGCCCGACTTCCACGCCAAGACCGCAGGCGGCCGCCGCGCGTGGAAGTCACGGCGGTGACAACCTGCGCTCCGGCCGGTATCCTGCCCCCGAAGGATCAAGGAGGGAGACCCATCATGGCCGTGACCTACACCGCCGACAGCCAGGCCCGCGTGGTCGAGCTGACCGTCTCGGGCAAGATAACCCACGCCGAGTTCGAAGAGGTCGTGCCGAAACTCGAAGCCGAACTGGCCCGCGGCCCGCTCAGCCTCGTCGAAGTCATCGACAGTTTCGAGGGGTTCGATGCCCGCACGCTCTGGGACGGGCTGAAATTCGACCTCGCCCATTGGTCCGAATTCCGCCGGGTCGCCGTGGTCAGCGACCTGACATGGTTCAGCCCCTTCACCCGGCTCGCGGACAGGCTGACCCATCTTCAGATCAGGGAATTCAAACGCGACCAACTCGAAGAGGCCCGCGCCTGGGCGCGGAACTGGACCAGCCTCGACGACTGATCCCGCTCAGAGACGACTGTCCTGCAGACGCAGCTGCCGCGCACGGGTCAGGATCGCATCCTCGACCGCCAGCACCGTGTCCGGATCCGCAGGCCCCGACCGCGTGGCCAGCGCCAGCCGCAGCGACCGCGCATCCAGCGCCGGGTCCTGGACATAGACCGTCGCGCGGTAGGCCCGGCTCGACCCCGGTGCCGTGCCGAACCCGGTCACGATCACCCCGGTGAACGGATCCACCGTCTCGATCGGCAGGAAATCCAGCACATCGAGGGCCGCGGCCCAGATATACTTGTTCACCTCGACCGTGGTGTTGGGATCGTCGCGCGCATCGAACAGGTCCCAGATCGTGCTGTCGGTCCCGGGCGCATCGTCGATATTGGTCGGCAACTGGTCCCGCGGCGCACTCGGCCCCAGACCGCAGGCCGTCAGAAAAACGACCGGCAGACCAAGCCACGCGGACCTGTTGAAACGTTGCGCCATGTCGCTCTCCTCGCCCATCCCGGATCGACCATTCCGCAGGCTGTGTACCCGAGCGGCCCGAGCCTCACAACCCGTTCCGACACGGGGCCGATCGCCCGGCACCACGCCCGCCGCGGGTTTCCGCCGAGCCCCGATTCCAGCCCGGTTTTTTCACTGTGTCTTTGTTGCACCATTCCATCCGCAGAACGGAAACCCTCAAATGCCATTTCTTGCAATCAAGTTGGGAAAGGCGGAAAGAGAAGCATACCCAGCCGGATGCACTGCGCTGGGGTGCACTGTTTAACACACGAGGGAAATCCGATGAAAAAGCTTCTCATCGCTTCTACCGCCCTGGTTGCTACGTCCGGCTTCGCTTATGCCGACGTGACACTCGGCGGCTCCGCCCAGTTCGGCATCATCTACATCGAAGACCGCGCTGACCCCAGCGCTCCGGCCGAGGGCCCCGGCTCCGACGATACCGAAGAGCTGTTCCTGGATTACGAACTCCAGTTCGACTTCTCCGCTTCCGGCGAAACCGATGGCGGCCTGGGCTTCGGCATGAGCGCCGAGCTCGAGTCCGACTCCGACGCTGAAGGCAACCAGAACGCCCAGGGCATCGACCCGGAAATCTTCATCACCTCCGGCTTCGGCACCCTAACCGTTGGTGCGCTCGACACCGCACCTGACCAGGCGGGCTTCGGTAACACCCGTGACCCCGGCTACGACGGCGTTGGCGTTGACAACCTGATCGACGCGATCCTGTTCCTGGACGCCGAAGCTCTGTTCAACGCAGACGAAGGCGGTCGCTCCAACATCATGTACCAGGGTTCCTTCGGCGGTCTGTCGCTGACGGCAACGGCCCACGCGCATGAGCAGGACTTCGGCATCGTCGCCGAGTACGACTTCGGCGCCTTCCGCGCTGGCCTGTCCTACATGGAAGTCGACGAAGTTGAAATCGGTGGCGACCTCGGCGGTGGTGACACCATCGGTGTGACCGTTGGCGGTACCTTCGCAGGCTTTGACCTCGACTTCGTCTACGCTGATCACAGCAACGACTTCGACGTGGACGCAGAAGCCTACGGTCTGTCCGGTGCCTATGACCTCGGCGCCTACGGCATCACCTTCGGCGTGAACCAGGTGGAAATCGGCGACGTCGACGGCACCACCTACGGTATCGGTGTCGAGTATGACCTCGGTGGCGGCGCAGAGCTGCAAGCCGGTGTGGCCTCCCTCTGGGATCCGGAGGACGACGACAACTTCACCACCGCATCCTTCGGGATCGCGATGTCCTTCTAATCGACCTCGGTTGATTGAAGCGGAGAGCGGGCCTTGTGCCCGCTCTTTTCTTTTGGGATGACCCCATACAGCAAAGGGAGGAGTCCATGGGAGTGTCCGAGATCACCGCACGGATCGACGCCGCCGCCCGCAAGGCCGGCCGCGATCCCGCCGAGATCACCTTGATCGCCGTCTCCAAGGTTCAGCACCTCGACCGCGTCGAGGCCGTGCTGGCCGAGGGCCACCGGGTCTACGGCGAGAACCGCGTGCAGGAGGCGCAGGGCAAATGGCCCGCCTTCCGGGAGAAATATTCCGGCATCGACCTGCACCTGATCGGCCCGCTGCAATCCAACAAGACCCGCCCTGCGGTGGAGCTTTTCGACGCCATCCACACCGTGGACCGCGCCAAGCTCGCCCGCCGCCTCGCCGACCACGCGCAGGAGCGCGGGCAAAGCCCAGACATCTTCGTCCAGGTCAATACCGGCGACGAGACCCAGAAGGCCGGCTGCGCCCTGTCCGAGGTGGACGCGCTCGTCACCGAATGCCGCGCCCTGGACTTGCCCCTGAAGGGCCTGATGTGCATCCCGCCCATCGACGAAGAACCCAGCCTGCATTTCGCCCTCTTGGCCAAGCTCGCCGCCCGCAACGGGCTGGACGGTCTCTCCATGGGCATGAGCGGCGATTTCGAGAGTGCCATCGCCCAGGGCGCCACCCATATCCGCGTCGGCTCCGCCATCTTCGGCGACCGGGTGAAACCCGCCTAGACCACGATCAGCCGCGTCTCGTACCGGATGCGCGGCGCCAGCCAGCGCAGGTCCGCGCGCGACAGGGCCACGCAGCCCTCCGTCGCCCGCCCCGGCCCGCGCCACTGGTGAATGAAGATCGCCGACCCCGCCCCCCTGCGCGCAGAGGGCCAGTTCCAGTCCGTCAGGATCACCAGATCATAGAGCGGATCGGCCCGCCACAACCGCTCATGCCCGAACCCGTGGGGCCGGGTGACCATCAGGTTGTAATCCGGGTCCCTCACGTCGTCGGACCACCCGTCCCGCGGCCGGATCGGCAGCGCCCAATCCGCAGGCCGCGCCATCCGGTCGGGGCGGTACAACATCCCCACCAACCGATGCACCCCGCGCGGCGTCGCCCCGTCCCCCTCGCGCTTGCGGCCCGTCACCCCGCCCCGCCCGATCGTGCAGGGCAGCACACGCCCGGCGAAGCGCAGGCCCATCGGGGTCAATACAAGGTCACGCGGGCCCATTCGGCCTCAGAGCCCAGTCACGATGCGCAGATCGGTCTCGGCCACCGCCTCGCGGATCGCCTTCGCCGCCGTGTACCCTGCGGACTCGTAGAACCGGCGCGCTGTCGCCACGTCGTCGAACTCCACCAGAACGGCAATCCCCGTATCGGCTCCCTCGCGCACCTCCGGCTGCGGGTCACGCGCCAGCACCCGCCCTCCGTACTCCGCGATCACCGGACCAGCGGCGGCGGCGAAGCGGCCGATCGTCTCCATGTCGTTGCTGCGAATGCTCGCGACGATGTATCCCTTGGGCATGATCCCCCCCTCCTTTTCCGGGCCGGCCTACAACAAATGCCCCGACTTCGCCGCCTTGGTCGCGAGGTACCCGGCGTTCTGCGGCGTCTCTCCGACCTTCAGCGGCACGCGCTCGGTCACCGCGATCCCGCAATTCTCCATCATCGCCACCTTGGCCGGGTTGTTCGTCATGAGCCGCGTGGCCGAAAACCCCAGCCGCCGCAGAAGCTCCGCCCCGATCCGGAAATCCCGCTCGTCATCCTCGAAGCCCAGCCGGTGGTTCGCCTCCACCGTGTCGAACCCCTGGTCCTGCAAGGCATAGGCGCGCATCTTGTTGGCCAGCCCGATCCCCCGCCCCTCCTGGTTCAGGTACAGCAATACGCCCGCCCCTTCGGCCCCCATCTGCGCCAGCGCCCCACGCAATTGCGGCCCGCAATCGCATTTCAGCGACCCCAGCAGGTCACCGGTGAAACACGCCGAATGCAACCGCGCCAGCACCGGCTGGTCGCGCGGCGGCGTGCCGATCTCGACCGCGTAATGCTCCTCGCTGCCATCCTCGGGCCGGAACACATGCAGCCGCCCCGCCTCCGACACCGACAGGGGCACGCGGGCCGAGACGACCTCGTCCATCACCACCGGCACGCGCAGGTCGGCGGCATCCAGAACCGTCAGACCCTCCGCCGGGCCGAACCCGGGCACCACGGGCGCGACCACCGCCGCAGGCAAGAGCCGCGCTTCCTTGCACAGGGTCAGCGCCAGCCGGTGCAACACTGCGTCACCGTCGCGCAGCACCCGGAACGGCCCCTTCATCGGCATCCGCAGATCATCCGCCGGATCGGCCACCGCCCGCACCCAGTGCGCATCCGCATTGCCCGGCAGGGCGATCCGCGCGATATCCCCGTCATAGGGCACCGCGCGCAGGGTCTCGGCCCGCCGCGCCGTGATCGCGAGCACCGCTTCCGCCATGCCCGCCACCACCGACAATCGCGCAGGCTTGAGCGTCTCGCCCGCCAGCGCCAGCACCGCACGGCCCTCCGAATGCAGCACCACGGACACGCCCATGCGCAGGTCCGCCCAGGCACGGGCACGCAATTCGCGCGGATCGGGGGTCAGGGACATGGCCGGTTCCTGTAACACTTGGCCCCTCCCTGTACCCGTTGGCAGCGGAAATTGAAACAAATCCCGCGCTTGCGACACGAGGCCGTGAGCATTTTTCTCCAACCCTTGCTGGAACGCGGCACCGGGCGCATTTCTGATGCAGCGAACCGGAGGACCACATGGCCACTTTGAGAAAGATCCTGCTTGTCGACGATGACGAGGACCTGCGCGAGGCGTTGTCGGAACAGCTCGTGATGACCGAGGATTTCGACGTCTTCGAAGCCGGCTCCGGCGCCGAGGCGATGGAAAAGACCAAGGCCGGGCTCTATGACCTGGTGATCCTCGATGTGGGCCTGCCCGACACCGACGGGCGCGAGCTGTGCCGCCTGATGCGCAAGCAGGGGGTGAAATGCCCTGTGCTGATGCTGACGGGCCATGACAGCGACGCCGACACCATCCTCGGGCTGGATGCCGGGGCGAACGATTATATCTCCAAGCCGTTCAAGCTGCCGGTGCTGCTCGCCCGGATCCGCGCCCAGCTGCGCCAGCACGAGCAATCCGAGGACGCGGTGTTCACCCTGGGGCCGTACACCTTCAAACCCGCCATGAAGCTGCTGGAGACCGAGGACGAGCGCAAGATCCGCCTGACCGAGAAGGAAACCAACATCCTCAAGTTCCTCTACCGCGCCACCGAAGGCGTGGTCGCCCGCGACGTGCTGCTGCACGAGGTCTGGGGCTACAATGCGGGCGTGACCACCCACACGCTGGAGACCCATATCTACCGCCTGCGCCAGAAGATCGAGCCCGATCCCTCCAACGCCCGGCTGCTGGTCACGGAATCCGGCGGCTACCGGCTTGTGGCCTGATTGCCGCACGCAGCCGAAAGTCGTATTTCAGCACCCGCGAAGCTGCGGCTAGGGTGTATGGTGAAGCAACCCCATGCTGTGACGGGGCATGACACAGCAACCTCCCTGTTGGACTTGCCGGGCCTCGTGCCCGGCATTTTTTTCCACAAGGCGTCCCCGAACACGAAAAAGCCGGGGTAAAACCCCGGCCTGGATCGTCGCGTTGGCCTCTGGCCTCAGCCGCGCGCCTTGCGCCGCCGCATCACCGCCAGACCGCCTGCCGCAAGCAGCAGGAGCGGAGCCGTCGCCGGCAGCGGAACGGGGGTAGGGCCCGCCCCGGGAAGCTGCGTCAGATACGCACCTTCGAGCAGGATGCCGTTCGGGCTGTCGGTGTTCGGGTCGAAAGTGAAGGTCAGGCTGTCTGCCGTGAAGCTCACCTGCAGGTTCACAAGATTGGTCTGCGTGACCAAGAATCCCGTCAACTCGGACCCGTCGTTGAAATCCATGTCGCTGATGACGAGACTGCTGACGTTCCCCACGGTCCCGAAAACGTCCCCGTCCACAACCAGCAGGTTGTTGGTGCCGTTCGGATTCAGGTCGAAGGTCGTGCCGTCGAGATCAAATTCGATTCCGCTGCCCACCACGACATCTACGGCGCCGAAACCGGGAAGAGCCAGGTTGACTGTATCGCCCGCAAGCGTCGTCGCCGAAGCAACCGCTGGACATAATGCGACGAGAGAAGTCAGAAGAAGTTTACGCATAGTACACCTACAATTCACACAGGTCAGTTATCAACCGTTAGCGCGACCCGCGCAACGCTGCCTTGCACATTAAGCTTTTCTTAACCCCGATTGCGAGGGCCGATCGCTCATTATTACAGTAATGTGTGCGTAAAAACCGACTTTTTCGATAAAAACCGCGCATCCGAGCCAGTGTTAACCATTTCCAGCCAAGTCTCGACGGCCGAAGGGCATTGATTTGCAATGGTTAACAACCAGATCCGAATCACGCAGCCCGCATGCCCCCCTTTCCGGCCCCGGGCCTCTGGCGGTCGCGCCCGATCTCCCCTAGGGTCGCGCCGGTCCGCGAGGGAGCACGCCCATGTCCATCACCATCGCCACCTGGAACATCAACTCCGTCCGCCTGCGGGCCGATCTGGTCGCGCGCCTGCTGCGCGACGAGGCGCCGGATGTCCTGTGCCTGCAGGAATGCAAGAGCCCGGTCGACAAGATCCCGCTGGAGACCTTCGCCGCCCTGGGCTACGGCCACATGGTCGCCCGCGGCCAGAAGGGCTATAACGGCGTGGCGATCCTGTCCCGCCTGCCCCTCGAAGACGCCGGGCACCGGGATTTCGTCGGCAAGGGCGACGCCCGCCACGTCGCTGCGCGGCTGGAAAACGGTCTGACCATCCACAATTACTACGTGCCCGCGGGCGGCGACGTGCCCGACCGCGACGTCAACGAGAAATTCGGCCACAAGCTCGACTTCCTGGCCGAGATGCGCGCCTGGTTCACCGATACCGCGCCGGAGAAATCCGTGCTCGTGGGCGATCTGAACATCGCCCCGCGCGAGGACGACGTCTGGTCGCACAAGCAACTCCTCAAGGTCGTCAGCCACACCCCCATCGAGGTCGACACCTTCGAGACCACCCGCGAGGCCGGCAACTGGGTCGACGTCACCCGCGCCGACATCCCCGAGGGCCAGCTCTATTCCTGGTGGTCCTACCGCGCCCGCGACTGGTCGGCAGCCGACAAGGGCCGCCGCCTCGATCACGTCTGGGCCAGCGCCGACATCGCCGCCGCGGCCCACGGCTCGCGGATCCTGCGCGAGGTGCGCGGCTGGGACCAGCCCAGCGACCACGCCCCGGTCTTCGCCAGCTTCGACCTCTGAACCCGCCATTCGGCCCTTGGAGTCCGACGGCAGACACGCCATATACGAAACCGAACGGACAATGAGGGAAGCCATGCTGGAATTCGGACAGACAGGCGGCGGCGCCCCCGCCGCGGGCGATCTGGTCAAGGACACCACCGAGGCGACATTCATGGCCGATGTCGTGGATGCCAGCCAGGAAATCCCCGTCATCGTGGATTTCTGGGCCCCCTGGTGCGGCCCGTGCAAGACCCTCGGCCCCGCGCTGGAGGCCGAAGTGACCGCCGCCAAGGGCAAGGTCCGCATGGTCAAGGTCAACGTGGACGAGGCCCAGATGATCGCGGGCCAGATGCGGATCCAGTCGATCCCCACGGTCTACGCCTTCCACAAGGGCCAGCCGGTCGACGGCTTCCAGGGCGCGATCACCCCCGCCGAGATCAAGGATTTCGTCTCCCGCGTGGCCGCGCTCGGCGGCGATGACGGGCTGGGCGAAGCGGTAGAGGCCGCCGAGGCGATGCTGACCGAAGGCGCCGCCGTGGATGCCGCGCAAACCTTCGCCGCGATCCTCGGCGAAGAGCCCGAGAATGCCGCGGCCTATGGCGGGCTCGTGCGCGCCCACCTGGCAATGGACGAGCTGGACAAGGCCGAGGCCCTGATCACCGCCGCCCCCGATGCGGTCGCCAAATCGCCCGAGCTCGACGCCGCCCGCGCGCAGCTCGAACTGGCGCGCCAGGCCGCCCAGGCCGGTCCCGTGGCCGAGCTGCGCGCCAAGGTCACCGCCGATCCCGACGACCACCAGGCCCGCTTCGACTTGGCCCAGGCGCTCTATGCCAACGGCGACACCCAAGCGGCGGTGGACGAGTTGCTCGACCTGTTCCGCCGCGACCGCGACTGGCAGGACGGCGCCGCCAAGACCCAGCTCTTCACCATCTTCGATGCATTGAAGCCCGAAGACCCCATCGCGCTCCAGGGCCGCCGCCGCCTGTCGTCGATGATATTTGCCTGAGCGCGCCCCGGGGCTACCTGAACCTCATGAAACTTTCGGCTGCAGACCTGCCCGACACCATCCCCGTCTTTCCGCTGCCCGGAGCCCTGCTCCTGCCGCGGGCCCGGTTGCCCCTTCACATCTTCGAGCCGCGGTACCTCGCCATGCTCGAAGATGCGCTGAAGACGCCCCACCGGCTGATCGGCATGGTGCAGCCGCGCGAAGTGCCCGGCTCCAAGGACCGCCGCCTGCACAGCATCGGCTGCGCGGGCCGGGTCTCGGCCTTCTCCGAGACCGAGGACGGGCGCTACATGATCACCCTGAACGGCATGTCGCGCTTCCGCATCACCCGCGAGGTCAGCGGTTTCACCCCGTATCTCAAGGCAGACGTGACCTGGGACGATTTCGGCCGTGACCTGGGCAAGACCGAAGAAGACCCGGGCTTCCAGCGCGGCGCCTTCCTCGACCTCTTGCGCCGTTTCTTCGAAGACCAGGACATGCGTACCGACTGGGACAGCCTGTCGGAGGCCGAGGACGAGTTGCTGATCAACTCGCTCTCGATGCTCTGCCCCTTCGATCCGGAGGACAAGCAGGCCCTGCTGGAAGCGCCCTCGCTCTCCACCCGGCGCGAAACCCTCGTCACCCTGATCGAGTTCGCCCTGCGCGGCGGCTCCAGCGAGGAATTGCTGCAATGAGCGCCGACGAGATCGAGGCGGAGTTCGACCGCCACATGCTGGAATCGCTTGTCTGCCCGGTGACCCGCGCGCCCCTGACCTACGACGCCGAGGCGCAGGAGCTTATCTCCCGCGCCGCACACCTGGCCTTCCCGATCCGCAACGGCATCCCGGTGATGATCGAGGACGAGGCGCGCAAGCTCGACTGAGCCCCCGCGCCGCCCTGCCGGACCGCGCCGCGGCGACCCCGGCCCACCGGTCTGCATCCCATGCTGCCTTGAACGCCCCATGTCCGCCCCTTAGGCTGCGCCGCGACCCCAGCCCGGAGCCCCCCGTGATCCAGCCCGCCTCCAACCCGCGCCGCACCCCATGAGCGCCGCCTTTCCCCGCTCCGCCGCCCTGTGGCTCTACCTTGCGATGAACGCGCGGCTCACCGGCTGGGCCGAGCGCAAGATCGCCGAGCGTCGCGAGGCCGGCAAGGAAGACCCCGACCGCTACGGCGAACGTCTCGGGCGCCCCGGCCTGCCCCGGCCCGACGGCCCGCTGATCTGGATGCACGCCGCCAGCGTGGGCGAGGCGCTCTCGGTGCAGGAGCTGATCCGCCGTCTGCGCGAGGAACGCCCCGACACCACGATCCTGCTGACCACGGGCACCCGCACCTCCGCCGAACTGCTGGCCACCCGCCTGCCCCAGGGCGCGATCCACCAATTCGCGCCCGTGGACACCAAACCGGCCATCGCCGGCTTTCTCGACCACTGGAAACCGGACCTCGCCATCTGGATCGAGAGCGAGCTCTGGCCCCGCATGATCCACGACACCGCCGACCGGGGCATCCCGATGATGCTGATGAATGCACGCATGTCGCCAGACAGCTACCGGCGCTGGCGCTGGATGCGCGGCCTGTCCCACGCCCTGCTGTCGCGGTTCCGGCGCATCCTGGCGCAGGACAAGGACACCATGCGCCTGCTCGCCCGGCTCGGCGCGCCCCAGGACCGCCTTCGCACCATCGGCACCCTGAAGGAAGGCGCGCAGCTCCTACCCTATTCCCAGACCCAGTACGCCTCCTTCCTCGACGAGATCGACGGCCGCCCCCTCTGGCTCGCCTCCTCCACCCATCCGGGCGAGGAAGAGATGATGAGCGAAACCCACCGCAGCCTCGTGCGCCGGATGCACCGGCTCCTGATGGTGCTCGTCCCCCGCCACCCCGAGCGCGGCCCCGAGATCGCCCGCGCCCTGCGCGCCGAAGGCTGGGAGGTCTCCTTGCGCAGCGACGACGACAGCGTCGATCTCGACACCCAGATCTACGTCGCCGACACCCTGGGCGAGCTGGGCCTGTGGTACCGCCTCGCCCCGGTCAGCTTCATCGGCGGCTCCCTCACCGAGGTCGGCGGCCACAACCCGTTCGAGCCCGCGGCACTCGGCTCCGCCATCGTCCACGGGCCCCATGTGTTCAACTTCGCCGATATCTACGAGCGGCTGACCCAGGCCGGCGGCGCGCGGCAGGTGGACGGGCCGGTCACGCTGGCCGAGACCATCGACGACCTGCTGGCGCCGCATAACGCCGCCGCCATGGCCCATGCCGCGTGGGAGGTCTCGTCCCGCGGCGCGCAGGTCACCGACCTGGCCCTCTCCGAAGTGCTCGACCAGCTCGACGGCGTCGAGCCCGCCGCCCGCAAAGCCCCCTGATGCGCCCGCCCGGCTTCTGGCACGCGCCCCCCGATGCCCCAGGCTGGCGCGCCCGGGCGCTGGCCCCGCTGGGCGCGCTCTACGCCGCCGCCACCGCCCGGCGCGTGGCCCGGCCCCCCGCCCACCGGCCCGGCATCCCGGTGATCTGCGTCGGCAACATCAATGCGGGCGGCACCGGCAAGACCCCGACCGTGATCGCGCTGCAGATGATCCTCGCCGCCCGCGGCATCGCCGCCCATGTGGTCAGCCGCGGCTATGGCGGGCGGCTGGAGGGCCCCGTCGCCGTGGACCCGCGCCGCCACGATGCGGCCGAGGTGGGAGACGAGCCGCTGCTGCTCGCCGCCTTCGGTCCCACCTGGGTCGCCCGGGACCGCGCGGCAGGGGCACGGGCGGCGGAGGGCGCAGGCGCCCAGGCGATCCTGCTCGATGACGGGTTCCAGAACCCGACGCTCGCCAAGGATCTCTCCCTCGTGGTGGTGGATGCCCAACGGGGCTTCGGCAATGGCCGGGTCATCCCCGCAGGCCCGCTGCGCGAACCCGTGACCCGCGGCCTGGCCCGCGCCGACCTGCTCCTGACCATCGGCCCCCCCGCAGCGCAAGCCCGCTTCGACGCGCTCTGGGGTCCCGCCACCGGCACCCTGCCCCACCTGCGCGGCGCGCTGACCCCCCTGCAGACCGGCATGCGGTGGGAGGGCCTGCGCGCCGTCGCCTTCGCGGGGATCGGCCATCCGCAAAAATTCTTCGACACCCTGCAGGACCAGGGCGTGATCCTCTGCGCCACCCACCCGCTGGACGACCACCAACCGCTGGACGCGCGGCTGATCACCCGGCTTCTGGCCGATGCCAAGGCCCAGGGCGCGCAACTCGTGACCACCGAAAAGGACGCCGTCCGCCTGCCGGCCGAGCTGCGCGGCCAGGTCCTCAGCCTGCCCGTCCGGCTCGCGCTTGCCGACGACACCGCCCTGACCGCGGCCCTCGACACGCTGTTTCCGAACGCAACACGCCGCGCGTGACCCCGCGCGGCGCGTCACATTCCCCGGCGCGGGGCTTATTCTTCGAGCAGCCCGTCCAGCACCGCCGCGAAATCGCGGAAGTTCATGTTGGAATAATTCTCGCCATTGATCACGAAGGACGGGGTCGAGTTGATCCCGTCCGCCTCGGCGTTCTGCTGGTACCAGGCCACCAGCGCCTGTGCCTTCTCGCCGTCCTGCAGGCAGGCATCGACCTGTTCGTCCGACATGCCCGCAACCCGCCCGATCCGGCGCAGGTTGTCGGCAACCTCCGCCGGGCTGCCATTGCCGGTCCATTCGCTCTGCTGCTCATAGAGCATGTCGGTGATCCCGAAATACCGCTCCTCGCCGCCGCAGCGCGCGACCATCCCGGCCCAGAGCCCGAACCGGTCGAAATACACCTCCCGGTAGATGAACTGCACCTTGCCGGTCTCGATGTAATTCTCCTTCAGCTCCGGAAACACGTTCTGGTGGAAGGTGGCGCAATGGGGGCAGGTGAAAGAGGCATACTCCACCACCGTGATCGGCGCATCCGCCGCGCCCAGGGTCATCTCCACAATGCCCGACGTATCGACCTCCTGCGCCTCGACCGACCCGACCGGGTTCAGGGTGACACCGGCCGTGGGCACACCGGACTGGCTGGTATACCAGTAGGCGCCCGCAGCGGCGATCGCGACCCCGAGGGCCAGAGAGGTGAGTTTCCGAGCCATGACGGATCCTTTCAAGAGGGATGTTTGCTGTTCAGAATGTTGCTGCCCAACCGCGCAAGCGCGTCGCGCAGACCGGGGTCCTGCACCGCACCGGTCACGGCCCGCGCGGCTTCGGTGACCGGCTTGGGCTTGGGCGGCCCTTCGCGCCTCGGGGCAGGGGTGAAATCGGCGCCCGGCTCGGCAAAGCCCGTGGACGCGGTCTGGGTGATCTTGATCCGGCTGATCGCGTTGTAGCCGTAACAGGCATTGACCTTCTCGCGCAGCCGCTCCTTCTGCATCTCCAGCAGCGGCGCGAAGGCCCCGCTGGTCAGCACCGTGAGCGTGGCCCCGAACCCCTTGCGGCCGTAGTTGACCGTCACCGGGCGCACCTTGGCCGCCATGTCCGGCCCGGCCACTTCCTCCCAATGGGTCAGCAGCTTGGACACCGCGAAGCCCCGGCTCTCCCCCGCCGTACGGATCCGGGTCTCCAGAAGCTGTCCCGTCTGGCGGAAGCCGTAGCCGCGCCGCCGTGTGCCTGTCGCCATCTCGCGCTCGCTTTCGATGCGTTCCACCCTAGTCTAAGCTCATGCGCGCCCAGAACCAGAGGCGAAGCGACGGAGACCGCGCAGAATGCATAAAAAAATCGCGAGCGACGCGGCGGCGGCGGCGCTGAGCAGCACGCTGCTCGACTGGTACGATGCCCATGCCCGCGTGATGCCCTGGCGCGTGGGGCCTGCCGAGCGCGCCGCGGGCAAGCGCCCGGACCCCTATCGCGTCTGGCTCTCCGAGGTGATGCTGCAACAGACCACCGTGGCCGCCGTGCGCGACTACTTCCGCGCCTTCACCGACCGCTGGCCCCGGGTCACCGACCTGGCGGCGGCCGCGGATGCCGATGTCATGGCCGCCTGGGCGGGGCTCGGGTACTACGCCCGCGCGCGCAACCTGCTGAAATGCGCGCGGGTGGTGACGCAGGACCATGGCGGGCGCTTTCCCGACACCGCCGAAGGCTTGCGCGCCCTGCCCGGCATCGGCCCCTATACCTCCGCCGCCATCGCCGCGATTGCCTTCGACCGGCCCGAAACGGTGGTCGACGGCAATGTCGAACGGGTCATGGCCCGGCTGCGCGGGATCGAAACGCCCCTGCCGCCCGCCAAGCCGGAACTGACCGAGGCCGCCGCGGCCCTCACGCCGGACAAACGCCCCGGCGACTACGCCCAGGCGGTGATGGACCTCGGCGCCACGATCTGCACCCCGCGCAACCCCGCCTGCGGCATCTGCCCGTGGCGGGACCCTTGTGTCGCCCGCGCCACCGGCATCGCCGCCGACCTGCCCCGCAAACTGCCGAAAAAGCCCAAACCGACCCGTTTCGGTCTGGTCTATGTCGCGCGCCACCCGGACGGTGCCTGGCTGCTGGAAACCCGTCCCGACCGGGGCCTGCTGGGCGGCATGCTCGCCTATCCCTCCACCGACTGGACCGAGGACGCGCCCGCCGACGCCCCCCCGGTCGCCGCGGACTGGCACGACCCGGCCCTCGAAGTGCGCCACACCTTCACCCATTTCCACCTGCGCCTGGCCCTGCGCACCGCGATCACGGACGCCCCGCCCGCAAGGGGCCGCTTCGTGCCGCGCGCCGCCTTTCGCCCCGCCGATCTGCCCACGGTGTTCCGCAAGGCCCATGACCTCGCGGCGGCACATCTTGACACAGGCTTCCCTTCCCCGCTCTGATCACGCCATGAGCACCCCCGACACCGCCTCCATTCCCCCCGCCCGCATGGCCCGCCTGACCCGGGCCCTGCCCTTCTGGCTGTCGCTGGGCCTGTTCCCAGCGATCCTGCTGGCGGCGGAATATGGCGGCTGGGCGCTCCTGCTGCCGCCCCTGGCCAGTTGGGGGCTGTTTACCCTGCTGGATGCGCTCGCGGGGCTGGAGACCGGCAATGCCGACACCGACACGCCCGAAGAGGCGCTCGGCTGGTACCGGGCCATCACGCTGGCATGGTTCCCGCTCCAGGCGGCGATGCTGATCTGGCTGCTGGCCACCGTGCCCGCCGCCGCCCATCTGGGCGCGGCCGAGAAGGTCGGCGTGTTCTTCGGCATGGGCGTGGCCTCCGGCACGGTCGGGATCACCTACGCGCATGAGCTGATGCACCAGAAGAACCGGCTGGAGCGGTGGCTGGGCGACCTGCTCATGGCCTCGGTGCTCTACGGTCATTTCCGCTCCGAACACCTGCTGGTGCACCACCGCTACGTGGGCACGCCGCGCGACCCGGTCACCGCGCGTTACAACGAGGGCTTTCACCGGTTCTATCCGCGTGTGCTGTGGCAATGCCTGGCCTCGGCCTGGCGGGCGGAGGCGGCGATGCTCGCCCGCCGCAACCGCCCTGTCTGGCACCCGGCCAACCCGTTCTGGCGCTACGCCGCGCTGCAGGCAGGCTGGCTCGCGCTCGCCTTCGCCCTGGGGGGCTCATCGGGCGTTGCCCTCTTCGCCGTGCAGGCGGCCACCGCCATCTGGCAGCTCGAACTGGTCAACTACGTGGAACATTACGGCCTGACCCGGAAACATCTGGGCGACGGGCGCTACGAGCATGTGCAGCCGCGCCATTCCTGGAACGCCGCGCAGAAGGCATCGAACTGGCTGCTGATCAATTTGCAGCGCCATTCCGACCACCATTACAAGCCCGACCGCCGCTTCCCGCTGTTGCAGACCTACGGACCCGAGGAGGCACCGCAACTGCCCTTCGGCTATCCGGTGATGACCATGGCCGCCATGGTCCCGCCCCTCTGGCGCCGGATCATGAACCCCCGCGTGCGCGCCTGGCGTCGGCAATACTACCCCGAGATCGAGGATTGGGGCCCCTACAAGCGCGCCGAGACGCCGCTGCCACGCTGACTGGACCGGGCGCGGCCTGTGGTCCGCGCGTGGATTGTCAGACAATTTGCCCGACAGGTGCCCGACAGGTGCCATACACCTGCCATACAGTTTGCCGACACGCCCCCGACGCGCGTTTTCGGCTCAGCGCACCAGCACCGGCGCGTCGTGAATATGGCTGCCCTCCTTGAGCGCGCGGATCAGGAAATCCCCCACATCCGCCCGCGAAATCAACCCGTTACGCCACTCCGCGGGATCGCTCAGCACCCGGTACTGCCCGGTCCGCGCATTGTTGGTCAGGATCCCGGGCCGCGCGATGGTCCAGTCGAGGCCAGAGCCCTTGATCATCTCCTCCTGCACCGCCTTGTCCGCATAGGCGCGGCCCAAAAGTGCTTTATGTCCAAGGCGTTCCAGGGTGCTCATGGCCGCGTTGCTCTCGCCCGCACCGAACCCCGTGACCGCCAGAAGCCGGGTGATCCCCGCCGCCTTCATCGCCGGGATCAGCACTGCCGTCGCGTCGGAAAACACCGTCGTGGGCCGCGCCAGCGCCGGCAGGCTCTTGGGAATGCCGATGGCCGAGATCACCGCCTCGCACCCCGCCAGCGCATCGCTCACCGCCATGGCATCGGTCGCGTCCCCCGCCACCAGTTCCAGATCTGCGTGCTCCAGCCCCACAGCCTCGGGCTTGCGCGCCATGACCCGCGCCGCAAACCCCTGTTCCAAGGCGATTTTCACGGCCTCCAGGCCGATCCCCTTGCTGCCACCGATCACCAGTATCTTCTGCATCGCGCACCTCCTGTTGTCCGACACATAGGCCGCCCCACCCGGAGGAAACCCCCAACGCGACGATTGGCCTGGCTCAGGCCGCTTCCTGCATCGGCAAATGCCCCGTCTTGACGTAGATCAGGCAGCCCTCCTCCGAGAACGGCGCATGTTCGGACTGGTGCGGGCTGCGCAGCCAGCTGCCCGCCGGGTAATCCCCATGCTCGTCCTGAAACACCCCCTCCAGCACGAAGATCTCTTCCCCGCCCCAATGGCGATGCGCGGCAAACCGCGTGCCAGGCGCCCAACGCACCAGCGCCACCGACTCCCCCGGCACCGCATGCAGCGGCAGCACGCTCAGCCCCGGCGCGGAGCCCGGCAGAAACGCCGCCACGCGGGTGTCGATGACCTTCTGCTCGGTGTCCTCCGGGTCGAACTGGTGCAGTTTCACCAGGATCGTCGCGCCCTCGGGCCCGATATGGGGCGTATGGGCGGTGCCGATGGGATTGCGCACGTAAGACCCCGCCGGGTAATCCGCATGCTCATCCGAGAACACCCCCTCCAGCACGAGGAACTCCTCGCCCCCACCATGGCTATGGGCGTCGAACTGGCTGTTGGGGGCGAAACGGACGAGGCTGGTGGCCCGCGCCACCTCGTCGCCGATCCGGTCCAGCATCATCCGCTGCACCCCGCTGGCCGGGCTGTCGACCCAGGCGTAATCCTCGGGGCGCACCACCACGCGCCGGGTGAAATCCGCGTTCAGTTTCATGCTCGGCTTTCCTTCGTCACCTGTCCCGTTTGCCCGAAACTAGGCCATGACCCCGGGAATGTCGCCCCACATGGGCTACAAGCGCTGACCAAGCGGTTTCGAAACCGCTTGATGCACCCGGCGGCACGGCCCCGCACCGGCCCTGTCGCAGCGCCTGTCCCGGGCCGGGCACGGCGCGCGCCGTCCCAGCCCGCGCGACCCCAAGCGGTTTCGAAACCGCTTGTTCCTCGCACGAAAAAACCCCGCCTGACAGGCAGGCGGGGCAAGTCGCGTGCCACTTCGGCAAGGGCCGCAGGCACGGGCGGTAACCCGGAATTCGGGGATCAGTTGGCGCGCATCTCCGCGCGGATCTGCTGGCGCAAGAGGTCGATGGGCACGGGTTTGCCCTCACGCTTGAAGTGCCAGTACGTCCAGCCGTTGCAGGACGGCGCATGCTCCAGCGCCGCGCCCACCTGGTGGATGGACCCGGTGACCTG
Organism: Dinoroseobacter sp. PD6; assembly: GCF_028807315.1. Lineage (NCBI taxonomy): Bacteria > Pseudomonadati > Pseudomonadota > Alphaproteobacteria > Rhodobacterales > Roseobacteraceae > Dinoroseobacter > Dinoroseobacter sp. PD6. Next base: position 78,407 of record NZ_JARAMN010000005.1, on the reverse strand, counting down.
ATCGGCCACCAGCGTGCCATCGGCACGGACCTTCGCGACCTTCCCGCCCGGCGAGGTCAGCACCTCACCCGGGCGCAGCATGCCGCGCTCGACCAACTGGCCGAAGGGCACACGCGGCTCGGACCGCTTGGACTGCGTCACCGACAGGCTCTCGCGGTCGAACCGGCGCACATCGGCCAGCCGCGCCTCGGCGACCTTGCGATAAGCCGCCTCGCGCTCGATCCCGATGAAATCCCGGCCCAGCTTCTTGGCCACGGCCCCGGTCGTGCCGGTCCCGAAGAATGGGTCGAGCACCACGTCGCCGGGATTGGTCGTCGCCACGATCACCCGGTGCAGCAGGCTCTCGGGCTTCTGGGTCGGATGGGCCTTGTCGCCCGCCTCGTCCTTGAGCCGCTCATGCCCGGTGCAGATCGGCAGCACCCAGTCGGAGCGCATCTGGATCCCCTCGTTCAGCTGCTTCAGCGCCTCGTAGTTGAAGGTGTATTTCGCCCCCTCCGACTTGCTGGCCCAGATCAGGGTCTCGTGCGCGTTGGTCAGCCGCTTGCCGCGGAAATTCGGCATCGGGTTCGACTTGCGCCAGACCACGTCGTTCAGGATCCAGTAGCCGGTGTTTTGCAGCGCCGCGCCCACACGGAAGATGTTGTGATAGGACCCGATCACCCAGATCGCCCCGTTGGGCTTGAGCAACCGGCGCGCCGCGGCCAGCCAGTCGGCGCTGAAGCGGTCATAGCTGTCGAAGCTCGCGAAGCGGTCCCAGGCATCGTCCACCGCGTCGACCTTGGAATTGTCCGGCCGGTGCAGATCACCCTTCAATTGCAGGTTGTAGGGCGGGTCCGCGAAGATCAGGTCCACCGATGCCTCCGGCAGGGAGTTCATCACCTCGATGCAATCCCCGGCCAGAATCTCGTTCAGCGGAAGCATGCCCGCTTCCGGCTGTTTGGTCTTGGTTTTCATTGTCTGCCTCGTCTCGCGCTTTGCGCTTCTTGTTGCGCCTAGGATGAGTCAAAGCTGATTCGCCGTCAAATTCTTTTTTGAATCAAGGGCTTAGTTATTTTTCTTGATACAAGATATTGTGGACGGGGCGGAAACTGCGTCTATGATGTGGGCTGACCCCAATATCTAGAAGCGCGGCGCGATGGGCCTGGGTCGGGTATCCGGCGTTCGTCTCCCATCCATAGCCCGGAAATTCCGCCGCCAGCGCCTTCATCACCCGATCCCGTGCCACTTTTGCAACAATGGACGCGGCGGCGATGGACAGGGATTTGGTGTCCCCCTTGATGATCGCATGGGCCGCGCAGGGCAGGTCATCGGGCCGGTCGCGCCCGTCGATCAGCGCCATGTCCGGCGGCGCGGGCAGGGCGTCCAACGCCCGCAGCATCGCCAGATGCGCCGCGCGGCGGATGTTGAGCCGGTCGATCTCGGCCACCTCCGCCACCCCGACACCGACCTGGGCCACCTGCGCCAGCTGCGCGGCCAGCGCCTCCCGCCGCTTCGCGGTCACCTGCTTGGAATCGTTGAGCCCCTCGGGGATGGCACCCGGGTCCAGCACCACCGCCGCGGCCATCACCGGCCCGGCCAAGGGGCCGCGCCCGACCTCGTCCACCCCGGCGATGCGCAGATACCCCCGGGCGGCGAGGTCGGTTTCGAACTGGAAATGCGGGCGGCTCATGGGCCGGACTGTCGCCCGCGCCGCCCGCAGGCTCAAGACCCGATCACACCGCGTCCACGATGCCGAAGCGGCGCAGGCAGCCCCGGCTGAAATACTGCACCCAGCGCCCCTGCGCCCAACGCTGGCGCAGGCAGGTCTGGGGCACGTCCACATCCGCCCCCACCCGGTCGAGGCAGGCCTGGCTGTAGAACTTCACCCACCCGGTCTCGGTCTGCAGCTTGCGCTGGCACTGGATGCGGCGGGTCAGCGCCTCGCGCCGGGTCCCCGCCCCCTCGAACGCCTGCCCGGGCCGGGTGCCGGGACCATAGACCACCCGCCCCCGGGGACCATAAGCGCGCCAGCGGTCGGCCTCGACCACCTGCACCGGGGGCGGGGCGGCCCGGGCGGCCCGTTCGCGGGCCTTGCGGTCCTCCCGGTCGTTATAGACCTTGGCGGCAAGCGCGATGGCCGCCGCCCCGAAGAGCAGCTGCCCGAGGGTTTCACGCTCCAGCGCGCGGGCGGGGCTGGCGGTGGCGGCCAGGCTGGTCGCCCCGATCACCGCCGACAACAGGAGCGCGGCGGCGGCGCGGAGACCGCGGGTGCAAAAGGTCTGGGTCATGGCATCTCTCCATCTGTGAACGATGCCCCGATCGTCGCCCCGCCCGCGCCGCGCACACAATAACCGCCCGCCGCCAGCCGATGACAGGCTTGCGCTATTGAATATCGGCGCGGCGGCGGTCACGATCTTCCCCATGGACAAGATCCGCCTTCCCCTTCTGGCCGCCTGCTTCGCGCTGCTGGCCGCTCCGGCCCAGGCCGCCTGCTATGCCGATTACAAGGCCAAGCAGGACGACCCCCTGCGGCTGCATTACGGGGTGATCGCGCTCAGCGACGGGGCCTGCGACGACCGCCGCGCCGCCAGCGAGGAGGCCGCGCGCAAGATCGCCGCCGGGGGCTGGACGCTTCTGAACATCGTCTCCACCTTCGGGGAGGACGGGCTTGCAGAACGGAAAGACAATGCCGGACCCTATTACCTCCGCTTCTAGGACGCTGCGCACGGGCACGCGGGTGGTCACGCTCGGGCTGGCGGCGATCGTGGCGATCCTGCTGGTGGCGGCGGTGGTGCTGTTCCGGAGCCTGCCCGACGCCAATGCGTTCAACAGACAGGTCGAGCAGATCTTCGTCGAGAACGACGCCCTGACCACCACGGACCAGATCCGCCTGCTGGAGATCCTCGCCCAGAGCGGCACGGCGTTTTCGGATGTGCTGGCCTCTTACCGGGTGGTGATCTTCGTGCTGCTGGTGTTCTCGGCCGCCCTGCTGGTGGCGGCGCTGGCGAGCCTGGTGGCGCTGGTGACGGTGAACCGGCGGGTGTCGGAGATCGACAAGAAGGGGATCATCGTGTCCTCCCTGCTGATCAGCCGCGAGGAGCGTCTGGTGGTTCTCAACGACATGGAATTCAAGCTGACCGAAGCGGCGATGGAGACGCTGTCGGTGCTGGCGGAGGCGCGAATGGACGGGGACATCCTGTCGGGGGCGGCACTGGAGGGGATGATCCAGGGCCGGGACGCGAGCGACTGCGAAGAGGCGGCGGGGGCCACGCGGATCAAGCGCCTGCGCGACGCGCTCGGCAACCAGATGGTGAGCGAATTACTGGTGCGGAACATCTCCCGCAAGGGCTACCTGCTCAGCGTCGACAAGACCGCGATCAAGATGATTTAGGCTGCATTGCAAAGCAATGCAGCGCAGTGGGCGGCAGCGATTGGCAAAGACAATCGCGTGCCCACCCAGATGATCAAGCCACGCAACAGACCCACCAGAGCCAACACGCGATGCAGCGCAGGGAGCGGCAGCGATTGGCGCAGACAATCGCGGACCCACACCGTGGATCAAACGCGCAGACGGGGCCGGACGGACCGGCAAGCAATGCCGCGCCGGTGCCAACTCTGGAGTGACCGCATGCTCCCAATGCACCGACTCACCCCGCCCAAACCGGGGGACTCGTGGCGCTCCCGCCCCCGGTCCGCGCCCCCTGCCGGGGGCTTGCCCGGCCTTGGGCCCGGCCGCCGCTGCGCGGCGGCGGGCGCATACCCCCCCGAAAGACGCCGAAACCTTCCCCGCGGGGAAGGTTTTCGTTGCGTTTTCAAGGCATTGACCGCGCGCCCCGTTCACGAAACATCAAGGTTAACGCCCCCGGCACGCGCCGCAACCCGAACCCGGGCCAGCCCGCCGATTCCCCCCGGCGCGGCCCCGCAAGACCCGCCCCTGTCTTCTTTTGTGCAAAAATACTCCGGGGGGGTCGCGCAGCGACGGGGGCAGCGCCCCCAACCCGCGCCTCAGCCCGCGCGCGCCTGGCGCTTGCGCTCATGCGGGTCCAGGTACCGCTTGCGCAGCCGGATCGCGTTCGGTGTCACCTCGACCAGTTCGTCATCGTCGATATAGGCGATGGCCTCTTCCAGGCTCAGGGTGATCGGCGTGGTCAGCCGCACCGCGTCATCGGTACCCGAGGCCCGCACGTTGGTGAGCTTCTTGCCCTTCAGCGGGTTCACCTCCAGGTCGTTTTCCCGGCTGTGCTCCCCGATGATCATGCCGGTATAGACCGCCTCCTGGGCGCCGATGAACATCCGGCCCCGCTCTTCGAGGTTCCACAGGGCATAGGCCACCGATGTGCCGTTCTCCATCGAGATCAGCACGCCCGCCCGGCGGCCCGGGATCGGCCCCTTGTAGGGCGCCCAGTCGTGGAACACCCGGTTCAGCACCCCGGTGCCGCGGGTGTCGGTCAGGAACTCGCCATGGTAGCCGATCAGCCCGCGCGAGGGCACATGGGCCACGATCCGGGTCTTGCCCGCGCCGGCCGGTTTCATCTCGACCAGATCGCCCTTGCGCGCGCCGGTCAGCTTTTCGATCACCGTGCCGGAATACTCGTCGTCCACGTCGATGGTGGCCTCCTCGATCGGCTCCATCTTCACGCCGTCGACCTCGCGCATGATCACCTGCGGGCGGGAGATGCTGAGCTCGAACCCCTCCCGGCGCATGTTCTCGATCAGCACGCCCATCTGCAACTCGCCCCGGCCCGAGACCTCGAAGGCCTCGCCGCCGGGCGTGTCGGCGATCTTGATGGCGACGTTGGATTCGGCTTCCTTCATCAGCCGGTCGCGGATCACCCGCGACTGCACCTTCTTGCCATCGCGCCCGGCAAGCGGGCTGTCATTGATCCCGAAGGTGACGGTGATGGTGGGCGGGTCGATCGGTTGCGCATCGAGCGGCGTGTCCACGGCGAGCGCACAGATCGTGTCGGCCACGGTGGCCTTGGACATGCCCGCGATCGACACGATGTCGCCCGCCTGGGCTTCCTCGATATCCGCGTGGCCCAGGCCGCGGAAGGCGCGGATCTTGGTGACGCGGAACTGCTCGATCTTCTGGCCGATGCGGGACAGGGCCTGCACGGTGGCCCCGACCTTGAGCGTGCCGCTCTCGACCCGGCCCGTCAGGATGCGGCCCACGAAGGGATCCGCGCTGAGCGTGGTGGCCAGCATGCGGAAATCCTCGTCCAGATGGGCGATCTGCCGGGGCTTGGGCACGTGGTGCACGATCAGGTCGAACAGGGCGGCGAGATCCTTGCGCGGCCCGTCCAGCTCCGCATCGGCCCAGCCGGAGCGGCCCGAGGCGTAGAGATGGGGAAAATCGAGCTGGTCGTCATCGGCGTCGAGATTGGCGAAAAGGTCGAAGCACTCGTCCAGCGCCCGGTCGGGTTCCGCATCGGGCTTGTCGACCTTGTTGAGCACCACGATGGGCCGCAGCCCCAGCGCCAGCGCCTTGGAGGTGACGAACTTGGTCTGGGGCATCGGGCCTTCGGCGGCATCGACCAGCAACACGACCCCGTCGACCATGGACAGGATCCGCTCCACCTCCCCGCCGAAATCGGCGTGGCCGGGGGTGTCGACGATGTTGATCCGGGTGCCCTTCCATTCCACCGAGGTGGCCTTGGCCAGGATGGTGATGCCGCGCTCGCGTTCGAGATCGTTGCTGTCCATCGCCCGCTCGGTGGTGGCCTGGTTGTCGCGATAGGTGCCGGATTGCTTGAGAAGCTCGTCCACGAGGGTGGTCTTGCCGTGGTCCACGTGTGCGATGATCGCAATATTGCGAAGGTCCATGGGAGTGCCTTTGGATAGGGAGTTGGCCGCCACGTAGCGGGAGTCGGCCGCGAAATAAAGCGTTTTCTCTGCGCTGCGGCGCCACGGGCGCGGGGCGAGGCGGTGCGGGCACGGGACGCGGCCGGGCGATAAACCTTGATCGGAGCCGGGCTCTGGGCCACGCTGGCGGCGGGTGGTCGAGACGGATCCGGGCGCGGCTTTGCGCCCTTTATTTCTGATTCACAAGGACTTTTCCCATGGCAGCACATGTTTCGACCTTCACACGCCGCGCCTTCCTGGGGCTTCTGGGGACCACCGCGCTGGTCCGTGCCACGGGCGGGCCGGGCCGAGCCCAGGCCCGCACCACCGGCAGCTTCCGCGCCCCGCCCCTGATGACGCCCGCCCCGACCACCGGGCCGGGGCAGTTCGACGCCCCCGCCTGGGCCACCTATGCCGACAGTTTCGCCGATTTCGTCGAGACCTGGCGCGACCAGCCCATCGCCCGCGAGCGCCCGCCGCTGGATCTCGCGCCCGGGGACTACGCCAGGATCGACCGGTTCTACGCGGTCGCCGCCCTGTCTCGCGACGGTGTGGAGCTGACCCGGCAGGACGGCACGACCGCACGGCTGTGGTCGCCGGTCTATGCCGACCGGATCGCGCCGGAGGCCGCCAGCCTGCGCGCGGTGGGCCCGACCATGGAATTCACCCGCGGCGAGATCACCGGCGTCTGGCTGACCAACGACCTGCAGGTCTGCGGCACCAACCCCGAGATCGCCCCGGACGCCCCCGACGCGGGCTACACCCCGCATAATTTCAATTACACCAACCTGCATACCCACGGGCTGCACGTGACGCCGCGCGCGCCCTCGGACACGCCGCGCGCGCCCTCGGACGATGTGCTCGTCACCGTGGTGCCCGACGAGATCAAGGAGATCTGCCTCAAGCACCCGGATGCGATCACCGCCGAGGACCCGGCCACCTTCCCCTATTTCTACGACGTGCCGGACGACCACCCCGTCGGCACGTTCTGGTACCACCCGCACATGCATGGTGCGGTGGCCAGCCAGGTGGGCGCGGGCATGGCGGGTGCGCTGCTGATCCGTTCCAAACCCGGCGAGATCGACCTGGACGAGGCGCTGGCGATCCACTGCAACATCACACGGGACGACGAGCGGATCATGGTCCTGCAACAGATCGCCTATAACACCCGGCCCGAGGCCGGCACCGGCATCTATGTCGCCGACAATTTCTACGCCAGCACACCCGCGCAGAACTTCGCCTGCACGCCCTCGATCCTCCCCGGCAGCCCGACCTACCAGGCGGGCAGCGCGGTCACGGCGGTCACCTCGGTCAACGGGATGGTCACCCCGACCCTCGCCATGGCTCCGGGCGAGATCCTGCGCTTTCGCATGATCAACGCCACCAATGGGACGAACTACATTCCGAAATTCCGCATCCTGGGCGACGCGCCCGCAGGACAGCCCCTGCCCGAGGTCTATGCCATCGCCGTGGACGGCATCCCGCTCTACCCGGTGAACCCGGCGGACGACCCCGAGGGCCGGTTTGCCCCCGATGCGCCCTGGTTCCCCATCGACTACGACCAGCCGCGTCCGGAGGACGGTGACACCTCCCATGCAGCCCGCAGATACTGGACGACCGCCGAACTGATCACCCTCGCACCCGCCCAGCGGCTCGACCTGCTGGTCAAGGCCCCAGACATCGAGGGCGCCGAAGAGGTCCGCTTCGCCCTCGCGGGCGTGCCGCAATACGACACCCCCGCCAGCGGCACCTCCCCGGGCACCGCCGCGCGCAGCGCGCCGAACGTGCTCGACAACGAAGAGGCCGGCAAGGCCGCGACGGACGGGATCGTCACGGTGGTGGTCTCCGGCCCGCCCAGGACCGACCAGAGCCTGCCCCACATGGCGTTCTTCGAGGTCGCCGCCCTGCGCCGCCTGCCCGGCCTTGGCCAGGCCAACCTCGTGCGGCCCGAACTGCCCCTGGCCGACATGCCCGGCACCGCCCAACCCGACAGCCTGTCGGTGGCCGAGATGCTGGCGCGCTGGCGCGCAAGCTTCGCCGCCGCCGCCGAGACCGTCACGACACCCAGCCTCGGGGTCACGGACCCGCACTGGAAATCCCTGAACTTCGCCTTCGTCGCCGAGCCCGACCCGGACGGCACCCCGGCCAATTTCCAGATCAACGGCCAGTCCTTCGATGCGGACCTGAGCGACGATCCGCAATTGATGCTGCCGGCAAGCGACTGGACGGCCTGGGAGCTCTATTCCAGCAGCGACCTGCACATGTTCCACATCCACATCAACTCGTTCATGGTGCTCGGCCGCTACCGGGTCAGCGCCCCGGACGACCCGGAGGCGATCACCAGCTTCATCCCCTACCTGCTGCCGATCTGGCGCGACACGGTCTATTTCGACGCCGGGAACGACGCGACCGCCACACCGCTCACCGGGCGCCGGGTGGCCGCGCTCAGCTACCAGGTCGATTTCACCGGGGAATTCGTCTTCCACTGTCACAGCCTCTATCACGAGGATAACGGCATGATGTTCACGGTGGAGATCGCCTGACCGGCACCCCTGCGGACCGCCCGCCCGCGACGCCGGATGACCGCTCCGCCGCCCCCTTCATCCTTGCCGAAATACTCCGGGGGAGGCCGCGCCCCGCGCCGGCGGGGGCGGCGCCCCCCCTTGGGAACCAACCGGCCCCCGGGGCGTTGGCAGCCCATGTCCGCACACACCCCCCATGCCGCCTTGGCGCGGCAACCCGGCTTTCTTGCCCTGCTCGCCTGGATCGGCGTGATCGGCGTCGGCGCCCTGCTGGCCGGGACGGTGATCGGCCCGCTCTTTGTGCCCGCCCATGACCCCATGGCCGACACAATCAGCGATCTTGCCGCCGGACGTGGCGAGATCATCATGGATGTGGCCCTCTACGGCTTCGCGGCGGGGCTGTTTGCCCTGGCCCTGGCCTGCGCCCATGTCCACCAGGGGGGGCTTGCGTGGTCCGCGGGCACGCTCTGCCTCGCGGTCCTGGCGGCGACGATCGTGGTGGTGGGCGCGCGCAACGAGTATGGCGACGGCGATGCCGAGGGCGTGGTGATCCACGAATACCTCGTCTACGGGCTGGGGGTCCTGTTCACCGCGATGCCGCTCTGCCTCGCGCCCCGGGCGGCCCGACTGCTGCCCTGGAGCCGCCCGGCGCTGATCGGGACGGGCCTGCTCTGGGCGGTGATGTCGCCGGTCTTCTTCCTGCTGCCCACGGATGTGGATGGCGGCTACGAGCGGCTGCTGGGGGGCGTGGCCTGCGCGCAGGTGCTGATCCTTGCCGCGGCCCTCTTCGCCCATGCCCGGCAGGCGCAGCCGGAACACGCCCGCTGACCCGCCACCCCCTTCATCTGTGCAACACGCCTCCGGAGCAGGCCCGCCCCCTACCCGAGATGTCTTGCGCCGCAGGCGCGCCGCTGGATCACCGCAAGCGCCGCAGGATGTCGAGCGAGGCATACCCGTCCGGCACCACCCCGATGCTGGCCTGGTAGCGGCGCACCGCGTCGATGGTGTTCGGCCCGATGATCCCGTCCACCTTGCCGGTGTCGAACCCGGCCCGGCCCAGCAGGCGCTGCATCTCCTTCTTCTCGGTGAAGGACAGCGCGCGATCCCCCCGGGGCCAGTCCGCGCGGATGCCTTGCCCGCCCGCGATCCGGTCGCTCAGAACCCCCACCGCGATGACATAGGCATCGGCGGTGTTGTAGCGCTCGATCACGTGGAAATTGTCGAAGATCATGAAGGCCGCGCCCCGCGCCCCCGCCGGCAGCAGGATCGACGCCCGCCCATGGTTCGGCACCGCGCGCCCGTCCATGTCCCGCACGCCCAGCCGCGCCCAGTCCGCCGGGCTGCGCTTCACCTTCTCGCCCGTGAGGCTGTAATCGAACCCGGCCGGCAGGCGCACCTCCACCCCCCAGGGCTGCCCCGTGGTCCAGCCGAACGCCTTGAGATACGCGGCGGTCGAGGCCAGCGCATCGGTGGGATCCTCGCCCCAGATATCGCGCCGCCCGTCGCCGGTGAAATCCACCGCGTAGTCCAGGTAACTCGTGGGCATGAACTGCGTATGCCCCATCGCCCCCGCCCAGGAGCCGGTCATGCGCCCCGGCGTGGTATCGCCGTCTTGCAGGATCTTCAGCGCCGCGATCAGCTGGTCTTCGAAAAACGCCGCCCGCCGCCCCTCATAGGCCAGGGTCGCCATGGCCGACAGCGTGGGCGTCGCGCCCCGGTAGCTGCCATAGGCACTCTCCAGCCCCCAGATTGCGGTGACCACCTCGGCCTCGACGCCGTAGCGCCGCTCGATCGCGCGCAGGGTGTCGCGCCGGGCGGCAAAGGCCGCACGCCCGTTGCGCAGCCGTGCGTCCGAGACCGCGCTGTCCAGGTATTCCCAGATCTGCTTGGTGAACTCCGCCTGGGACCGGTCCCGCCGGATCACGTCCGGCAGGTAGTCCACCTCGGCAAAGGCCCGCTGGAAGGTCGCGGCCGAAATCCCAGCGGCCCGGGCGCGCCGCTCGAACGCGCCGATCCAGGCCTCGAACCGGGCAGGCAGGGCCACGGCCTGCACCACCGGGCCGGGCCGGGCCACCGGGTGCGGGGATTGCGCCAGGGAGGCCGCCTGCACGGCCATGGGCATCGAAAGCGCCACCGACAAGGCGGCCAGCGTTGCACGGATCATGGGGTCTGCTCGTCCCTACTGTTTGGGACCAAGGTAACCCGAAACGCGCTTCCGGCAAAGCGTTCTGCGCGGCCCGGCAAGCCTCCGCCCGTCAGACCCGCTTGCGCTTGAGCTTCTTCTTCAGCTTGCCGGCCTTGGCCTTTTTCGCGGCGATCTTGCGCCGCACGGGCCGGGACTTGCCGCGCCTGCGCCCGGTGGGCACGGTCTCGTCCTCCACCGCGAGCAGCTCCAGCCCGATGCCGCCCGTCACCGGCACCGCCTCGGCCAGCCGCACGGTCACGCGCTGGCCCATGGCCAGCCGGAAGCCCGTGTCGGACCCCACGAGCGCCTGCGCCTCGGCATCGAAATGAAAGAACTCCGCCCCGATGGTGCGGATCGGGATCAGCCCGTCCGCCCCGGTCTCGTCCAGCCGCGCGAAGGCCCCGAACCGCGCCACCCCCGAGATCCGGGCGGAAAACTCGTTGCCCACCCGGTCCGCCAGATAGGCCGCGAGATAGCGGTCGATCGTGTCGCGCTCGGCGGCCATGGACCGCCGCTCGGCTTCCGAAATCAGCTTGGCGGTCTCCTCCAGCCGGTCGATATCGGCCTCGGTCAGCCCGTCCTCCCCGAACCCATGCGCGGTGATCAGCGCCCGGTGCACGATCAGGTCCGCATAGCGCCGGATGGGCGAGGTGAAATGGGCGTAGTTTTGCAAGGCCAGCCCGAAATGGCCGAAATTCTCGGGGCTGTAATAGGCCTGCGTCATCGACCGAAGGGTCGAGATATTGATCAACTCCGCATCATCCGTGCCCGCGGCCTGCGCCAGCAGCCGGTTGAGGTCCGCCGTGCGCAGCACCCGCCCCTTGGCCAAGGTCAGCCCCGCCGCCTGCACGGTCTCGCGCAGCGCATCGAGCTTGGTCTCGGCCGGCTCCTCGTGGACGCGGTACAAGAGCGGCGTGCGTTTCTTGGCGAGCGTCTCGGCGGCAGCCACATTGGCCAGCACCATGAATTCCTCGATCAGCCGGTGCACCTCCAGCCGGTCGCGGAAGGCCACCGAGGTCACCTCCCCCGTCTCGCTGAGCGCGATGCGCCGCTCCGGCAGGTCCAGGTCCAGCGGTTGCCGCCGCGCCCGCGCTGCCTTGAGCGCCTCGTAGGCGGCAAAGAGCGGACGCAGGATCGGCTCCAGCAGCGGCTCGGTCCGTTCGGTCGGATCGCCATCCACCGCCGCCTGCACCTCGCCGTAGGCCAGCGAAGCGCGCGACCGCATCAGCCCCCGGTGGAAGGTCTGGCCGCGCTTGGTGCCCTCGGCATCGATCACCATCCGCACCGCCATGCAGGCCCGGTCCACATCCGCGTGCAGCGAGCACAAATCCCCCGAGAGAATGTCGGGCAGCATCGGCACCACCCGGTCGGGGAAATAGGTGGAATTGCCGCGCTTGCGCGCCTCGCGGTCCAGCGCGCCGCCCGGGCGCACCGCCGCGGCCACATCCGCAATCGCCACCCAGAGCACGAAGCCGCCGGGGTTGGCCGGGTCGTCATCGGGGATCGCACAGACCGCGTCGTCCCGATCCCGGGCATCGGGCGGGTCGATGGTAATCAGCGGCAGGTCGCGCAGGTCGGTGCGCGCGCCCAACTCGGGGGCTGTGACCCCCTCGGCCTCCGCCAGGGCGGCCTCGGGGAATTCGTCCAGGATACCATGCTGGTGGATCGCGATCAGCGAGACCGACTTCGCCCCGCCCGGATCGCCCAGCACCTGCGTCACCCGTGCCAGCGGCAGGCCCATGCGCCCCTTGGGTCCGGCCTGCTCCGCCTCCACCAGGTCCCCGTCCTGCGCGCCCAGCAAGCCCCCCTGGCCCACGCGCCATTCCCGGTCCGCGCCCTTGTCGATGGGCACGATCCGCCCGCCCTCGGCGGTCTTGCGCAGAATGCCGAGGATCTTGCGCGGCCCGGTGCCGATCCGGCGAATGAGCCGCGCCTCGTAGGCGTAATCCTCGCCCTCCACCCTGGTGAGACGCGCCAGAATGCGGTCGCCCTCGGCCAGGGCCGGATCGCCCTTGCGCGGGATGATCAGGCAGGCAGGCTCCGCCCCAGCGCCCTGCCAGTCCAGTGGCCGGGCAAAGAGATCGCCGTCGCCATCCGCATCCCCGACCTTCAGGACCGAGACCGGCGGCAGGCTCTCGGGATCGCGGTAGCTGCGCTTGCGCTTTTCCAGGTGGCCCTCGCCCTCCAGCTCCTTCAGGAGCCGCTTGAGGTCGATGCGCGCGGCCCCCTTGATGCCGAAGGCACGGGCGATCTCGCGCTTGTTGGCGCGGGCGGGATTGTCCTCGATCCAGGCGAGAACTTCGTCTTTGGTGGGAAACCGATCCATCCCCGTCGCCTAGCGCGTTTGCCGCGCCCGTTGCAACCGCGACGCGCAAGCTCCCTTCATCTTTGCCGGAATACTCCGGGGGTGCGGGGGCAGCGCCCTCGCGGTCTGTTCGCTTCATTGCGCAAAGCGCCCGCGCAGGCCCCAAAGGCGCGCGCGCAGCGCGCGCCCCCGGCGACGGGGCTCTGCCCCGGCGCAATCCCTCAAACCCGGCGCAAATCTTCGACTGTGTCCACATCCTGCAATTCCGCCACGTGGGCGATCCGGCAATCGCCGAGCGACCGGATCGTATCGGCGCGGGTGTGTTCGGTGGACCAGCGGACGCTCTCGAAGGTGGCGGCTGGCAGCGCGCGGCGCCCAGCCCAGCCGATCAGCCAGTAGCCGCCGTCCGGCGCGGGCCCCAGCACGGCGTCGGCGCGGCCCAGCGCGGCGAAGGCCTCAGTGATGCGGGCGCGGTCGATGCCGGGAATATCCGCGCCGATCACCGCCACCGGCCCCGGCCCGAACCCGCGCAACGCCCGCCCCATCCGATCCCCCAGATCGCCCGTTCCCTGCGGCCAACGGGGCAGATCGGCGGGCCAGACCCGGCTCGTCAGCCCCTCGGTATCGGGCGAGACCGCCAGCACCAGGTCCCAGCGCGGGTCGCGCAGCCGCCGGATCAGGCGCGCGCCCTGGTGCCGGAACCACCAGGCCGCCCCGACCATCCCGATCTCGCGCCCCAGACGGGTTTTCACGCGGCCCGGGCGCGGCTCCTTGACCATCACCACCAGCGTCGGGCGCATCACAGCGGCTTCGTCATCCAGCGGTGGGGCATCCCGCCATCCATGAATTCCGCGCCATGGGCCGTGAACCCCAGCGCCTCGTAGAACGCAATCGCGTGGAGCTGCGCGCCCAACCGCGCCTCGGTCACCCCGGGCGTCTCGGCCAGCGCCGCCAGGGCCGCGCGCATCAGGGCCAGCCCGTGCCCCGAACCGCGATGGGCCGCGCGTACGCAGACCCGCTCGATCTTGCCCACCTCGCCCAGCACCCGCAGCCGCATGGTCGCCACCGGCACCGCGCCGTCGAAGACCAGCCAATGCCGCGCCTCCGCGTCCAGCCCGTCCCATTCCTCGGCCTCGGGCACGGCCTGTTCCTCGATGAACACCTCCCGGCGCAGGGCGCGGCACAGGGCCAGCTCCTCCGGCCCGGAAATCTCCCGCACCGTGCTCATGCGAAATAGTCGCGCAGGATCCGGGTGTAGATCGCCTTGAGCTGCGGGATCTGGGCAATGGCCACCCGCTCGTCCACCTGATGCATGGACTTGCCCACAAGGCCGAACTCCACCACCGGACAGTGGTGCTGCACGAACCGCGCGTCCGACGTCCCGCCGGAGGTCGACAGCACCGGCACCCGGCCGGTCTCGGCCTCCACCGCCGCGGCGACCAGGTCCGACAACCGCCCCGGGGGGGTGATGAAGCTCTCGCCCGAGACCGACACCCGGTCGGTGATCTCGATCCCGGTCTCGGCGGCCACCTCCGCCGCGATCCCCCGGATCATCGCGGTCAGGCTTTCCGACGAATGGGCATCGTTGAACCGGATGTTCACCGTGGCCCGGCACGCCGCCGGGATCACGTTGTTGGCCGGGTTGCCGGTGTCGAAGGTGGTTACCGCGAGCGTCGAGGGATCGAAATGATCGGTCCCGGTATCCAGCTCCAGCCCCGCCAGCCGATCCACCAGCTTGGCCAGCGCGGGCACCGGGTTCTTTGCGCGGTGCGGATAGGCGGAATGGCCCTGCACGCCCAGCGCCTCGAAGAAAAACGTCATCGAGCCGCGGCGCCCGATCTTCATCATCTCGCCCATCTCGTCCGGGCAGGTCGGCTCGCCCACCAGGCAGACATCCATCGCCTCGCCCTGCGCCGCCATCCAGTCCAGCAGGGCGACGGTCCCGTCCTTCGCATCGCCCTCCTCGTCCCCGGTGATCGCCAGGATCACCGCGCCATCGGGGGGCGTGTCGGCCACGAAATCCATCGCCGCGGCGGCAAAGGCGGCCACGGCGGATTTCATGTCCACCGCGCCCCGGCCATACATCCAGTCACCCTCCACCTGCGCCCCGAACGGGTCGAACCGCCAATCGGCCCGCGCGCCCACGGGCACCACATCCGTGTGCCCGTTGAACCCGAAACTCCGCGCATGCCCCTTTTCGCCCCACCGGGCAAAGAGGTTCGCGATCCCGTTCCGGTCCACCCGGGTGCAGGCGAAACCCGCCGCCGACAGCCGCGCCTCCAGCAGGCTCAGCGCACCGCCCTCCTCGGGCGTCACGGACGGGCAGCGGATCAGATCGGCGGTCAGGGCAACAGGGTCGGTCATGGGCTCAGTCTTCGTAAAACGCGGTGGTCTGGGCCACCACCACGGAATTCTCGTCCAGCGCCCGCTGCATCAGCGCGCGCTCGTCGTCGGAAATGTCGTGGCCGTCCTCCAACCGCTCGTCGAGCGTGCCATAGCCCGTCACCTCCAACGGGTTGAGATCCGCCTGCTTGAGCAGCGCCACGGTCTCCCGCACGGCCTCGGCCTCGTCCACGCCGGAGGCATAGCACATCAGCGCCGCGCCCGTGGCCGCCTTGGGCAGGCCGTCATCCTTGGCCCGGCCCACCTCCACCAGCAGGGTATAGACCTGGTGCGGGCGCTTGGCGGGTTTGTCGGTCTTGGGATTCCGGGCCATGGCCCCCTCCGGGTTCGGGATCGCGCGAGACCTAGCACCACAACCCGACCGAGACCAGAGGCCGCCCGCGCGCGGGAACGATCCCCGGCGTCGGACGTTTGACCCATGACACCCACCAACCCCGGGAGATCGGCATGACCCAGCATGACACCCCCCACACCGGCGCGCACGAATCCGGCACCGGCGCGAATTACGGCCGGTTCCTGGCCATGATCGCCACCTCGACCGCGGTGATGTACGGGCTGATGTATCTCAACACCTATGCGCTCGACCACGTGTTCTTCTCGCAGACGCGGGCCTGGATGGCGCTCTACATGGGCGGGGCCATGGCGGTGGTGATGCTGGCCTTCATGCTGGGGATGTATTCCAACCGCCGCGCCAATATCGCCGTGTTCACGGGCGCGGTGCTCGCCTTCGCGGCGGGGGTCTTCCTGGTGCGGTCCCAAGACACCGTGGGCGACGTGGCCTGGATGAAGGCGATGATCCCGCACCATTCCATCGCCATCCTGACCAGCGAACGCGCGACGCTGTCGGACCCCCGCGTGCGCGCCCTGGCCGACGAGATCATCGCCACCCAGCGCGCCGAGATCGCCGAGATGAAGCGCTACATCTCGCAGATCGAGACCGCCGCGGAGGCAAGTGACCCTGCGTCGTGACCGGGGCGGCGCGCGAATATCGCTTGCTTAATTGCGCACAAGAGCCTAGGGAGAGCGGGTTACGTTACCTCTATCGAAAATCCTGCTCCTTACGGCTCAGTGTCTCGATCTAGCACTGACATAGCCGACCTGCCGCATCCTGCGGGCAGCAAACAAGGAGACTTACGATGGCCACTGGCACCGTAAAATGGTTCAACGCAACCAAAGGTTTTGGATTCATTGCCCCCGATGGTGGCAGCCGCGATGTGTTCGTGCACATCTCCGCGGTTGAGCGCGCCGGCCTGACCGGCCTCGAGGACAACCAGAAGGTTACCTTCGACATCGAATCCGGCCGCGACGGCCGTGAAAGCGCCGCCAACCTCGCGCTGGCCTAAGCCCGGTCCCGTTTCGGGACAGAGCTGACAATTTCGAACGGGCGTATCGGCAACGATGCGCCCGTTTTGCGTGTGGGGGTCGGGTCCACGCGATCCGGGAGCAGGGTGCAGAGCCGCGCCAGCCCCTGCCCGGGGGAGGACGCTCATGGGCTCTGGGCTAGAGAGCTTTATGGCCGCCACGCACATCTTCGCTACAGGCTCCGCGCGACCCCGACCCAAGCGCCAACCCGCCGGACCGGGCAGGCGCCGGCGCGGCGGGCCTGCGGCCCTCGTCCCGCGCCGGGCGCCATAACCAACGACCTCTCTGATTGCCCTACAGCGCACCGATTGGCTCAGCGGACCTTTGCGTGGTCCAGTTGGCCAGATCTAGAGTGGACGAAAACGGTTGTTATCGCCGGTGACGGAAACGGTTGAGTTTTGGTAATTTTTAGGAGCATCCGGTTTTAAGTCTTTTTGGCATTTTTCTACGCTATTGTAGCTGGCTGAGCCGATTATTGCGTTTCCAACGCTAGCGCACCGGACACAGAATTTACAACGATCATCATAGTGGAGATGTTCGAGACGACTCGATTTACTGTCGTGCGACCTTCAGAATTTGCAGCGGCGTCCGGGCCAAAGTCAATTTCCTGAAGCCTACCCATCAATTCAGCTAGTGCCAAACTTTGGTCACTAGAATAGCGCGCGAGATCGGCTGCAGTCTCGATCTCCGCGTTCCTTACCAGCTGGATAGCACCCTCATCGATTTGTGCGACGGCCTCTATTGACACGACGAGTGCCTGTAAGTCGTCTGTCTGCAAATCCTGAAACAGTTCCGCAGCTGAAGTAAGCCTCTCTATCGCAGCAGAAGTTGCTTCTAAGGAGTTAACGCTCGTCTCAGCCTGCTCAATTTGTAGCAGCACTTGGTGGATTAGCGCCAAACCTTCGAGAGTATTTACTGCCGCTTCTTGAAAGCGTGCCAGCGTCTCCTCCGAAACCGATCCTGGCGGAGGCTGGAAGAACCATGCATGAGCGGGCAACGTATAAACTACGGCGCTGAGGAGTATACCGAGAAGTCTATTGCGCAATGCTGCATCCTCTTAAAATATCGGTGAAGTCACTTGGAAAATCGCCACGCTCAAGCAAAGGAGCAGCTATTCTAAGAAAGCCAGGCGATTGATATGTTTGACACATGTCCCGCTGGACTAGTTCCCACGTTTCATCATCGATAAGACCACCGTCACGGTAAATGTATTGTTCTGAGAAAAAGCTAAGTGTCTTTTGGACGAAAACTGTTTCTTCTAGCTGCGGAGGCTCTACTCCAAAAAGCCTCTCAGCGAGATCAGCGTTTGCCGCTAGAGCATCATAGAGGTCTCTACCGTGCGCAAGCGAGGTTCCAATGGCCTGCGCTTGAACGGCTTGGCGGGCCAGGTAGAACTGCCGAGCGCTGATGACAACGGACACAATTAGAACGATTGCTGAGATTATCGAAATGATCGCAGCGGTTGAGGCAATCTCGTCTTTGTATGTCTTGAGGAAAGCCAAATTCAAATGCCTTTCTGTTGGTTGATGCGTACCACGCTCCTCAATCAGTGAAGCAGATACCGGTCATCTTCGCAGTTTAGCTGGCTCGCGCAACCCCAAAGGGACAGCACGGATTTCGGTGATGCCAGAATTGAGACCCAAACCCCCTGACAATACCTATACGCCAAAATCCGTCACCTATAAGCCAAAATTCGTCGTTTTTGTCACTCGCGGTACTTCGCCCGCAAGCGTTGAAAAGTCTTGCGCCACAAACCCATGGCAAAACCGTCTTCAGGTTTGTCACGTTCTTGGCCGAGGCTTGGCTTCAAGGCATTGCTGAGTCGCTCCCCACGGACCTGCCGCGGGGAGCATGGTAAGCGGTCCCGCAGGCTTAATCGCGCAGCAGCTCGTTGATGCCGGTCTTGGAGCGGGTGCGCTCGTCGACGCGTTTGACGATCACCGCGCAATAGAGGTTGATTCCGTTCTTCGACGGCATGGACCCGGCCACCACCACGGAATAGGGCGGGACCTCGCCATACATGACCTCGCCGGTCTCCCGGTCCACGATCTTGGTGGACTGGCCGATGAACACGCCCATGCCCAGCACCGAGCCTTCACGCACGATGCAGCCCTCGACCACCTCGGAGCGCGCCCCGATGAAGCAGTTGTCCTCGATGATCGTCGGGCCGGCCTGCATCGGCTCCAGCACGCCGCCGATACCGACGCCGCCCGACAGGTGCACGTTCTTGCCGATCTGCGCGCAGGACCCGACCGTGGCCCAGGTGTCGACCATGGTCCCCTCGTCCACGTAAGCGCCGAGATTGACGAAGGACGGCATCAGCACCACGCCCGGCGCGATATAGGCCGACTTGCGCACCACGCAGCTGGGCACCGCGCGGAAGCCCGCCTTCTCCCAGGCGCCGCTATTCCAGCCGAGGAACTTGCTGTCGACCTTGTCCCACCAGCCGCCGCCCTGGGGGCCGCCCGACTGCGCCTCCATGTCCTTGATCCGGAACCCCAGCAGCACCGCCTTCTTGGCCCACTGGTTGACATGCCAGAATCCGTCCGCACCGCGTTCGGCCACGCGCAGCGCGCCACTGTCCAGCGCGTTCAGGGTCTCTTCGATGGCCTCGCGGGTCTCGCCCGTGGTGGCCGGAGAGATCGTGTCGCGCGCCTCCCAGGCGGCCTCGATGGCGGTTTCAAGCTGAGCGTTGGACATGGGCTCCCCTCCGAGCGTGCAGATCAATTCCGCTGGCTATAGACGACCCCGCGCGGGGCTGCAATTGCACGCGCCCCGCTGCGCTTGCGCCGCGACCCCGCGCCTACCGCCCCGCGCGCGAACCTGCATGACGCTCCGCCTCCCCCGACCGGGCGCGCAGGTCGTCCGGCCTCCGCTCGGTCAGCGCCCCGCCCGGCCCGTCCGGTCCCCGCAACGCCCGCGCCACCGTCCGCGCCGAGAGCGTGAAATCCACCGCCACCGAGACCAGGATCCAATCCCCCAGCCGCCCCACCGCCCCACGCAGCACCAGATGCTCGAAATGGGCCTGGCCGAGCACCTCCCAGGACCCGGCCGCCCGCTGCTCGGCGGTCAGGGCGGCATGGGTGTCCACCGCAAACCGCGCGGGCGGCAGCTCCGCCTCCACCGCCGCATGCAGCGCCGCGCCAGACACCCCCAGCCCGTCGCAGATCCGCGCCATCATCGCCCGCTCCGCCGCCCCGTCGCGCACCCCGAACCCGTCGCTCACCAGGCACTGCACGGCGGGCCGCAGGGTGATCGGCGCCTCCAGCGGCGGCGCCCGCCAGGCCCGCGCAGCATGATCCCAGTGGTTCAAGACCGCCGGGCCGGGCACCAATCGCGCCGCCCAATGGGCCGAAAACCCCCTGAAATCATCGAACCGCTCGAACGGCACCACGTCCAGCGACCTGGTCCCCACCGCAATGCTCAAAGCCACGCGCACCCCCAACCAACAGAACCGGCCCCTGCCACCCGCGCAAATTACCCCGGTCCCGCGCGGACCCGCAAGCATTCCGCACTCGGGCCGCACGAGACGCCGCAGATCGGGCGCTTGGTCTTGCGTTTCCGACAAATCCCGGCACGGTGGACACTCCCGTCCCCCCACAAGGCAGCAGCGATGAGAGACGACCACAAGCAAGGCCCCTTCCGCGACGCCCACCAGGATGTGGAAACCGCCGAGAGCATCCCGGACACGCCCCAGACCCGCGCCCCGGCCTACCGGCTGGCCTTCGACGACCCGGATTTCCTGTGCCGCGAGGAACTGCGCCCGGTCCGGCTGCAACTGGAACTGCTCAAGCCGCAGATGGTGCTGGACGAGCGCGGGGTGGAAAGCACCATCGTGATGTTCGGCGGCGCGCGCATCCCGGCCCCGGCCGACAAGGCCAGCGCCCGGACTGAAACACTCGCCGAGCTGTCGGGCTATTACGAGGAGGCCCGGAAATTCGCCTATGCCATGACCCAGAAAAGCATGGAGACCTATGGCCGCGAGAACGTGATCGTCACCGGCGGCGGGCCGGGGGTGATGGAGGCGGGCAATCTCGGCGCCCACGAGGCCGGCGGCGCGTCCATCGGGCTGAGCATTGTGCTGCCGCACGAACAGGCCCCGAACACCTATGTGACGCCGGACCTGTGCTTCAACTTCCACTATTTCGCGATCCGCAAGATGCACTTCCTGATGCGCGCCAAGGCCATCGCGGTCTTCCCCGGCGGCTTCGGGACTTTGGACGAGCTCTTCGAATCCCTGACCCTGATCCAGACCGGGCGCATGTCGCGCCTGCCCTTCCTGCTCTTCGGGACGGAGTTCTGGAAGACCATCATCAACTGGGACTCCCTCGCCGAGGCCGGCACGATTTCGGAGGAGGATCTGGACCTCTTCCGCATGGTCGACACCGCCGAAGAGGCCGTCGCCCTGATCGAGGCCTGGGACGGCGAAACCGGCTGGCGCGACAGCCTGCCGGGACGCAGCCAGAGGGTCTGATCACGACCCTTCGCGGGCCGCGCCCCCTGCCTCAAGTCTCCAAATATCCTCGCCGAAGGCCCGCGCCACAGGCGCGGTGCAAGCGGTTTCGAAACCGCTTGGGCACACCACTCCAACGGCAGAGCACCGCAGGGCGATCGCGAGTCCGGCACGGCTTGGCCTGCCGCGGACGCAAGGCCGGACCGGGGCACGGCATGCCCGACCGGCCACCCGACAAGCGGTTTCGAAACCGCTTGCGCCCGGCGGCGCCGCTTGCGCCTTACTCCGCCGGGATCGCGCTGTCCTCGATGCCGAGCGGCGCGGGGATATGGACCAGCATCTCCTTCGGGCAGACCTGCAGGAAGTTGGCCTTCTCGATGTCCCAGTGCTGCAGGATATCGGCGGCCTTGCGGCTGCCGGTCTCCGCCAGGTGGCGCTCGATCAGGCCCTTGAGCTGGCCCTCCCAGTGATCCACCGTCACCGGGCAGGTCACCAGCGTCTCCATGTTCATCATGTCCGGCGCGCGGCCCGCAGGGTCATAGAGATAGGCCATCCCCCCGGTCATGCCCGCGCCGAAATTCGCGCCGATCTCGCCCAGGATCACCGCCACACCGCCGGTCATGTATTCGCACCCGTTCGAACCGCAGCCCTCGATCACCACCTTCGCGCCGGAGTTGCGCACGGCGAACCGCTCGCCCGCCCGTCCCGCGGCGAAGAGATAGCCGTCGGTCGCACCGTAGAGCACCGTGTTGCCGATGATCGTGTTCTCATCCGCCTTGAGCGGCGAGCCCAGCACCGGCTTGACCACCACCGTCGCCCCGGACAGACCCTTGCCCACGTAGTCGTTGGCATCGCCCGAAACCTCCAGCTTCAGCCCCGGCGCGCCGAACGCCCCGAGCGACTGCCCCGCGGATCCCTCCAGCTTCACCGTCAGGTGATCGGGCTGGAGCGCGTTGCGCATCCCGAAATTGGTGACGATATGGCTCGACGTGCGCGTCCCGATGGTCCGCAGCGTGTTCTGCACCGCATAGGACAGCTGCATCTTCTCGCCATCCTTGAGGAACCGCGCCGCGTCCGAGACGATCTGCGCGTCCAGCGTATCGGGCACCGGGTTGCGCGGCTTGTTGCGGTCGTAGACGATATGCTGCGCCCCATCCACCGAGATCAGCAGCGGATTGAGGTCGAGATCGTCCAGATGCGCCGAGCCGCGGCTGACCTGGCGCAAGAGATCCGCGCGCCCGATCACCTCGTCAAGGCTCCGCGCCCCGATGGCGGCGAGCACCTCGCGCACCTCCTGGGCATAGAAGGTGATCAGGTTGACCACCTTGTCGGCGTTGCCGGTGAACTTGGCGCGGAGCTCCTCGTCCTGGGTGCAGACCCCCACGGGGCAGGTGTTGGACTGGCACTGGCGCACCATGATGCAGCCCATGGCAATGAGCGCCGCGGTGCCGATGCCGTATTCCTCGGCCCCCATCAGCGCGGCCATGACGATGTCGCGCCCGGTGCGCAGACCGCCATCCGTGCGCAAGGTCACGCGGTCGCGCAGGTTGTTCATCGCCAGCACCTGGTGCGCCTCGGTCAGGCCCATCTCCCAGGGCAGACCTGCGTATTTGATCGAGGTGGCCGGCGAGGCCCCTGTGCCGCCATTATGGCCCGAGATCAGGATCACGTCCGCCTTGGCCTTGGCCACACCGGCGGCGATGGTGCCGACGCCGGAAGAGGCGACCAGCTTCACCGTCACCTTGCAGCGCGGATTGATCTGCTTGAGGTCGTAGATCAGCTGCGCCAGGTCCTCGATGCTGTAGATGTCGTGATGCGGCGGCGGGGAGATCAGGGTCACACCCTTGGTCGAGTGCCGCAACCGCGCGATCAGGTCGGTGACCTTCATGCCGGGCAGCTGGCCGCCCTCGCCGGGCTTGGCGCCCTGGGCCACCTTGATCTCCAGCTCTTCGCAGTGGTTCAGGTACTCGGCAGTCACCCCGAACCGCCCCGAGGCCACCTGCTTGATCTTCGCGGACGGGTTGTCGCCATTGGGCTCGGGCACGAAATGGGCCGGATCCTCCCCGCCCTCGCCGCTGTCGGAGCGCGCGCCGATCCGGTTCATCGCCACGTTCAGGGTCTTGTGCGCCTCCGGGCTCAGCGCGCCCAGGGACATCCCCGGCGTGACGAACCGCTTGCGGATCGCGGTGACGCTCTCCACCTCCTCGATGGGCACCGGCGCGCCGAGCGGCGAGATCGCCAGCAGATCGCGCAGATGGATCGGCGGGTTGGCCTGCATCGCCTTGGAATACTGCTTCCACAGCTCATAGGACGACCGGTTGCACGCCGCCTGCATCAGATGCATCGTCTGCGCTTCCCAGGCGTGCTTCTCGCCCGACCGCCGCGCCTTGTAGAACCCGCCGATGGGCAGCACATCCTGCCCCCCGCGCCAGCCGCGCGCATGCACCTCTTCGAGCTTGGTCTGGATCCCCGTCGTCCCGATCCCGGAAATCCGGCTGGTCATGCCGGGGAAATACTCCGCCACCATGGCGCGGCTCAGCCCCACCGCCTCGAAGTTCAGACCCCCGCGGTACGACGAGATCACCGAGATCCCCATCTTCGCCATGATCTTCAACAACCCCTGGTCGATGGCATTGCGATACCGCGCCACCGCCTCGGTCAGCGTACAGTCGAGCAGCCCGCGCCGGATCCGGTCCGCCAGGCTGTCCTCGGCGAGATACGCGTTCACCGTGGTCGCCCCGCAGCCGATCAGCACGGCGAAATAATGCGGGTCCACGCATTCCGCCGCCCGCACGTTCAGCGAGCAGAACGTCCGCAGCCCCTTGCGCGTCAGCCAGCTATGCACCGCGGAGGTCGCCAGGATCATCGGCATCGGCACCCGGTCCTCGGACTGGCCCAGGTCGCTCAACACGATATGGGCCGCGCCGGAGCGCACCGCATCCTCGGCCTCGGCCCGGATGCGCCCGAGCTCGCGGCGCAGGGTGTCGCGATCCTTGCCCGCCGGGAAGGTACAGTCGATGTAGCACACCGACTCCCCGAACTGGGCGATCAGACGCTCGAACTGGGCATTGCCCACGAACGGGCTCTCCAGCACCAGGATCTCCGTCTGCTCGGAGGTCTCGTCCAGCACGTTCTTGAGGTTGCCGAACCGGGTCTTGAGGCTCATCACCCGGTATTCGCGCAAGGAATCGATCGGCGGGTTGGTCACCTGGCTGAAATTCTGCCGGAAGAAATGGCTCAGGGGCCGGTACTGGTTCGACAGAACCGCGGGCGGCGTGTCGTCGCCCATCGACGCCAGCGTCTCCTTGCCGTCCTCGGCCATGGGCACGAGGATCTGCTCCAGCTCCTCGATGGAATAGCCCGCCGCGATCTGCCGCTTGCGCAGCTCGCCCCCCTCGTGGATCGCCACCTCGGTCACCTTGGCCAGGGCACTGTCGAGATCGGTGATCTTGCCCACCCACTCGCCGAACGGCTGGGAGGCCGCGAGCTTGTCCTTGATCTCGGTGTCATGGAAAAGCCGCCCCTCTTCCATGTCCACGGCCAGCAACTGCCCGGGGCCGAGCGCGCCCTTCTCGACCAGGTTCGCCTCGTTCACCGGGACCATGCCCGCCTCGGACCCCGCGATGACCAGCCCGTCGCCGGTCACCACGTACCGCATCGGACGCAACCCGTTCCGGTCCAGCCCGGCGCAGACCCAGCGCCCGTCGGTCATGGCCAGCGCAGCGGGGCCGTCCCACGGCTCCATCACCGAGTTGCAGTAGGAATACATGTCGCGCCAGGCCTGGGGCAGCTCCACCGCCTGCTTGGACCAGGATTCCGGCACCAGCAGGGTCTTGGCCATGGGCGCGTTCCGGCCCGAGCGCACCATCACCTCGAACACCGCGTCCAGCGCCGCCGAATCCGACGACCCCCCCGGGATGATCGGCTTGATATCCTCGGCCATCTCACCGAACGCCGCCGAGGCCATGCGGATCTCGTGGCTCTTCATCCAGTTGATGTTGCCCTTGAGCGTGTTGATCTCGCCGTTATGGGCCAGCATCCGGAACGGCTGCGCCAGCCACCACTGCGGGAAGGTGTTGGTGGAATAGCGCTGGTGATAGATGGCGAAGGCCGATACGAAGCGCGCATCCTGCAAGTCGGGATAGAACTCGGCCACCTGCTCGGCCAGCATCATGCCCTTGTAGATGATCGACCGACACGACAGCGAACAGATATAGAGACCCGCAACCTGCGCCGCCGCCGCCGCCTTCTCGATCCGGCGGCGGATCACGTAGAGTTCGCGCTCGAAGGTCTCTTCATCCACGCCCTTGGAGTTGGAGATGATGATCTGCTCGATCTCGGGCCGGGTCGCGTTGGCCTTCTCGCCCAGGCACGAGATGTCCACCGGCACATGCCGCCAGCCATAGATGTGGTAGCCCAGGCGCAGAACCTCGGATTCCACGATGGTCCGGCAGGTCTCCTGCGCCCCGTGATCGGTGCGCGGCAAGAACACCTGGCCCACCGCCATCAGCTGGTCCATCTCCGGCTCGTGGCCGGTATTGCGCACCTGGTCATAGAAGAACTCGACCGGGATCTGCACGTGGATGCCCGCCCCGTCGCCGGTCTTGCCGTCCGCATCCACGGCGCCCCGGTGCCAGATCGCCTTCAGGGCGGTGATGCCCGCCTCGACCACGGCGCGGGACTTCTCGCCCTTGACGTTGACCACGAGGCCCACGCCGCAGGAGGAGTGCTCTTCCTCCTCCGAATACATGCCGTTTTCGGCCAGCCACTTGCGCTTGGCCTCTTCGGCGGCGGCCCAGTTTGCGTCATACTTGGTCATGGCGTGTCTCCTGGCGGGGGAGGGGCGTGCGCCGCGCTCCGGGTGATTTCGGTGTTTGGTGCGCCCCGTTACGGGAACCCGTGCGGGGCGCGTTGCGATTTTTAATTGGGTCAGCGGTCCTGACCGTTGCGTTTTTTGGCGTTAACCGGATGCCATACACTTGCCCGACACTTTGCCGACAGGTGTCCGACCCCGATCCGACCGGGGTCGGGCCCTATTCCGCGGCCACGGATGTGGCCTTGGCGTTGAATTTCTCCAGCATGGCCTCGGCGGCCTCGCGCCCGTCCCGGATGGCCCAGACCACCAGGGACGCGCCGCGCACGATGTCGCCGGCCGCATAGACGCCGGGCAGCGCGGTCTCGTGAGTGCGGAAATCCGCCTTGATCGTGCCCCATCGGGTCACTTCCAGCGCTTCCTCGCCCCAAAGCGTCGGCAGGTCCTCGGGCTCGAAGCCCAGCGCCTTGATGACGAGATCCGCGTCCTCGATGTAATCCGCGCCCTCGATCACCTCCGGGGCCTGTCGGCCCGTGGCATCCGGCGCGCCGAGACGCATCTTCTGGACCATGACGCCGCTCACATCCGTATCGCCCGCGAACCCCTGCGGCGCGGTCAGCCAGACGAATTCCACGCCCTCTTCCTCGGCGTTCTGTACCTCGCGTTGCGAGCCCGGCATGTTCGCGCGGTCCCGGCGATAGAGGCATTTGACGCTGGTCGCGCCCTGGCGCGTCGCCGTGCGCACGCAATCCATCGCCGTGTCGCCGCCGCCGATGACGACCACGCGCTTGCCCTTGGCGTTCAACTCGCCGCTGTCGAACTCCGGCACCGCGTCGCCAAAGCTCTTGCGGTTCGACGCCGTGAGGTAGTCGATGGCCCGCACGATCCCGTTCGCGCCCGCGCCCGGACCGCCCAGATCCCTTGATTTATAGACGCCCGTGGCGATCAGCACGGCGTCGTGCTTCTCGCGGATCTTGTCGAAGGAGATGTCCGTGCCCACGTCACAGTTCAGCTCGAACGTCACCCCGCCCTGCTCCAGCTGGTCGTTGCGGCGCATGACCACGTCCTTTTCCAGCTTGAAGCCCGGGATCCCATAGGTCAGCAGGCCGCCCGCGCGGTCGTAGCGGTCATAGATCGTGACCTGCACGCCCTGGCGGCGCAGCACGTCCGCCGCCGCAAGCCCACCCGGGCCCGCGCCGATGATGCCGACGCTCTCGGGGCGTTCCTGGGCGGGGGTGATCGGCTTGACCCAGCCCTTTTCCCAGGCGGTGTCGGTGATGTATTTCTCGACCGAGCCGATGGTGACGGTGCCGTGCCCGGACTTCTCGATCACGCAGTTGCCTTCGCACAGGCGGTCCTGCGGGCAGATGCGGCCGCAGATCTCGGGGAAGGTGTTGGTGGCCTGGCTGAGCTCATAGGCCTCTTCGAGCCGGCCTTCGGCGGTCAGCTTGAGCCAGTCGGGGATGTTGTTGTGCAGGGGGCAATGGCTCTGACAATAGGGCACGCCACACTGCGAACAGCGCGAGGCTTGCTCGGCGGCCTTCTCGGCGGCATACTCCTGGTAGATCTCGTCGAAGTCCTGCTTGCGCGTGTCCGCATCCCGTTTCTCGGGCATGTCCTTCGGGATCTTGACGAACTTGAGCATCGGCTGGTTGGCCATAAAGTCCTCCTAACTAGCCCGCGCTGTATAAAGCCGCTTTTCGGCAAATAAAAGTCACATTTACTGACCTAGTTCGCAAAAATTCCATCGGGGACGTTGGGAAACAATGAATCTCGACGTATTTTATGTCAGGATTACTGACTTATACCGCATCAAATGTTCGTTTTTCTTTTACTTTCCGCGCCGATAACGTGCGGCACGAATCAATGACCGGGCGCGCGTGACCCTTTTTCATCTTATCCTAGTGGCCGTGATCCAGGGGCTGACCGAGTTTCTGCCGGTCTCTTCCTCGGGGCATCTGATCCTGCTGCCTGAACTCAGCGGCATGGCGGACCAGGGGCAGGTGATCGACGTGGCCGTCCATGTGGGCACGCTCTTTGCGGTCGTGCTCTACTTCCGCGCAGACGTGGCGGTGGCCGTGGCCGGGGTCGGGCGGCTGATCCGGGGGCGGATTGACACCCCGGGAGCATTCCTCGCGCTGTGCCTGCTGATCGCGACGGTGCCGGTGATGGTGGTCGGGCTGGCGCTGAACCTGACGGGGCTTGACCAGGCCTTGCGGTCGATGGCGGTGATCGGCTGGACCATGCTTATCTTCGGGATCGTGCTCTACTGGGCGGACCAGAGGGGGCCGGTGACGCGCAAGGCCGGGGCCTGGACCCTGCGGCATGCGGCCATCATGGGCCTGTGGCAGGCGCTCGCGCTGATCCCGGGCACGTCACGGTCGGGCATCACGATCACCGGCGCGCGGCTTCTGGGCTACGGGCGGGAGGATGCGGCGAAACTGTCCATGCTGATGTCGATCCCGACGATCCTTGCTTCCGGCGGCCTGCTGGGCGTCGAGGTTGCGGCACAGGCCGATTGGGCCCTGCTCAAGGACGCCGCGATCGGGGCGGTTTTCGCGTTCGGCGCAGCACTCCTGGCGCTGACGCTGATGATGCGCCTGCTGCGCACGGTGAGCTTCACCCCCTACGTGATCTACCGCGTCTGCCTCGGCACGATTCTGCTGATCATCGCCTATTCCTGACGCCACGGAAGCCGATTTTTCCGCGGTGCAGCGTTTCCGAACGGCGGATTATCTTGTGGAAAGCTTCAGATTGTCAGGAAATTTATTACTTGAATTCAGAGCCTTGCAGGTCGCCTGGCGCAAAGTCTTAACAAACCATTAATTTCCTTGCGGGATGAGCGGATTTTCGCATACGAATTATCGAGTATTTCGTAGTGGAGTAATGGTTCCGTTCATGGGTCAATGTGTACGATCAGAACGGATTGGGTAAAAGACATTGACGGTGTTGTGTAACGAGTGGCCTTCGGGCGTGCTTTCATTGTCTTTGCGCGTTTTTCGTGTGTGCATCACTGCCCCCATTTCCCCGCTGAACACAAAGCGTTCGGGGAACGGCCCGAACAGGTCTGACGAGGGAACAGTGTGATGACCACCACTTATGAGTTTACGGCATTTTCCGAGGACGATCTTGTCCGGCAGGGCACTATCGGAAAGGGTCTGGGTGTCGGCGACAAGTTCGTCATGCCCGCAGGGGCGACTTACACCATCTCCACCACGGATGACGACAACAAGCTATCCGGCGACAAGGACGATGATGCCACGGATTCCACGGGCCAGTATGCGGTCGTGAACGGTGTCGAGGTTCCCCACAAACAGGTCTACATCGAAAAATATTACGTGCTCAAAGGCTCGGACGGCAAGACCTACAAGCTCGCCGAGATCGAGATCGAGGATTACAAGGCTCCCGGCCAGGGCGATGATTTCTTCACCTTCATCGGGGACGTCCCCCCGGCCGGTGTCGAGCTGAAGGTCAAGGACGACAGCGGCAGCAAGGGCATCGAATACGCCAAACTGGGCGCGGGCCCTCTGGAAGGCGATACCGGCGGCAAGACCACCTTCGTGATCGAAGCCGAAGACATGAACGATAACGGCTTCCGCACGGTGCATGGAGATCAGGCCTCCGGCGGCGAACTGGTGAAGCTGGAGGGGCACGAGGGTCGGCTGTCGACCCATTTCGACGGCCCCTCGGCCACCTATGATCTGACGCTCTTTGCCCAGGACGAATGCGACGGGGAATCCCGGATCAAGGTGTTCATCAACGGCGTGCTGGTCGAGAGCTTCAAGCTGGACAACGACAATGACGGCGGCGGCAGCGACAATGGCGGCTTCAGCGCCTTCACCATCGAAGGTTTGCACATCCCCCAGGGCGCCAAGATCGAGATCAAGGCCGAGCGTGACGACGGCGAGTGGGTGCGGATCGACAAGATCGAGCTGACCACCGACGACTCGGCCCCGGCCAACACCGCGCCGGTCTTCGACAACCTGCCCGACAACGGCATCCTGCATGTGGATGAGAACGAAACCGAGATCTTCAACATCGACAGCACCGATGCCGAGGGCGACAGCTTCACCTACAGCATCGTGGGCGGGCGCGACGGCGCGATGTTCGAGATCGACCCCCACACGGGCGAACTGAGCTTCAAGACCGCCAAGGATTTCGAGAATCCGACCTCCGGCGGCAACAACAACACCTATGACGTGACCGTGGCCGTCACCGACGAGAACGGCAACGCGACGACCAAGGACCTGTGGGTCAAGGTCAAGGACGTGGACGAGCCGAACCCGACATGCATCGTGATCGAAGCCGAGGACATGCATCTTTCGGGTTACTCCGTCGAGCATAATGGCGACGCCCATGGCGGGGCCAACATCAAGCTCGCCGAACATTGCGGCGTGGCGGAGACCGTGTTCTCGGGGCCCTCGGGCACCTATGACCTGAGTGTGTTCTCGATGGACGAGAACGATGGCAACGGCGCGATCGACGTGTTCGTGAACGGTCACTACGTGGACACGATCTGGCTCGACCAGGGCAATGACGGGCAAGGCGGCGCGAATTCCGGTTCGACCTTCTCCGAAGATGTCTTCCAGGACCTGATGTTGAACACGGGCGACGTGATCAGCCTCGTGGGCTACATGAATGGCGGCGAGTTCGCGCGGATCGACAAGATCGAGCTGTGCCAGGACGGCAAGACCTGCCCGCCGGATTTCCTGAAGCTCGACTTCTCGGGTCTGACCAGGGGCACCACCGTTTCGAACCAGTTCGAGGGCGTGACCATCACCGCCCAGAAGGCGGGCGACGGGGCCGGATCGCCCAACGACGCGATGATCTTCGACAGCAACAATCCGACCGGGGGCGATCACGACCTGGGTTATAACGGGCTGGGCAACATCCTGATCATCTCCGAGGACAATGACGCGTCCGATCCCGACGACAATGCCCATGGCGGCGTCATCACCTTCGACTTCGACGCGCCTTCGGACCTGCAGAACATCCGTCTGCTGGACATCGAGGAGAGCGGCGGGACGATCAAGCTGTTCGACGCGGATGGTACCCTGATCAAGACCGTGGGCATCCCGGCGGCGGGCGACAACTCCAACCAGCTGATCGATCTGGATGCGGCGGATGTCGGGTCCATGCAGATCCATCTGGTGGGCTCCGGCGCGGTCGATGACCTGTGCTGGAAGCCGGGCGAACCGGCACCGGAGCCGGCCTCCATCGCCGGGCGCTATTTCTGCGACGAGAACGACAATGACGTGGATGATGGCGAGCCGGGCGTCGCGGGGGCGACGGTCGAGTTGCTGGATGCGGCCGGGAACGTGGTCGCGACCACGCAGACCGACGACACGGGCGGTTACAGCTTCACCGGGCTGGACGCGGGCACCTATGCGGTGCGCTTCGCCCCGGACGCAACCGGCAAGACCTTCGTGGCGCAGGATGTGGGCAACGACGCCGATGACAGCGATGTCGATCCGACCACCGGGACCACCGGGCCGATCACGTTGATGGCGGGCGAGGACAAGACCGACGTGGATGCCGGGGTCGAGGATCCGGGTACGGCGTCGGTGGGCGACACCGTATGGTTCGATGCGAATGGGAACGGCCTGCTGGATGGTGGCGAGAGTGGCGTGTCCGGTGTGAGCGTCACCCTGACCGGGGCTGGCGCCGATGGCGTTCTGGGCACGGCGGATGACACCAGTGTCACGGATGTGACCGACGGCAACGGCGAATACCTCTTCGAGGGGCTCGATGCCGGGTCCTACAAGGTGACCTTCGATGCCTCTACTACGGGGGGGCTTGTCTTCACGACCGAAGGTGCGGCGGCGGACGATGCGGTCGATGGCGACAGCGACGCGGACGCGACCACGGGCATGACCGAGGCGTTCGAGCTGAGCATCGGCGAAGCCGAGCGCGACATTGACGCGGGTCTGGTCGATCCGGGCACGGCGACCCTTGGCGGGCGCTATTTCTGCGACGACGACAAGGACGGGCTGGAGGACAGCGGCGAGCCGGGTCTTGCCGGTCTGACCGTCGAGCTGCTGGATGCGGCGGGTAACGTGGTGGATGACACCACCACCGGGGCGGACGGGTCGTACCTGTTCACCGGGCTGGAGGCAGGTACCTATTCGGTGCGGTTCCAGGCCGATCCCGATGGCAAGGAGTTCGTGGCCCAGAATGTCGGCAGTGACGACACCGTGGACAGCGACGTCGACCCCAGCACGGGTGTTTCCGATCCGGTCGTCGTCGGCGTGGGTGAGGACGTGCGCGACGTGGATGCGGGCGTGGCAGATCCGGGCACGGCGGCCATTGCCGGGCGCCTGTTCTGCGACGAGAAAGACGACTCGGTCGACAATGGCGAGCCGGGTGTCGGCGGCGTCGAGGTCGCGCTGCTGAACGCAGCCGGTGAGGTGATCGGCACCGCGACCACGGCAACCGACGGCTCCTACGAGTTCACCGGCCTGAACGCCGGGGATTACTCGGTGCGCTTCCCGACCGAGGTGGATGGCAAGGTCCTCGTCGACAGCAATGTCGGCGGCGATGACACCATCGACAGCGACGCGGACCAGGGCACGGGCGAGACCGGAACCATCACCCTGGCCATCGGCGAGCGGTCGGAAGACAACGACGCCGGGATCGAGGATCCGGGCACGGCGTCCCTGGCGGGTCGCTATTTCTGCGACGAGAACGACAACGATCTCGACGACAACGAGCCGGGCATCGCGAATGCGCGGGTCGTGCTGCTCACCGCGGCGGGGGCCTTCGTGGCCGAGACGGTGACCGCGGCGGATGGCTCTTACGAGTTCACCGGTCTCGCGGCGGGGGACTACAAGGTGTCCTTCGCCCCGGATGTGCTGGGCAAGGTCTTCGTGGCGCAGGATGCCGGTGACGATGCCATCGACAGCGACGTGGATCCGAACACCGGCGAGACCGGCGTGATCTCGGTGGCCATCGGTGACGCGATCACCGACGTGGATGCCGGGGTCGAAGACCCGGGCACCGCGTCCCTGGGCGACAAGGTCTTCCTCGACGCCAACGGCAACGGCGTGCAGGACGCGGGCGAGGCCGGTGTGGCCGATGTCACCGTGCTGCTGCTCGACGAGACCGGTGCGGTGATCGGGACCACCGAGACCGACGATCTGGGCATGTACAGCTTCGGCGGCCTGGATGCTGGCACCTACGCGGTCCAGTTCGTGGAGCCGGACGGGTTCGACTTCACCACGCCGAATGTCGGGGGCGATGACACCGCCGACAGCGATGCGGAGGCCAGTGGCATCACCCAGCAGGTCACTTTGGCGATCGGCGAGAACAACCCGACCCTCGACGCGGGCCTCGTGGTCGAGAACGGCGATCCGACCCCCATGGACGACATGGGCAAGATCTGCGCCAACGAGCTTCTGACCCTCGATGTCCTGGCCAACGACACCGATCCCGATGGCGACGGCCTGACGATCACCGAGGTCAACGGCAACGAGATCATTGACGGTCAGACGCTGGAAATCGACGGTGTGTTCGTGACCCTGAACGGCGGGTCCCTGACCTTCGACGGGGAAGCGGCCTTCGAGGCGCTCGACATCGGCGAAGAGGCAGACGTGACCTACAGCTATACCGTGACAGACGGGAAT
Organism: Dinoroseobacter sp. PD6; assembly: GCF_028807315.1. Taxonomy (NCBI): domain Bacteria; kingdom Pseudomonadati; phylum Pseudomonadota; class Alphaproteobacteria; order Rhodobacterales; family Roseobacteraceae; genus Dinoroseobacter; species Dinoroseobacter sp. PD6. The sequence continues at coordinate 44,922 of NZ_JARAMN010000005.1, read as the reverse complement.
GGCGGCTTCGCCCAGGCGGATGTGGATGTCACCTTCTGCGGGACGGCGGAGGATCTTGCGGACATCGCACTCAGCTTGCCCGTGCAGGTAGAATACCAGATCATCGACGGCTACAACCTCGGGAACAGCGACGCCTATACTGTGCAGCTGACGAGCACAGATGCGCGCCTCGATGGGCTCATCACCGAGGCGGCATACTGCGTCAGCGCGTTCGATCCGGCAGCCGCAGGACCGGACTTTGCGACGGCCCCGGTTCTCGGCGGGAACCTGTTTGTGGCTGATGCAGCTCTGCTGCCGGACAATGTTCTGGACGGTCAGGTTGGGATTAATGGTCAAAGCGCCGAGGAAAATCTCGATCTGGTCAACTGGATCCTGAACCAGGACTTCGAGAGCCAAGGTTTCACAGACGCCGAGGTTCAGGCAGCGATCTGGGGCCTGACCGATAGCATTGATTTCATCCCTGGCATCTTCGGTGACCTTGAGGATGTTCGCGAGATCGTTGCCCTCGCAGAAGCGAACGGGGAAGGCTTTGAAGCAGGCGCTGGAGATGTGGTCGGTCTGATCATCGATCCGAACCCGGCGACAAGCACAAACTCACAGCCGTTCATCATCGGAGTGGAGTTCGACAATATCGACTGCCTCTGCTGAGTTCAAAACAAAGGGAGGCAGAATGCTTCTGCCTCCTGACATTCGCCTAAAGGCATCTTCGAATGGCGATGCGCCGCCTGTAATTCTTAGGACCTACTTTGCGCATGAAGGGGTCGCTCACAGGGAGTTTTCCCATGGTACGTACCGCACTTACGACGGCATCGATCACGATGTTCAGTGCAGTCGCAGCGTTCGCCACACCTACTGGTGGCTGCGACCCTCTTACAGGCGCAGGCTGCACACCCGTTCCGGAAATCAGCGCCCTCGAAGGCACTGCAGCGCTCGCCGCTGTTGTCGCCATCGTGGCTCTGGTCTGGGAGCGTCGCCGCCGCGCGGCCTGAGACCCCGTCTCAGACATGACAATCGGGCGGCCCCGGGGTGAGTTTTGCCACGGGGCCGTTCCATTTTGGCCCCTGTCCCGTCCGCTTTGCCAGAGATAGATCCCGCCATGAGCGCCTTTTCCGAGACACCGCAGACCAGATCCACGCAGCGCCTCGCCTGGGGTGTCACGGGTGGCCTCGTCGTGGTGGAGTTGTTGGTGATTTCCCTGCTCTACCAGCATAATTTCGAGTTTACCTGCCGCGACCTTGCTCCGGACGGGTTTTGTGCCTTTGCCAGCCGGATCGTGCCCCGCATCCTCGGGTTGCTGGCAGCTTTCGGCGTCTTCGCCATGGCTCACGGCGCCCTGGTGCAGGACACCCTGCGTGTGCCCGGCCCGATCCGCAGCGGCGTCAGCCTGAGCCTGGCGGGGTTCGCGCTGGCGCTGGCGCCGTGGTTCTTCCTGAGCGACGCCGCCAGCCCGGCGCTGGTCTTCGCGGGCGGTGCAGGGTGGCTTGTGGGCGCGGCGCTGGCCGGGATTGGCGCGGCCCTGATCCTCGCGCCCTGGCCCGCCTGGCGCGGGCTGATCGCGCAGAAGGGCGTCCTGCTCGCCACGCTGCTCGCGGCCGGCCTCGCCCTGCCGGAGCTCTCGGACCTGATCCAACCCCTGTGGCGCGCGGACTGGGTGACGGAGATCACCTTCCAGGCGGTCCTGTGGGTCTTGAACGCTGTGGGCTATGGCACGGAGGCCTACCCCGAGACCAAGATCATCGGCATCCTCGGCGCAACGGAAGCGGAGAATTTCTTCGTCGCGGTGGGGCCGCAATGTTCGGGGGTCGAGGGCTTCGCGCTGATCTCGGTGTTCCTGACGGTCTACATGCTGCTCTTCCGGCGGGATCTGGCCTTCCCCCATGCGCTGCTGCTGTTCCCGATCGGGATTGTGCTGAGCTGGAGCTTCAACGTGGTGCGGATCGCGGCACTCCTGAGCCTCGGATACGAGGTGTCACCGGATCTGGCCATCGGCGGGTTTCACAGCCATGCGGGCTGGCTCGCCTTCACGACACTGTCGGTGGGGCTGATCCTGGTGGCGCGGCACGTGGCGTTCTTCAACAAGGCCGAGGCGGTCGCCACCGCGCCCGCGCCGCTGCCGCCGTTCTTCGAGGATCCGGTGGCCGCCAAGGTGCTTCCCTTCGCGATCTTCATGGTGTCGGCGCTGCTGGCGTCGACATTTTCCGAGACACCCAGCCTGCTTTACCCGTTCCGGGCGCTGGCCATGGCGGCGGCACTTGCGCTGTTCTGGTCCGTGCTGCGCGCGCTGCCCTGGCGGCTCGACGGGCTGGCGGTCGGATCCGGGCTGGCCATCGGGGTGCTTTGGATCGTCACCGGTCCGGAGGCGGGGAACGGGCCGCCGCCTTTCGGCGCGCTGACCGGCGGGATGCTGGCGCTGTGGATCACCGCCCGGGTGATCGGGACGAGCCTGCTGGTGCCGGTGATCGAGGAGCTTCTGTTCCGCGGCTACCTGCTGGAGAAGCTCGCGCCCGCGGGCAAGGGGCTGCGAATGGCGATTGCGGTGGTGATCAGTGCGGGGCTTTTCGCGGTGCTGCATGACCGCTGGATCGCGGCGGGGCTGGCCGGGCTGGTCTTCGGCGCGCTGGTCTACCGGTCAGGCAATGTCACCGACGCCATCGTCAGCCACGGGGCTGCGAACGCCTCCATCGCGGCCTGGGCATTGGCGACGGGGGCCTGGCACATCATCTGAGCCGCGCCGGTTCGGGGCGCCCTCAGGTCCGCAGGTTCTTGCCGGATTTCTTCATCTCTTCGTACTGTCCCGCCGGGCGGAAGCGCCACAGGTACTCGGGCAGCACCGCCTCCAGCGCGACCGGCTCGATCCCCAGATCGTCGAACCCCATGGCATCCGCAGCGACCACGTTGTCCTTGGCGAGGTTGCGCACCTGGTCGTGGGTCAGCATGCCGTTGTGGATGATCCCCAGCGAGAGCTTCTGCACCAGGTCGAGGGTCATGCCCATCACATGGGCGACCGGGAAGGGGACGTTGACGATCAGGCGGCGGCGGTCGATGACAGAGAGCATATGCGCCATAAGCTCGCGGAAGCTGTTCACGTCGGGCCCGCCCAGTTCGTAGATGCCGGGTTTGGCCTGGCCGAGAGCCGCCTTCACCGCGGCGCGGGCCACGTCATCCACATAGACCGGCTGGAACTTCGTCTCGGCGCCGACCACGGGCAGGATCGGTCCGAGGCGCGACATGGAGGCGAAGCGGTTGAAGAACTGGTCCTCGGGCCCGAAGACGATGGAGGGGCGCAGGATCACGGCCTCTGGCATGGCCTGGAGCACCGCCTGCTCGCCCTCTGCCTTGGTGCGGGCATAGTCGCTCTTGGCGGCAGGGTCGGCCCCGATAGCGGAGATCTGCACAAACCGGCCGACGCCGGCCTCGGCAGACAGGCGCGCGACCCGGGCAGCACCGTGGCTCTGCACCAGGCCGAAGGTGTTCTTGCCGGTCTCCGACAGGATGCCGACGCAGTTGATCACGACATCGGCGCCGGTCACCGCGGCCTGTACAGAGGCATCGTCGCGGATGTTGCTCAGGATCGGTTCCACCTGCCCCACGGCGCCATAGGTGCGCACGAACAGGGCCTCGTTCGGGCGGCGAACCGCGACGCGTACGCGCCAGCCCTCTTGCGCCATGCGCCGGGCGATATAGCGGCCCACGAAGCCGGACCCTCCAAAGATGGTCACGAGTTTGGACATCTTGTGCTCCTTGATCCCGAGTCGTCTGAGGGTTTAGCGAGCGGGCAAAACCGCCACAAGGCGCAGGTCGTCGCGCCCCCGGCGCGCAAGGTCACAATGCCCCCGGCGCGCAAGGTCACAATGCCCCCGGCGCACACGGCAAAGATGGCCTCTGGGCAGGCGGATCGCGACCGGGATGCCGCGCCCCGAAAGCGGCGCGAAAAATCTCCGGAAATCACGAACGGGGCCGTTGACTCCCCCCGCAACCGGATGTACCTCCCCGGCTCACGACACCTGCCCAGGTGGCGGAATTGGTAGACGCGCTAGCTTCAGGTGCTAGTGTCCGTATGGACGTGGAGGTTCGAGTCCTCTCCTGGGCACCATTCCCCTTCCGCCGCCATTTCGCGAGTTCACGAGGGGATCCCATGACCAATCATTTGCATTCACATGACCTGCCCGACGGGCTGGACCTCGGCCCCGTTGTGGCGATCGACACCGAAACGATGGGGTTGGTGCCGGCGCGTGACCGGCTCTGCGTGGTACAACTGTCGTCCGGGGACGGGGACGCGCATATGGTGCAGATCGCCCAGGGACAGACCGAGGCCCCGAACCTGACCCGGATGCTGACCGATCCCAAGGTGCTGAAGCTGTTTCACTATGCCCGGTTCGACGTCGCGGCCCTGGAAAACGCGTTCGGGGTGCGGACCGCGCCGATCTATTGCACCAAGATCGCCTCGAAACTGGTGCGCACCTATACGGACCGGCACGGGTTGAAGGCGCTGCTCAGCGAGGTGCTGGGCGTCGATGTGTCCAAGGCGCAGCAAAGCTCGGACTGGGGGGCGCCGACCCTGTCGGCGGCGCAGCTGGATTATGCGGCGTCGGACGTTCTGTACCTTCACCGGTTGAAAGAGGCGCTGGACGGGATGCTTGCGCGCGAGGAGCGGACAGAGCTGGCGCAAGCCTGTTTCGAGTTCCTGCCCACGCGCGCCCGGCTCGATCTGGGCGGCTGGTCCGAGATCGACATTTTCCATCACTGAGTGGGCCCAATGAGCAGCGACACCTTTCTCGACATCGCCCGCCGGGTCATCGCGGTGGAGGCCGAGGGCCTTGCGCAGCTGGCCGCCGGGCTCGACGACAGTTTCGCCCGCGCGGTCGACACGATCCTGAGCGCCAAGGGCCGGGTGATCGTGTCGGGCATGGGCAAATCGGGCCACATCGCACGCAAGATGGCGGCGACTTTCGCGTCGACCGGGACGCCTGCGCATTTCGTCCACCCCGCCGAGGCGAGCCATGGCGATCTGGGAATGATGGCGGCGGGCGACGTGGTACTGGTGCTGTCGAACTCGGGCGAGACGCCGGAGCTCGCGGATCTGGTGGCCTACACTCGGCGGTTCCGCATTCCGCTGATCGGGGTGGCGAGCAATCCCGACAGCACGCTGTTGCGCCAGTCCGACGTGGCGCTGGTGCTGCCCAAGGCGCCGGAGGCCTGCGGGACCGGCATCGTGCCCACCACCTCGACCACCATGACCCTGGCCCTGGGCGATGCCCTGGCGGTGGCCCTGATGGAGCATCGCGAGTTCAGCCCCCAGAATTTCCGCGACTTCCACCCCGGCGGCAAGCTGGGCGCGCGGCTGTCCAAGGTCGGAGATCTGATGCACAAGGGCACGGAGCTGCCCCTGATCGCCGAAGACGCCGCCATGGGCGACGCCCTGCTGGAGATCAGCCAGAAGGGATTCGGCGTGGTCGGGGTGACCCGGGACGGGCTGCTGACGGGCGTGATCACCGACGGGGATTTGCGGCGGCACATGGACGGGCTGCTGGGGCTCGCGGCGGGCGACGTGATGACCCGCGATCCCCTGACCATCACCCCCGACGCCCTGGCCGAAGAAGCCGTGGCGGTGATGAACGCGCGCAAGATCACCTGTCTGTTCGTGGTGCCTGAGGACGGGCCGAAGGCGCCTGCCGGGTTCCTGCATATTCATGACTGTCTGCGGGCCGGGATCGGCTGAGCCATGCCGCGCGCCGACAACCGCTATTCGCAGTTTGTCCTGGCGGCGAAGATCGTCCTGCCGCTGCTGGCGCTGGGGCTGTTGTCGAGCCTGTTCCTGCTGTCCGGCGTGCAGGATGGCGAGCAGACGATCCCCTTCTCGGATATCGAGCTGGAGGAAATCGTCGAGGGCCAGCGCATCCTGCGCCCGCGCTACCAGACGGTTCTGGACAGCGGCGCGCTCGCACGGTTCACCGCCGAGAGCGCCCGGCCCGATATCGGCAATCCGGACCGGTTCATGGCCAGCGAGATCACCGGACGCATCCTGCAGAATGACGGGCTTCAGGTCGATATCCGCGGCGCAGAGGGCGTGATGGACAATGCCAGCCGCACGGTCCGCATCGAGGGCGGACTGCGGCTGTCGCGCACCGACGGTTACACGCTCAGCACCGAAGGGGCAGAGGTGCGGCTGGACGGCCAATGGGGGGAGACCACGAGCGACGTGATCGTGCTCGGCCCCGGGCTGACCCTGAGCGCCGGGCGGGCACGGATGCAGCCCGACGCCGCGACCGGCAACCGGGAGGTGGTGTTCACAGACGGGGTGAAGCTGGTATATACCCCCCAGTGATTTCGGAGGCCGCATGGTGGATTTCAGACGCATCGCGATGTGCACGGCACTCGCCCTGGGCCTCGGCCTCCCCCTTCCCGCGCCGGTCTGGGCGCAAGGCTCCCAGGTGGCCCTCGGAACAGCCCGGGTGGACCGCGACGCGCCCGTGGAGATCGACGCGGACAGCCTGTCGGTGAACCAGCAGAACGGCAGCGCGGTGTTCTCCGGCAATGTCCAGGTGACGCAAGGCGCGCTGCGGCTGGAGGCGGACGAGGTGACCGTCAGCTACGACCCCGGGAGCGACACCACCGCCAGCGAGATCCGCGAGGTGCGCGCCGAGGGCAATGTCCTGATGGTCAGCGGACCCGATGCCGCCGAGAGCCAGAGTGCCGTCTACACCCCCGCCAGCAACGAGATCCGGCTGAGCGGCGACGTGCTGCTGAGCCAGGGTCCGGTGGTGATCGCGGGGGACGCGCTGGTGGTGGACCTGCTGACCGGGATCGGCGAGATGGAGGGGCGCGTCCGCACCGTCCTGCAGCCGGAATGAGCGCGGACGGACCGGACCTGTCGGTGACCGACGGCACCCCGGGGCTGCGGGTGCGCAACCTGCGCAAGAGTTACAAGCGCCGCCCGGTCATTCGCGACGTCAGCCTGGAGGTCACGCGCGGCGAAGCGGTGGCCCTTCTGGGTCCGAACGGGTCGGGCAAGACCACCTGTTTCTACGCCATCGCCGGGCTGCTGGCGCCGGAAGCCGGGATCGTGTCCATCGACGGGCGCGATGTGACGCTCCTGCCGATGTATCGCCGCGCCAAGCTGGGCATCGGGTATCTGCCGCAGGAAATGTCGATCTTCCGCGGGATGAGCGTCGAGGACAACATCCGCGCCATCCTGGAGGTCAATACACGGGACCGGACCACCCGGATGGAGCGGCTGGAAGAGCTGCTGGCCGAGTTCAACATCGAGCACCTGCGCCGCACTTCGGCCTTGGCCCTGTCGGGCGGCGAGCGGCGCAGGGTGGAGATCGCGCGCTGTCTGGCCGCGGATCCGAAATACCTGCTGCTGGACGAGCCTTTCGCGGGGGTGGACCCGATCGCCGTGGGCGATATCCGGGCGCTGGTCGCCCAGCTCAAGACCCGTGGGATCGGCGTGCTGATCACCGACCACAACGTGCGCGAAACCCTGGAGATCGTGGACCGGGCCTATATCCTCCATGACGGGGTGGTCCTGATGAGCGGGACCAAGGACGAGGTCGTGCGCGACGAAAACGTCCGTCGGGTCTATCTCGGCAACACCTTCACGATGACCTGAGGCGCGCGATGCGGCACCGGGAGGGGCTGACGCTCCGGCAGCAACAACGCCTGACCCTGACGCCGGAAATGCGCACGACCCTGTCGGTGCTGCGGATGTCCGCCGCGGCGCTGGAAGAGTTGCTGGTGCGGCAGGCGGAGGAAAACCCGATCCTGAGCCTGCGCCGCCCCGGCCCGCCGCCGGCGGCACAGGTCACCGCCTACGAGGTGGCGCTGGACACCACCGTGGCCGAGGTCAGCCTCGGCGATCACCTGCGGGCGCAACTCGGGCTGATGAGCCTGGCGCCGCCAGTCCACCAGGCGGCCCTCGCCCTGAGCTGGTCCTTGACGGAAACCGGATACCTCGACAGCACGCCCGCCGAGATCGCCCAGGAATGCGCCCTGGACGAGGCGACGGTGCTGCTGGGCCTCGCGGCGCTGCAGGGCTGCGAGCCTGTGGGTGTGGGCGCGCGAAGCCTCGCGGAATGCCTGCGCCTGCAACTGGTGGACAAGGGGATTGCCCCGGCGGTCGCCGCCCGGGCGACAGAGGTGCTCGACCTGTTGGTGGGCAGCGATGTCGCCCGCGCCGCCCGGCGCACCGGCATCCCGGCAGAGGATCTGGGCGCGGTGATCCGGCTGCTGCCGGAGCTTAGCCCCTATCCCGGCCAGCGTTTCAGCCCCACGCCGCAGGTCAGCGCGCCCGACGTGGCGGTGCATTTCCCTGACGGCGCGGGCCCCGAGATCCGGGTGCTGCGCGGCCGCCAGAGCGACCTGGCCCTCGACCCCGAACTGATAGCCGCCGCCAGGCGCGAAGCGGCCGACACGGCACTGGCCCGCTACGGGGCAGAGGCAGAAGCGCTGCACCGGGCGCTTGGCTACCGGGCCAACGCGCTGGAACGGATCGTCGCCTTCCTGGTGGACTACCAGAGCGGATTCTTTCGCGAAGGGGGGGCAGCGATGCGCCCTTTGACCCGCGAGGCACTGGCCGCACGGCTGGGTCTGCACGCGGCCACGGTGGGGCGTGCTGTCGCAGACAAGACCCTGGCCCATGCGGGCGGCGTGATTCCCCTTTCGGCGTTCTTTTCGGCCCGTTTGGGCCCGGAAACGGGCGCTGCGACCAGTGCTTACGGGGTTCAGAGCCGGATCGCCGCACTCGTGGCCGCCGAATCCGAAGACGCGGTTCTCACCGATGGCGAAATAGCGCAGAGGTTGAAAAAGGAGGGCGTTGACATCGCCCGTCGAACTGTCGCCAAATACAGGGGATGCTTGAACATCCCGTCATCCTACGACCGCAAACGGCTGAACGCCGCGGCCCGGATGCGCGGCCGGATGATATCATCCGGGTAATCCCACTTCTTGCAAGTGGCTGTTTCTGCTCCGGATAACCGGACCGGCGCCGCTTGCGCACTCAGGGAGGCACTATGCGCTACCAAATCACCGGAAAACAGATCGACATCGGCGAGGCTCTGCAGCGCCACGTGAAAGCGGAACTCTCGGAGGTTGTGGGCAAGTATGCCGAGCGGCCGACAGATGCCAATGTCGTGTTTTCCAAGGACGCCTATAATCACGTCTGTGAAGCCACGGTGCACCTGTCCACCGGGCTGACCGCGCAAGCCAAGGCCTCGGCCCACGAAATCTATGCCGCTTTCGACAAATGCAGCGAGAAAATGGAGAAACAGCTGCGCCGATACAAGCGCAGGTTGAAGAACCATCACCGGGACCGCACCGAACCCGTTGCACTTTCCGGCGCGTCTACCTATATCCTCGATGGCTCGGAGGGGTCCGATGAGCATGAGCCGGAGACCCTGCAACCAATCATTGTCGCCGAAATGGAGACAACCATTCCGTCAGTTTCGGTCGGGGAGGCCGTGATGCAGATGGAACTGGCCGAGGCACCCGTACTGGTGTTTCGCAATGAGGGACACGGTGGGATCAACGTCGTATATCGCCGGGATGACGGCAACATCGGCTGGATCGATACCAAGATGGACAGCTAACCCCGCCAAGTGACACGGCGGAGACAAGAGCGATCGGAATGGATTTATCGAATTTGCTCGTGCCGGAAGCCGTGAAGGTGATCGGGCATCTGAGCAGCAAGAAGCGCTTGATGCAGGAGCTGAGCGACATCGTCTGCGATGCGTACGGGGTGTGTCCGGTGAATGCCGTGGACGCCCTTCAGGAGCGCGAAGCATTGGGGCCGACCGGGGTCGGCCACGGCGTGGCCCTGCCCCATGCGCGGCTCCGTGACATCGACCGGGTGGTCGGTGTGTTCGTACGCCTCGACAAACCCTTGCCCTTCGATTCGGTCGACCGGCAGCCCGTGGACCTGGTCTTCGGGCTGTTCGCACCCGAAGACAGCGGCGTGGCGCATCTCAAGGCGCTGGCGCTGGTGTCGCGGACCCTGCGCGACCCGAATATCTGCGCCAAGCTGCGGGCCAATGGGGATCCAAGCACGCTCTATACGGTTCTGACCGAAAGCGAGAGCACCCGCGCCGCCTGAGCCTGCCCGGTTCAGGCCTTTGTCGGCGTCCAGGGGCCGAACCCGAAACTGGCGTAATCCACCCCGTAAGCCGCCTGCGCGGCTTTTTCCATGTCCGGTGTATATAGCGCGCCGAGATTGCCAGTCTCGAAGACCACCGGCACGTCCGGTGCCGGGCGCCCGGCGCGCGCGGCGAGACCCGCGAGATCCGTCTGCAGCGTCGGACCATCGCGCAGGATCACATCCGGCATCGCGACCTGGGCCATGCCCTGCAGCACCGTCATCTGCGCCGCCCAGGACGGGTCGATCCGCAGGCTGGTCTGGGCCGCCAGGTTGGGCTTGAGAAACTTCAGAAATCGCAGGAAGGCCTTGCCGATCCGGTCCGGGTCCACCTCGTCGGCCGGGAAATGCTCCGGCAGGGGCAGCTTGTAGGCGGCGATCAACCCATGGCGCAACTCGGCATAGGCCTGCAATCCGCTGGGCAGGATACGGGTGACAAAGGCCGTGTGGGCGCGGGCGACGGGATGGCGCAGCACCGTGAAACAGCGTGCGTTCGGATGCGCCTGGCGCCAGGCGCGCAGGTCTTTCTGGCGCATACCCGTGATCAGTGCGTCCTTGGGCACCCCGTCCAGCGCGGCCATCCAGGCCAGCACCGGGTCGGGCTCCGGCCCCGCCATGGGCAGATAGAGCAGCCCCGTGTCGGGACAGGCGACATAGCTGGGCACCGCGGGTCCGCGCGGCGGCGCGGAGGGGGGCAGATGGTCGATCCCGAACGGGTCGAGCCCCGCCACCGCCGCGCGCAGGACCGCCATATCCGTCACCTTCCCCTCCAACGGTTCCGGGTTCTGGCGTTTCAGGGTGCGTTCGGGGCGTGCAAGCCGGTGAGGCGAGCCCAGATAGGCCAGCGCGCCATTGATCACCTCGATCTGCTGCAGATCCTCGTAGCGCAGGGTCAGCGCGGTCTGCCCGGCGCGGGCCAGCCCTTGCCGCACGGCGGTGAAGTAATCGGTCTGATCCGCCAGGAAAGTCGCGAAACCCGGCCCGTCGAAATCGATGGCGGGTGTGTCGATCTGGCCCTTGGCGTCCGTGAGCACCCATTGGTTCGACGCCAGCGCCCGGCAATAGGAGACATAGCTGTCCAGTGGATTGCGCGTCAGGATGATCTTGCCCGCGCGCGGGTCGGCAAGCGCCCGGTCGCGCACCCGCTGGTCATGATCGTGAAACAGCCGAAACCCCGGCAGGCCCACGGTTTCTTCCCGGATGCGCGCGATCAGGGCGTCCGGGTCGGCCTCGCGCTGCGCGAGGGTGAGGCCGAGGAACGACTCCTGCCCCTCATGGGCGATGAAATAGGGGTTGTAGAGCTCGCCGTAGCAACGCAGGTCCGGCGCGGCGTTGAGGTTCCGCTCCAGGTAGTTGGAACCGGTGCGCATCCCGGCGAAGATCACGAAATAGTCGAAGCGATCGGGCATGGCGGGTCAAGTCACCAGATAGGGTTTGGCGGGCGTCGTCGGCTGACCGAGCCCCGCGGTGTCGAGCGGGAAATCTCCGGTCAGGTAGGGCTTCATCCCGGCGTTCTTGAGCGCCTGCAGGAAGCCGCCGAACCCCGCCAGATCGACCAGCGGCGGGGGCGCGGCGAGGCGGCGCTGGGACACCGGCGTCATCTGGTCGAGCACGTCCTGAAGCTGCCCGACCGGGTCGGCCACGAACTCCGCCAGGGAGGTGACACGCACCCGACTCGGCAGGCCCCGGCGGCGCAGCTGGCCGAGGAAGTGGTCCTCGACCTTCTGCATCCAGGCCGCCTCCCGCCTGGCATCGCGGAAGGGCAGGTCCGACCGGAAAAGTTTCAACGCCCAGGCCCCGGTGATGATCGAGATATGGGCGTTGGGGTCCCACATCATGTAGTCATTCAGGTCCTGCCGGTCATAGGGGGCAATCTGGAAACACTGCGGCTCCCCGCGGCTGTTCCAGATCAGGTTGGTCAGGAAGGCCTGCGGGTTGTAATCCCGCAGGCTGACCGCATCCGACAGACCGCCATTGAAACACCGCACCCCCTCGGCGAATTGCACCTCGGTCCAGTCGAACAGATGCCCGTGAACCCGAGCGCCGCTGCGTTGAGCGAGCCAGGGCGCGAAGCCCTCGATCACCTCGTCATAGCCCTGGAAGGCGAAATAGGGGGCTGCGGTCTTGCCCGACTGCCAGGTGTCGCTGGGAAAGCGGCTCTGCATGAAGAGCCCGGGTCGCCCTTCGCGCCCGCGCTGCATCGCCTCCTCGAAGGTCTGCTCGATCCGGTGCGGGTCGCTCGGCCCATGCTCTGGCGCGCCCAGCGCGGGGTCGAGCAGTTGCGCATAGAGCCTGTCGGCCCGGGGCCAGACCTTGCGCAGCAGGAAGCAGTCCGACTGGCCCACCAGGTCGAGATGGTCGTCGTAGAACACGAAGGGTTTGCCCTGGGTGTCGAATTTCGACAGCATCAGAGACCGGCTTTCGATCTGCGTGGAGACCCGGCGCACGAGGGTCTGGAAGTAGGACTCGTCCGGGATCCAGACGCGGGCGAAGTACCGCTCGAACTCTGCCCGGCGGGGGTCTTCGAGGATCGCCTCCAGGCTGCGGCGGGTCAGGCACCACCATTGCGAGCCCAGATGCGGCACGAGGCCCTTGGGTACGCGGCGGCGCACGCCGAGACGGCGCTGGATCTCGACATACTTGTCGAAGAGCTTGCGCCGGGTCCGCCAGGAGAACGGGAAGCGCAGCGTGAAACGCTCCTGCTGCAGGCCGCCGATGGTCCAGGGCACGTCCGAGACGGTGACCGATTCGATGAAATCCGTGTCCGGGTGCGCGCCGAGGAAATCGAGCAGCCGGTCGAGCGGGCGCAGGGGCAGGCAGTCGCCCGAGACCAGCGAGACATGGGTGACCTGCGCAAACCGGTCGAGCAGGGCCTGCGCCGCGTCCAGGGTCGCAGCCACCATGGACCAAAGGCCCCAGCCGCATTTATGCACCCGCATCAGGTGCACGAGGGGCTGGTCCGCCAGCCGGGTCTGCAGCGCGGTGAACTCCCCCTGCGGGGTCTTGCGGTCGATATGGATCACAACCGGGCAGTCGAAGCCCGCGAAGTAGCGCGCGAGTTGCTCGACACGGCCCAGCTCCGCATGGGCAAGCATGACGAACCCCAGTTTGACCGGCGCGCTCATGCCCAGCTGCCCTTGGACAGAAGGCCGAGGATTTCGAGTTGCCGCCAAGAGACGTATCGCTCCGACATCTCGGTCCAGAGCGATGGCGCGCCCTGCTCGGTCAGGGTCTCGGCATAGGCCTTGTATTCGCGGCCCTTGGCGTAATGTTCCTGGCGCACGACCTCCTCGGCGGATTTGGCCACGAAGGTGTCGAGGAACTTCGTGTGCAACAGGCAGCCCGAAATCCGCTCCCCCCCGCCGGTCTCGTAGACACGGTTCAGGCCGCGGGGCAGCAGCATATGGGTGCTGTCCACATAGACATAGCCGCGATCCCATTTCACCAGCGGGATCTTGTTGAGCGCCGGCGCCGCCTCCGGCGTGTCGGTGAAGAAGGTGCGCGCCCGCGGCCCGCCCTGGATCCACAGGTTGCCGAATTCGGGATTCTGCGAGATCGTGTAATTTCCGCTGTCGAACCAGCAGGCCAGCTCAAGCGGGTTCTGCCCCTCGCGGTAGGTCACGCTGTCCAGCGGCCCCTTGGGATAGAGGTCGAGCAGCATCGCAGGCAGCGCCCGCAGCCGCGACGCCTCCATCCAGTCGGTGAGCGCGCGCAGGGGCCGGGTTTCGCAGAAGGGATAGATCAGGAACTCGTCCACATCCACGGTCAGGCACCAGTGCTTGTGGCCGTATGTCCGCTGCAACCAGGTCAGCCAATCCACCCCGTAGCGCGCCCGGCGGTAGCTGTCCGGCGTGGACCAGAGCGAGACATCGGGCTGATCCGCCAGGTAGCTGGTGGAGCCGTCGTCGGAGCCGTTATCGACGATCAGGAAGTGGTCGATCCCCTGCTTGCGGTAGTAATCCAGGAAGTAGGGCAGGCGGATGCGTTCGTTGCGCAGGGTGACGAAGGCGAGGATGTCGGACGCGCCGATCTCGCCCGTGCGGTTTTCAACGACCGTCAGTTGGCGTCGGCGGCGAAAGCCGCGCCAGAGCAAGCGCTTGCGCCGCAGGCGCCTCTTGTACTGTTCGATCACGCTCACGCGGTTCGGTGCCTCGTCATCGCCTCTGCGACCGCTTCTGGCTGCGCTCAGCCGAACACCCGGGCGAAGTGCTGCTCCCAGGTGAACCGGTCCAGCAGGGCCTCCACAGCGGTCGGATCCGGTTTTGCACAACCTTGCTTAATTTTTGATGTCCAAGCGTAGCTGTCCCCGGGGGCCACGTAAACGGGCAAGGCCCCGAGGGTCTCGCGCAGCACGGGCAGATCGCTGCAGATCACCGGCACGCCCAGGGCAATGGCCTCCAGCGGCGGGAAGCCGAAGCCTTCGGCCACGGTGGGAAACAGCAGCGCCTCGGCCCCTTCGATCAGGCCCGCGACTTCCGGATCCAGGGCATCGTTGATCTCGTGGATATGAACACCGCGCAGCGGGTCGGCGTCCAGCGCGGCGAAGACCTTCGCCGGATACCAGCCGCGCGCACCGCAGAGAACGAGGTCCGGCATGGCGCTGCCCGTGGCGGTTGCCTGCCGCCAGATCTCCAGCAGGAAGGTGATGTTCTTGCGCGGCTCCAACGTCCCCAGCGCCAGCATGTAGGGCCGGGTCAGCCCGTGCCGGGCGGGGGCCTTGGCGTCGGGCTCCGGCAGGTCGAGCCCGAAGGGCGCCACGCACCAGCGCGCGTCCTCCGATCCAAGCCCCAGGTGGCGGCACCCGGCCTGTTGCACGGCCCAGGTGGCGGTGATGATCCGATCCGCATGTGTGCGCATCGCGCGCAGGCGCTTGTCGAACCGCGCGGCGGAGGCCGGGGTCACGAGATCGGGAAAGTCGCAGGGAATGGTGTCATGCAGCACCATGTCGATCCAGCTGCGGCGCAGACCGCGCAGGGCCATCGCGACCGGGCCATCGAAATTCGTCTCGCCCACGTTCAGGTAATGGGCCCCGTCGGGCAGGCATTTGCGCAGCATCCGGCCCAGCCCCGAACGCGGCGCCCGCGCGATGGAGAGCGCGCGCAAGGTCGTCTCGACCCCCGCGCGCGCCTTGGAGCGGTGGCGCGCCAGCCGGGACAACAGGTCCGGACGCCCCCAGGAGATCGTTTCATCGGCCACGGCATCGCAGAGCGGCTGCAACCCCGCGCGATCGAGCAGCAGGTAGCCGAAGACAGACCGCACCAGCCCATAGGGCATGTCCGGTTGCGACAGCACGAAGCGCAGATAGGCCGCCTCCACCCGGTCGACGCCGGACAAGCGCCTGTCCCCGATCCGCGAAGCCAGCCGTGTCACGTCGAGCAGCAGGGGCAAGGGATCCTGGTTCAGGCGCATGCCCTCCGCCGCCATCGGGGCGCGAAGTTACTCGGCCGCTTTGCGCGCGAAGGCCAGCTCCTGCAGGAAATCCGACAGCTCGTCGCGCAGATCCGGCCGCGCCAGGGCAAAGGACACCGTCGCCTGCAGAAACCCGGCCTTGGAGCCGCAGTCATACCGCTGGCCCGAAAAGCGGAAGCCGTAGACATTGTTCTTGTTGGTGATTTCCTGCGCAATGGCATCGGTCAGCTGGATCTCGCCCCCGGCGCCGATCTGGCCCTTGTCGAGGTTGTCGAGAACCTCCGGGCTGAGAATGTACCGCCCGATCACCGCCAGGTTCGAGGGCGCGTCTTCAGCCTTGGGTTTCTCGATCATGCCCTTGACCCGCACCACGCTGCCCATGTCCTCTTCGACATCGACGATGCCATAGGCCGACGCCTTGTCCATGGGCACTTCCATGGTCGCAACCATGTTGCCGCCAAGCTCCTGGTAAGCCTCGACCATCTGCGCGAGGCAGGGTTTTTCGGCGGCGATCACGTCGTCAGGCAGGATCACGGCGAAGGGCTCGTTGCCCAGCAGTCGCCGCGCGCACCAGACCGCATGACCGAGGCCCAGCGCGCGGGTCTGCCGCACATAGGCGATGGCGCCGCTGTCCATGTTGGTGTTGCGCAGGATCTCCAGCAGCTTGGTCTTGCCCTTATCCTCGAGCGTTTGTTCGAGTTGAGGGGCGGCGTCGAAGTAATCCTCGAGCGCGCTCTTGCCGCGCGACGTGACGAAGATGAACTCCTCGATCCCCGCCGCCCGCGCTTCGTCGATCGCATACTGGACGAGCGGACGATCCACCAGGGTCATGATTTCTTTCGGCACCGACTTGGTGGCTGGCAAAAATCGCGTGCCCATACCAGCAACGGGAAAGACAGCGGTTTTGACACTACGAGACATCATGCGTTCCTATTCAAATATGACCTGTTGGCGACCGCATTTTGCACGGTATCGGACGCAAAGCACAACAGCCAGCGCCGCCCCAGGTGTGTTCTGTTGTTGCATTGCAGCATTGTCCGACAACACATGCCTTGGGCTAACGCGTCAAACCCTAACATGGTTCCCGACTCGGATGTCGCTATATTCCGCCTGTAAATGGTCGAGAACATGACGATTGGCTGTCATCTGACGCTTTGAAAGCGGGAGGTTGTGCAGCCAAAGCCCGGGTGCGCGGAAAACCACCTGCGGACGCGACAGGCGCCCCGCCGGGATCACGACCGTGGCCACGCCCCCGGCCTCTGCCGCTCTTTCTGCAGCTGCGAAGGCGCGGGGGTCCCCGCGCCCCTGGGCAATCAGCCAAACCGCCTCGACTGCTCCGGCGGAGGCGCTGCGGGCTGCGGCATCCTGGGAAAACAGCCGTCCGGCCTTCTCGAAAGATGTCTCGGGAGGAGGGACCGGTACGCGATTCGCCTGGGCCACCCCACGGTCGAAACTGCGCAGGAGCGACCAGACCTGATCGGGCAGGCACCGCCCGGCGACCATCGCCCGCACAAGGCGCGTGCGCTGCCGCTCCCGGTGGGCGGCGACGGCGTCCGCCACCGCGTCCGGCGCGTGGGTTGCCGCAAAGAGCGCCGCGCTCCGCCCGACCGCGACCAGGCTGCGGGGCAGGCGATCCGCGCGCCGGTAGGGCCCCGGCGCAAGGCTGTGATGCACCTGGGCCCGGGGGGCATAGGCGACCCCCTGCCCGGCGGCGGCGAGCCGCAGCACGAGATCGCTCTCGTCCAGGAAATAGCGAAACCGGGCATCGAACCCGCCAACCGCGCGCAGCGCCTTGGCGGCCACCGCAAAATTCGTCCCCATCGCCCCTGGCACGGCACCGTCTTGGGCAAAAACGTGGCCCGGCACCTCCGGCACGGGGGTCATCGGCCGCGACAGCCCTTCGGGGGTCAGCCACTCGCCGCGCCACTGGAACGCCAGCCCATCAGGTCCGCGCACATATCCCGCCGCAAGCCCGACGCCCGGCACCTGCAGGGCCGCGATCAGCCCCGCGAGCCAGCAGGGCTCTGCCACCGCATCATCGTCGAGAAATGCCACCACCGGGGCGCGCGCCGCCGCCACGCCCGCATTGCGCGCCGCGGCGATATTCGCGGCCTCGAAGGGCGCGAACCCCACCCGCGCCAGCCCCGGCCCAGCCACCACCGCTTGCCGTGCGGCACGGTCGCCCACCACGATCACCTCGAACCGCGGGCAGGTCTGGAATTCCAGCGACAGAAGGCAGCGCGCAAGCTCCGGCCCGCGACCGCGGCTGACGATGACGACACTCGCCTGCGGCGTCACGCCTGTCCCATCTTGGTCAGCATCGCCTCGATCCGGGGCACGTCCTCGGGGTTGTTGAGCTCCCAAAAGGCGCGGCCGCGGCCCTCCACCTCGACGCAGAGCACCTTGCGGCCGTTTTCGAGAAAGCGCAGCTGCTCCAGCCCTTCGAGGGTCTCCAGCGGGCCGACCGGCCAGGTACCGTACGCGACCAGCGCATCGGGGCGGTAGGCATAGAGACCCACATGGTGAAAGACCGGCGTGGGCGCGTCGGGCGCGTAGCTGTCACTGGTAAAGGGGATCACTTCCTTGGAGAAATAGAGCGCGTGATTGTCCCGGTCGAACACGGCGGTGGTCCCGCCCACCCGGCCCGCGCGGCGATCCTCCAGAAACCCGGCCAGGGCCGCGCCGTCGCAGCGCAGCACCGGCGTGGCCAGCGCCGCATCCGGGGCCGCGCGCAGCCCCGCGACCAGGTCCGACACGAACCACGCCGGGGTCAGGGGCGCGTCGCCCTGCAGGTTGACGACGATCTCGGGGGAGATCCCCAGCACGGTCAGCGCTTCGGCGCACCGCTCCGTCCCGTTGCGGCAGGTATCTGAGGTCATCACCGCCTCGGCCCCGAACCCCTCGGCATGACTGCGGATGCGGTCGTCATCGGTGGCCACCACGACCCGGTCCACGCCCTCGGCGGCCATCGCCGCGTCCCAGCTGCGCCGGATGAGCGAGCGGGCAACCCCCGTGGCCCCACGTAACTCCACCAGCGGCTTGCCGGGATAGCGGACCGACGGGTACCGCGCCGGGATGACCACCAGAACCGACATCAGGCGGCCTTCAGGTCCACGCCCGGGGCATAGGCGATGAAGAACGGGTTGGCATAGTCGGCCTTGCCATAGGTCAACGGCGTGTGATCATCGAAACGCACGACATGACCACCCGCGCCCAGCAGCACCGCGTGCCCAGCGGCGGTGTCCCATTCCATCGTGCGGCCGAGGCGCGGATAGAGATCCGCCTCCCCCGTCGCCACGAGGCAGAACTTCAGCGAAGAGCCGGCGGAGGTCATGTCCTTGACCCCGTACTTGCCGATATAGTCGTCAGTGGCCTGATCCCGGTGGGATTTGGAGGCCACCACCATCAGCGCATTATTGTCCGGCGTCGCGACCGAGAGCGGTTTGACCGTCCCGACGGTGTCCTTGTCGAAATCGCCGGTCTCTTCGACCGTGGTGCCATCGGCCTGCGTGAAGAACAACCGCCCCTTGGCAGGTGCGTAGACCACCCCGCGCACGGGCGTGCCGTTTTCCACATAGGCGATGTTGACGGTGAAATCGCCGCGGCGATGGACGAATTCCTTGGTACCGTCCAGCGGGTCGACGATGAAGAAGCTGTCCGCGGTCTGGCTGTGGGAGGCGGCCTGCTCCTCGGTCACGCAGAGCACATCGGGAAAGGCCGCCTTCAGCCCCGCGGAGATCAGCGCATCGGCGGCCTCGTCGGCGGCGGTGACGGGGCTGTCATCGGACTTGGCGCGCACGTCGAAATCGTCGGAGGTGTAGATCTCCATGATGGCATCCCCGGCCTCCAGGGACAGCCGGCGCAAAACGGGCATTACGGTCTCGAAATCCATCAAAAACTCCTGTGTCGCGATCGAACGGGGCGGCGCGGCGACCGCGATCATTGCCCACATGCTTATTTTTTCTATGCTGGTGCCTTAAACGATCCGCAACCATTGTGTTGTCATGTCGGACAGAGTGTCACTGGAAGGAAACGGTCGCAGCCGGTGTTCTACGTCAAGGAAAGCTCGTCCTCGCTGGCCGGGGCCTATCGCACTCTGACGCTGATCTATCACGCCAGCGTGCGGAGCGTGCGCATCACCCATGGCAATGCCATGATGAGCCTGTTCCTGAACGTGTTCCAGACCATCGTCTTCGTGATGGTGTTCTACCTGATCTTTCAGTTGATGGGCATGCGCAGCGCAGGTTTGCGCGGCGATTTCATGATGTACATCCTGACCGGCGTGTTCCTGTTCATGATGTTCAACAAGACCATGGGCGCGGTCTATGGCTGCGAGGGGCCGACCTCGCCGATGATGAAGCATCGCAACATGAACACCATGATCAGCATCGGCGCCGCCATGCTGAGCAGCCTGTACATTCAGGTGCTGTCGCTGTTGATCGTGCTGGTTGGCTATCACCTGGTGACCCACAATGTGGCGATTGCCGACCCCGGGCGCGCGGGGCTGATACTGCTTCTCACCTGGCTCAGCGGGGCCGGGATCGGCATGGTGTTTCTCGCCGCGAAACCCTGGGCGCCCGAGGCGACCAAGACCGTGCAGATGATCTTCAGCCGGATCAACATGTTCGCCAGCGGCAAGATGTTCGTGGCCAATACCCTGCCTGCCTTCATGCTGCCGCTCTTTGCCTGGAACCCGCTGTTCCATCTAATTGACCAGATGCGCGGCGCGGTATTCATCAACTACCTGCCCCGCAACACGAACCTGGACTACCCGCTCTGGCTGATGGTGGCGTGCCTGATGATCGGCCTGATGGGAGAGTTTCACACCCGCCGCCGCGCTTCGCTGAGCTGGTCCGCGGGCAAATAGGGGCGGTGCGGGACAGGGCGCGCGCCGCTGTCAGGTGACCACACGGAGGGTCAGGTTGATCCGCCCGCCTTCGGGCAGGAGCGTGGAGCTGCCCGGTTTGATCCGGTCGATCCCGTGATGGATCAGCCGCGCCTCTCCGCCCATCACCGCGACGTCGCCCGATTCGAGCCAAAGCGATTCGGTCGTGCCCCCACGGCTGGTGGACCCGACCCGGAACCGCGCTGCATCGCCCAGGGACACCGACAGCACCGGCTGGCTGAAATCGGCCTCGTCCCGGTCCTGGTGCAGGCCCATCTTCGCGTGGGCATCGTAGAAATTCACGAGGCAGCACTCAGGCCTGCGCGCCTCCGGCACGAGCCTGTCCCAGATCGTGAGAACCGAGTTCGGAATATCCGGCCATGCGCCCCCGCCCGGATGCGTCGGCGCATAGCGATAGCCTTGGCGGTCGGACACCCAGCCGAACCGTCCGGCCGCCGTCATACGCACCGACATCGCCTTGCCCGACGGGGTCACCGGGCGATAGAACGGTGCCGCCCGGGCCACCCCGCGCAGATCCTCCACCAGGGCTTCCTGCGCGGCGCGGTCCACAAACCCCTTGTAAATCGCGACCCCGCGCAGGCGCAAATCCGGCGCAATAGCATCGGGCACAATCGGCTTTTTCTCCATTTCTGACCCTTTCTGCACCGGGGGGGCGCTTGCAGCACCCCAACCCCCTCCTTATATACGCCGAGAACTTGATCGCGGGCCCCGTGATCTTTCAGGGATCGGAGACGAGAGGCCGCTCACGGATCTTGCCTCCAAACAATCGCCTAGATGAAAGGGAACATCGCAATGGGTAAAGTCATTGGTATCGACCTCGGCACCACCAACTCGTGCGTTGCCATCATGGACGGCTCGCAACCGCGGGTCATCGAAAACTCCGAAGGGGCGCGGACCACGCCCTCCATCGTCGGCTACACGGACGACGAACGCCTCGTGGGCCAGCCGGCCAAGCGCCAGGCGGTCACCAACCCGGAAAACACCGTCTTTGGCGTCAAGCGCCTGATCGGGCGTCGGTTCGACGATGCAGATCTGGAAAAAGACAAGAAGAACCTGCCCTACGCCGTGGTGAACGGCGGAAACGGCGACGCCTGGGTCAGCGTGAAGGGCGAGAAATTCTCTCCCGCGCAGGTCTCGGCCCTCATCCTGAAGAAGATGAAGGAAACCGCCGAAAGCTATCTCGGCGAGGATGTCACCCAGGCGGTCATCACCGTCCCGGCCTATTTCAACGACGCCCAGCGTCAGGCCACCAAGGACGCGGGCAAGATCGCCGGCCTCGACGTGCTGCGCATCATCAACGAGCCGACCGCGGCGGCGCTGGCCTACGGCCTCGACAAGTCCGACACCCAGACGATCGCGGTCTATGACCTCGGCGGCGGCACGTTCGACATCACCATCCTGGAGATCGACGACGGCCTGTTCGAAGTGAAATCCACCAACGGGGACACCTTCCTCGGCGGGGAAGACTTCGACATGCGGATCGTCAACTACCTGGCCGACGAGTTCAAGAAAGAGCATGGCGTCGACCTGACCAAGGACAAGATGGCCCTGCAGCGCCTGAAGGAAGCCGCCGAGAAGGCCAAGATCGAGCTCAGCTCCTCGACCCAGACCGAGATCAACCAGCCGTTCATCTCGATGGATCCCAATGGCGGCCAGCCCCTGCACCTGGTGATGAAGCTCACCCGGGCGAAGCTGGAAAGCCTGGTGGCCGACCTGATCAAGGCCTCGCTGAAGCCGTGCAAGGACGCGCTGAAGGATGCCGGGCTCAGCACGTCGGACATCGACGAGGTTGTTCTGGTCGGCGGCATGACGCGGATGCCGCGGGTCACCGAGGAAGTGTCGAAGTTCTTCGGCAAGGAGCCGCACAAGGGCGTGAACCCCGATGAGGTCGTCGCAATGGGTGCGGCGATCCAGGCCGGTGTTCTGCAAGGCGACGTCAAGGACGTGGTCCTGCTGGACGTGACGCCCCTGTCCCTGGGCATCGAGACCCTGGGCGGCGTGTTCACGCGTCTCATTGACCGCAACACGACCATTCCGACCAAGAAGTCCCAGGTGTTCTCCACCGCCGAGGACAACCAGAACGCCGTGACGATCCGCGTGTTCCAGGGCGAGCGCGAGATGGCGGCCGACAACAAGATGCTCGGCCAGTTCAACCTCGAAGACATCCCGCCCGCCCCGCGGGGGATGCCGCAGATCGAGGTGACCTTCGACATCGACGCCAACGGCATCGTCTCCGTGTCGGCCAAGGACAAGGGCACCGGCAAGGAGCAGAAGATCACGATCCAGGCGTCCGGCGGTCTGTCCGACGAGGAGATTGATCAGATGGTGCGCGACGCCGAGGCCAATGCCGACGCCGACAAGCAGCGCAAGGAACTGGTCGAGACCAAGAACCAGGCCGAGAGCCTCGTGCATTCGACGGAGAAGTCCCTCGAAGAGCATGGCGACAAGGTCGATCCCTCGACCGTCGAGGCGATCGAACTGGCGGTCTCCGCGCTCAAGGAAACGCTGGAAGGCGACGATGTGGGCAAGATCAAGTCCGGCATCCAGAACGTCACCGACGCGGCCATGAAGCTCGGCGAGGCGATCTACAAGTCGCAGCAGGAAGCCGCGGGGGAAGAAGCCCCCGAGGCGGATGGCGACAAGGCACGCGAGGTCGATGACGACATCGTGGACGCCGATTTCGAAGACCTGGACGACCGGAAGCAGGGCTGAGCCCCGCGAAACGGACCCCTGCGCCGACCCGTGACTTGCGGGTCGGCGCGTGCGTTTAAGTGAAGGAATCCGGTCATGGCCAAACGCGACTATTACGACGTCCTGGGCGTGTCCAAGGGGGCGTCTCCCGACGAGATCAAGAAGGGCTTTCGCAAGAAGGCCAAGGAGCTGCACCCGGATCGGAATTCGGACAACCCCAATGCCGAAGCGCAGTTCAAGGAGGCCAACGAGGCCTATGACATCCTGAAGGACCCCGACAAGAAGGCCGCCTATGACCGCTATGGTCACGCGGCGTT
Organism: Dinoroseobacter sp. PD6; assembly: GCF_028807315.1. Taxonomy (NCBI): domain Bacteria; kingdom Pseudomonadati; phylum Pseudomonadota; class Alphaproteobacteria; order Rhodobacterales; family Roseobacteraceae; genus Dinoroseobacter; species Dinoroseobacter sp. PD6. The sequence continues at coordinate 21,470 of NZ_JARAMN010000005.1, read as the reverse complement.
CGAAAACGGCTCCGGCGGGCCGCGCGGGCCCGGCGGCTTCGGCGGCCAGGGACAGGGCGATTTCGCCTCCGCCTTTTCGGACGTGTTCGAGGATCTCTTCGGCGATTTCATGGGCGGCCAGCGGGGCGGCGGACGCCAGCGGGCCGCGCGCGGCTCGGACCTGCGCTACAACCTTCGGATCACCCTGGAGCAGGCCTTCATGGGCATGCAGAAAACTATCTCTGTCCCCGGCACGGTCAGCTGCAGCGCCTGTGACGGCACAGGCGCCGAGGGCGGCGCGGAGCCCGTGGTCTGCCCGACCTGCTCCGGCATGGGCAAGGTGCGCGCGCAGCAGGGCTTCTTCACCATCGAGAAAACCTGCCCGACGTGTTCTGGTATGGGTCAGATCATCAAGAACCCCTGTCAGGCCTGCCGAGGGGCCGGGCGCGAGGAAAAGACCCGCGCGCTCAGCGTCAATATCCCCGCAGGCGTGGAAACCGGCACCCGGATCCGGCTCGCGGGCGAGGGCGATGCGGGTGTTCGGGGCGGTCCGTCGGGGGATCTCTATATCTTCATCGAGGTCGAAGAGCACCGGATCTTCCAGCGCGAAGGCCTCGACCTCTATTGCCGCGTCCCGGTCAGCATGACCTCAGCCGCGCTTGGCGGCGACGTGGAAGTGCCCACCATCGAAGGCGGCCGCAGCCGGGTGAAGATTCCCTCCGGCAGCCAGTCGGGCCGGCAGATGCGCCTGCGCGGCAAAGGCATGCCCGCCCTGCGCGGTGCAGGCACCGGCGACATGTTCATCGAGCTGGCGGTGGAAACCCCGGTCAACCTCACCATGCGCCAGCGGGAGCTCTTGCGCGAGTTCGAGGCCGAGAGCCAGGACAACCAGCCCGAGACCTCGAAGTTCTTCAAGACCGTCAAAAGCTTCTGGGACGGGATGAAGAGTTAACCTTTCGGAAAGCATCGCGCGGCAGGGTAGCCCCCATGCCGCGCGCCCATGCCTTTCACGAATCCCCCCTGCCGCTCTTCGGTGACGCACGCCCTGTGGCACCCGCCCCCGCGCGGCAGGAGAAAACCCCATCCTACCTCAAGGATCACCGCAAGCGTTTGCGCGAACGCTTCCTCGCGGGCGGGGCGGAGGCGATGCCGGATTACGAGTTGCTGGAGCTTGTTCTGTTCCGTGCCATTCCCCGGCAGGATGTCAAACCGCTGGCCCGGCGCCTGATCGAGGAATTCGGCGATTTCACCCATGTTCTGGCCGCCCCCTTGCCCCGGCTGCGGGCCGTGGACGGGGTGGGTGAGGCCGTGGCGCTGGAGCTGAAGATCGTGGAGGCCGCCGCCCATCGGCTGGCCCGCGGCAAGGTATTGCAACGCCCCGTGGTCTCGAGCTGGGACGCCTTGCTGGAATACTGCCAGACCGCCATGGCCCACCTGGATACGGAACACTTCCGGGTGCTGTATCTCGACAACAAGAACGTGCTGATCGCGGACGAGGCGCAGGCGCGGGGGACCGTGGATCATGTGCCCGTCTATCCGCGGGAGATCGCCAAACGCGCGCTGGAGCTGAACGCCTCGGCCCTGATCCTGGTGCACAACCACCCCTCCGGCGACCCCACCCCGTCGGAGCAGGACATCACCATGACCTACGCGATCCGCGACGCGGCCGAGGTGCTCGGCCTGCGGCTCCATGATCACCTGGTGATCGGCAAGTCGCGGGAGGTCAGTTTCCGCGCGGAGGGCTACCTGTAGCGGGCAGGCGCCAGACATCGATCCGCCGGTTCATCGACGCGGCCCATGGCGCATCGGCGCAGGCCACGGGCAGGGCCGGCCCCAGGGCCGCCACCTCGATCTCCAGCGGCGCGCGCCCCCCGCGCAGCGCGGCAAGCTCGACCAGCAGCTGACCTGCGTCCGCCTCCGCCTGCGCGCGGGTCGGGGCATGGGCGGCGAGAAGAAAACGTCCGTCTTCGGCCTCCGCCAGCGTCTCCAGCGCCGCCGCCGACAGGGCACGACCGCCCCGATCCGCGGCATCGGGCCGGAAGGTCAGGCCAAGCTGGGTCGCCTGCCCCAGCCGTCGCGCCACCTCCTGCAGGCGCGGCAGATCCGCATCCGAGGCCCCGGCCAGGGCCCGCAGCACCCGCGCGGCGAGGTCCGAGGCGACCGGCGCCAGTGACGGTTGCGCAAACCCTGCCCGGTCCAGAACGCGCCCGGCGGCCTCGCTGTCCAGAAACGCCAGGAAATCGGCCAGATCCAAGGGCATGCGCCGCTCCGGCAAATAAGCGGTGAGCGGCATCGCCCAGGGGTAGCGCCCCAGGGTCAGGGCCGCACGCGTGGGCGCATGGGTGAGCCCGCAGGCCCCGGCCAGCGGCAAGGCCTGCGCCGGGCCGCGTTCTGACAAGGCGACGAGGCCCAGGCCCGAGGGCTGCTCCCGCACCACGGCGGCCAGGCCCGCACCCTGTTCGTGGTAAGTCACCGGGGCCGCGGGCACGGCCCCGTCCGGACGCAGCTTGACCAGATCCCCGCCATGGGCCCGGGCATGGAGCCGCAGCGGCCCCTCGGCAAAGCCCAGCGCGCGCCAATCGGGCGCGGACATATCCCAGAGGGCCAGCACCTGTGCCGGATCGACCGGCTGCCGTGGACGACGCGGCGACGTCACCGCCACCAGCGCATCCCAGGCCAGAACCCGCTCCTGCCCCGGCGCGGAAAGATCGCCGAGCCCGGCATCCCGCGCGACGCTCAACTCCGCCTCCGAGATCAGCCGGTCCGCGAGCACCATGTCGGCCTCGCCCACGGCGAGATCCGCGAAGCCTTCGCCGCTCAGGGCGAGGCGCAGGGAAATGGGGAAGCGGCGCGACGAGGTGTCATCGCCCAGCGCGAAACGGATATGGGTGGCGTCCAGGTCTTCGCGCCGCAGCGGCAGATCCCGCGCCCGGGCATAGGCCTGGATCAGCGCGGGCAGAACGACCGCGCCGGGTCCGAAAGCCGAGGTCACCGCGAACCCGGTCGTCTCGTTCGCCGCCGGGCAGGCCGCCCCGGTGCAGTCCACCTGCGCCGCGGACAGGGTCAGCACCCCCTCGGGCGCGTCGACGCGGTAAAAGCGGCCATCGAAAGCCACCAGATCGCCGGTCACGGAAAACCCGTCCGACCGTGCGGTCAGCGTCACGGGCTCGGCCAGGGCTGCCCCCGGCGACAGGCAAGCCGCCAGGACCAGCCCGGCGAGACGGGCGCTCAGGTGTAGCGCCCGTGGCAATGCTTGAACTTCTTTCCGGACCCGCAAGGACAGCGGTCGTTGCGGCCCGGGTTGCCCCATGTGGTCGGATCGCTCTCGACGAAGCCCTCCGCGGGCGTGCCCTCCTCGGCCTCCGCCCCTGCCCCGGCCATGGCCGGTTGCGGCTGGCGCGCAGCCTCGTTCGCCGCCTGGGCCGCGGCCTGCTGGGCCGCGATCTGGCGCATCATGGCCTGCTGCTCTTCCTCAGTCAGGGGGCGGATCTTGCCAAGCTTGTCGGTCACATCCACCCGCAAACTGTCGAGCATGCTCTCGAACAGCTGGAAGCCCTCGGTCTTGTACTCGTTCAGCGGGTCGCGCTGCGCATAGCCACGGAAACCCACGACGGAGCGCAGATGCTCCAGCGTCAGCAGATGCTCACGCCATTTCTGGTCGATGGTCTGCAACAAAAGCTGCTTCTCGATCCGGCGCATGTTCTCGACACCGAATTGCGCCGCCTTGGCCGCCATGAACTCGTCGGAGGCCTTCTCCAGCCGCTCGCGAATGATCTCGTCATCCACGCCCTCTTCCTCGGCCCATTTGATAACGTCGGTATCGGCGCCGACCTTCTCCAGGATCGCGGCATAGAGCCCTTCGACATTCCACTGGTCCGCATAGGATTTCGGCGGAATGAACTCGTCCACCAGGTCGTTGATCACCTGGTGGCGCATGTCGCGGGTGATCTCGGCCACGTCGTCGGTTTCCATGATCTCCATCCGCTGGGAAAAGATGGTCTTCCGCTGGTCGTTCATCACGTCGTCGAATTTCAGCAGCTGCTTGCGGATGTCGAAGTTGCGCCCTTCGACCTTCGCCTGCGCCTTCTCCAGCGACTTGTTCACCCAAGGGTGCACGATCGCCTCCCCTTCCTTCATGCCGAGCGAGCTGAGCACCTTGTCGAGCCGTTCGGACCCGAAAATCCGCATCAGGTCGTCTTCCAGAGACAGGAAGAAGGCCGACCGCCCCGGGTCGCCCTGACGCCCCGACCGGCCGCGCAGCTGGTTATCGATCCGGCGGCTCTCGTGCCGTTCGGTGGCCAGCACGAAGAGGCCCCCGGCCTCCAGCACCTTGCGCTTGTTCTCGGCCACCTCGGCCTCGATCCGGGTGCGGATCTCGTCTGGGTTGGCCTCAGGCGTTTCGGCCAGCGCCTGCAGCACGCGCATCTCGACATTGCCGCCGAGCTGGATGTCGGTGCCGCGCCCGGCCATGTTGGTGGCGATGGTCACCGCGCCCAGCTTGCCCGCATCGGCGACGATCTGCGCCTCCTGCTCGTGCTGGCGCGCGTTCAGCACGTTGTGCGGCACGTCCTCTTTCTTCAGAAGCTGCGACAGGTACTCGGACTTTTCGATCGAGGTCGTGCCGACAAGGATGGGCTGACCCTTGGCATGGGCCTCCTTGATGGTCTTGACGATGGCGTCGAACTTTTCCTGCACGGTGCGATAGATCTGGTCGTGCTCGTCCTCGCGCTGGATCGGGCGATTGGTCGGCACCTCGACCACGCCGAGCCCGTAGATCTCGGCGAATTCCTCGGCCTCCGTCGCCGCGGTCCCGGTCATGCCGCCCAGCTTGTCATAAAGCCGGAAGTAGTTCTGGAAGGTCACGGATGCGAGCGTGACGTTCTCGGGCTTGATCTCGACGCCTTCCTTGGCCTCCAGCGCCTGATGCAGCCCCTCGGACAGGCGCCGCCCCGGGGTCATCCGCCCGGTGAACTCGTCGATCAGAACGACCTCGCCATTGCGCACGATATACTGCTGATCCTTGTTGAACAGCTTGTGCGCGCGCAGGCCCTGGTTGATGTGGTGCACGATGGTGGTGCTCTCCGGATCATAGAGCGACTGCTCCTCCGGCAAGATCCCCAGCGCGTGCAGCCGGTCCTCGAGGAACTCGTTGCCCTCGTCGGTGAAGCTGACGCCCCGGGTCTTCTCGTCGATGGTGTAATGCTCTTCGACCAGCTCGGGGATCACCTTGTCGATGGTGACATAGAGGTCGCTCTTGTCCTGGCTCGGGCCAGAGATGATCAGCGGCGTCCGCGCCTCGTCGATCAGGATCGAATCGACCTCGTCCACGATGGCGTAATGATGCCCTCGCTGGGACATTTGGCTCAGCTCGGACTTCATGTTGTCGCGAAGATAGTCGAAGCCAAGCTCGTTGTTGGTGGCATAGGTGATATCGGCGGCATAGGCCGCGTGCTTCTCATCCTCTTGCTGGAACGGGACGACCACGCCGCAGGTCATGCCCAGCTGGGCATAGACCTTGCCCATCCACTCAGCGTCCCGGCGGGCGAGGTAGTCGTTCACGGTGACGATATGCACGCCCTTGCCCGTCAGCGCATTGAGATACGCCGGCAGGGTCGCCACCAGGGTCTTGCCCTCGCCGGTCTTCATCTCGGAAATATTGCCCTGGTGCAGGAAGATCCCACCCATCAGCTGCGTGTCGAAGGCCCGCAGGCCCAGCGCGCGGCGGGCCCCCTCTCGGGCGTTGGCGAACGCCTCCGGCAGCAGATCGTCGAGGCTCTCGCCCGCCGCGATCCGCTGCTTGAATTCCTCGGTTTTCGCGATCAACCCGGCGTCGTCGAGGGCCTGAAACTCAGGCTCCAGCGCGTTGATCTTGGCCACCAGGGGGCGTACCGATTTGACCTTGCGATCGTTCGGCGTGCCGAAGACCTTTTTGGTGATGGTTCCAAGACCCAGCATTGTCGATTTCGTACTCCGGTTTAGGCCGTCTCGACCTATCGTGAACTCTGCCCGAAGCTCCGCGCTTGCCCACGCCTCGGCTGCGGCTTACAAACGGCATCAGAGACGGTGCGGCCAAAGGGCCCCCGGGGACATACCGCATCTAAGGGCCTGCCCGGAAACTGTCAACGTGGCCTTGTGAACAAGGCAAAAACGCTGCCAACGCGCGCGCAACAGGAGACACCCTCGTGAACATCATTCGGAAGCCCCTCGCCAGGCTCGCGCTTGGCCTGACCTTGCTGAGCCCCGTGGCCGTCCAGGCCCAGGATGCCGACACGGTTCTGGCAACCGTCGGCGGCGAGGAAATCACCCTCGGCCACCTGATCGCTGTGGCAAGCAGTCTGCCCACGCAATTCCAGCAACTGGCCGACGATCGGCTGTATTCCGGCCTTCTGGAGCAGATGATCCGCCAGGTGGCCCTGGCGCAGTCCATGGGCGACTCGCTCTCCAAGGAGCTGGAGCTGTCGCTGGAAAGCCAACGCTGGGCCCTGATGGCGAATTCGATCATCGACGGCGCCATCGAGGCCGCCGTGACCGAGGAGAGCGTGCAGGCCTTGTATGACGCGGAATTCGGTAACATCGAGCCGGAGAAAGAATTCAACGCCTCTCACATCCTGGTGGAAACCGAGGAGGAGGCCCAGGCACTGGTGACCGAACTCGAAGGCGGTGCCGATTTCGCGGAACTGGCAAGAGCACGGTCCGTCGGCCCGTCGGGACCCAATGGCGGGGAACTTGGCTGGTTCGGGCCGGGGATGATGGTGGCCCCGTTCGAAATGGCCGTCATCGGGATGGAACCCGGGACCGTATCCGAGCCGGTGGAAACGCAATTCGGCTGGCACGTGATCCGGCTGAATGACATCCGCGACTCTGCCGCCCAACCCCTCGAAGAGGTACGGGGCAGGCTCGAAGAGCGCTTGAGTGAAGAGGCGGCCCAGGAAGTCGTGGACTCGCTGGTCGCGGCAACCGAGATCACCCGGTCCGAGGCGGAGATCGACCCGGCCCTGATCCGCGACACTTCCCTCCTGGACTGAGCCACTCTTTATCGAACGGGCCGGGCCGCGCCCCGGCCCCTCCAGTTGCGCGCACGCCCCTTGCCCGGATCCCGCCCATGGCCAAATACCCGACCTCCCCGCTCGCCCCGGCAGCGTTTCCCGACCTGCCGGTGATTTCCGGCGTCTCTTTCGCCACGGCCGAGGCCGGTGTGCGCTATACCGGGCGCCGCGACGTGATGCTGGCGCTATGTGCCCCCGGCAGTGTGCTCGCCGGGGTGTTCACCCGCTCCGCCACCCGCTCGGCCAATGTGCGCGACTGCCAGGCCAAGATCGGCGATGACGGACCGGAGGGCGCGGCGCTCGTCGTGAATTCGGGCAACTCCAACGCCTTCACCGGCAAGGCAGGCGACGAGTCCGTCGCCGCGATCAGCGACGCGGTGGCCGGGGTGCTGGGCCTGCCCGCGGCGCGGGTCTTCACCTCCTCCACCGGGGTGATCGGCGAGCGTTTGCCCCATGACCGCATCACCGCCAAGCTGGCCGACCTGGCCGCCGCCCTCGACCCCGCGGGCATCGCCGAGGCTGCCGAGGCGATCATGACCACCGACACCTTCCCCAAGGGCGCCGGGTCCGAGATCGAGATCGACGGCAAACCGGTGCGGATCGCGGGCATCGCCAAGGGGTCCGGCATGATCGCGCCGGACATGGCCACCATGCTGGTCTACATCTTCACCGACGCCGCGATCCCGCGCGCCGACCTGCAGGCTTTGCTGTCGCGGCTGACGGACCGGACCTTCAACTGCATCACCGTGGACAGCGACACCTCCACCTCCGACACGCTGCTGCTCGCGGCGACGGGCGCCTCGGGGGTCGATGTGACCGGATCCACCGCCTTCGAGGCCGCCCTGCATGGCGTTATGCTGGACCTCGCCCACCAGGTCGTGCGCGACGGCGAAGGGGCCACGAAGTTCGTGACCGTCCGCGTGACCGGCGCCCGCACCGAAACGGATGCCCGCACCCATGCCCTGTCCATCGCCAATTCGCCGCTGGTCAAGACCGCCATCGCGGGGGAAGACCCGAATTGGGGCCGGGTGGTCATGGCCGTGGGCAAGTCCGGCGCCGAAGCCGACCGCGACCGGCTGACCATCCGGTTCGGCGACATCCTCGTGGCCGAGAATGGCTGGGTCGCGCCCAGCTATACCGAGGCCGCCGGTGCCGCCTACATGCAGCGCGAAGAGATCGAGGTTGCGGTCGATCTGGGCCTCGGAACCGGGGCGGCGACCGTCTGGACCTGCGACCTGACCAAGCGCTACATCGAGATCAACGCGGACTACCGCTCGTGAAGGTGGTTCTCGTCTCGGCGGTGGCCCTGATTGATGCCGATGGCCGGGTTTTGCTGGCCCAGCGGCCCGAAGGTAAATCCATGGCCGGGCTCTGGGAATTTCCCGGTGGCAAGGTCGAACCGGGCGAAACGCCCGAAAACTGCTTGATTCGAGAGTTGCGCGAAGAGCTCGGGATCGAGACCTGGAACAGTTGCCTGGCCCCGCTGACCTTCGCGTCGCACAGCTATGCCGACTTCCACCTGCTGATGCCGCTCTTTGCCTGCCGGAAATGGGAGGGTATCCCGAAACCTGTTGAAAATCAGGTCCTTAAATGGGTCGCGCCGAACAAGCTCCGGGAGTATCCGATGCCGCCCGCGGATATCCCGCTGATCCCGATCCTGCGCGATTGGCTATAGGCATCTTTCCAAAGTGCACAGGATGTAACCTTCTGCCGCAACTTTCGTAATAGATAAGTGGCAGTTTTTAGATGAATTCAATGAATACGAATGCTATGTTTAAGGTGTACCACACTGGAGACACACATGCTTCGTACCATCACTCTCGGAAGCTGCGTTTCCATTCAGGGCCTTTTTGTGAAGGCTCTGGATAACGGTCGGATCGTTGTGCGCGTCGGAACGCGCACCTTCGAAGGTTTGCCGATCGGACGCGCAGCATAGAAGTTTCGCGAATTCTCACGCCAAAAAAAGGGGTGGCCGATCTGGCCACCCCTTTTTCGTTTTCCTGACTGGAACCCGCAGGTCACTCCAGGTTGCGTTCGACCTCTTCGCGTTCGAAGATCTCGATGACATCGCCGGGGCGAATGTCGTCGTAGTTCTCGAACGCCATGCCGCATTCCTGGCCGGACTGCACTTCCTTGACCTCGTCCTTGAAGCGCTTCAGCGTCTTCAGCGTGCCTTCGTGGATCACCACGTTGTCCCGCAGCAGACGCACCCCGGCAGAGCGGCGCGCAATACCGTCGGTGACGAGACAGCCCGCGACCTTGCCGACGCCCGAGACCTTGAAGACCTCCCGGATCTCGGCATAGCCGATGAAGTTCTCGCGCACCTCCGCAGACAGAAGACCGCTGGCCGCCGCCTTCACGTCATCCACCAGGTCGTAGATGATCGAGTAGTACCGGATCTCCACGCCCTTCTGCTGGGCAGCGTTTCGCGCAGGCGCATTGGCCCGGACATTGAACCCGAATACCGGCGCGCCGGAGGCTTCGGCGAGGCCGATATCGCTCTCGGTGATCGCCCCGACCCCGGAATGGAGCACCCGTACCCGCACCTCGTCATTGCCGATCTTTTCCATCGTCTGGACGATGGCCTCGGCAGAGCCCTGCACGTCGGCTTTCACAACGATCGGCAGTTCGGCGACAGTCTCGTCGGACTTGGCCTTCGCCATGAGCTGTTCGAGGGTCGTGGCCGCCCCGGCCGCGGCGCGCTTCTCTTTCGCGGCGCTCTCGCGGTACTCGGCGATCTCCCGGGCCTGGGCCTCGGTTTCGACCACGTTCAGAACGTCGCCCGCCTCGGGCGTACCGTTCAGACCCAGCACTTCGACCGGCACCGACGGTCCGGCTTCGTCGACCCGCTCGCCCTGATCGTTGATCAGCGCGCGGACCTTGCCCCACTGCTCGCCCACGACGAAGATGTCGCCGCGGCGCAGGGTACCCTTCTGGACGAGCACGGTCGCAACCGGACCCCGGCCCACGTCGAGCTGCGCCTCGATCACGGCACCCTCGGCGGCCCGGTCGGGGTTCGCCTTGAGTTCCAGGATCTCCGCCTGCAGCGCGATGGATTCCAGCAGCTGGTCGAGGCCCGTGCCATTGATCGCCGAAACCTCGACATCCTGCACGTCGCCCGACAGCTTCTCCACGATCACCTCGTGTTGCAGCAGGTCGGTCCGCACCTTGTCCGGGTTGGCCTCGGGACGGTCGATCTTGTTGATCGCCACGATCATAGGGACCTTCGCGGCCTTGGCGTGATTGATCGCCTCGATGGTCTGGGGCATCACGGCATCATCGGCCGCCACCACCAGAACAACGATATCGGTGACCTGCGCGCCGCGCGCCCGCATCGACGTGAAGGCCGCGTGGCCCGGCGTGTCGAGGAAGCTCAGCTTGGTGCCGTCATCGGTCGTGACCTGATAGGCCCCGATATGCTGGGTGATCCCACCGGCTTCGCCCGCCACGACCTTGGCGTTGCGGATTGCATCCAGAAGCGAGGTCTTGCCGTGGTCGACATGGCCCATCACGGTGATGACCGGCGGACGCGGCTGCATGTCGGCCGGGTCGTCCTCGACCGTCGCGATCACGTCTTCCACATCGGCGTCCGAAACCCGGACGACCTTGTGGCCGAATTCCTCGATGATCAACTCGGCGGTGTCGGCGTCGATGGACTGGTTCTGCGTGACCATCATGCCCATCTTCATCAGCGCCTTGACCACGTCGGCCACACGTTCGGCCATCCGGTTGGCAAGTTCCTGCACCACGATGGTTTCCGGCAACTGCACGTCGCGGACGATCTTCTCGCGCTCCTGGCTGCCGCCCATCGCTTTGCGGCGTTCGCGTTCCTGCTTGCGCTTCATCGCGGCCATGGACTTCTGACGCCCGCCATCGCCCGAAAGCGCCTGGTTCAGGGTCAGCTTGCCGGACCGGCGGCGATCGTCGCCCTTGCCCTTCTGTTCCTTGCGGGGCTGGGCGCGGTCGGCGGTGCGCTCCTTTCGCGGTCCGGAGCCGGTCTTGCCGGCACCACGGGCCTCGGCGGCCTGGGCGGCCGCGGGATCCATGGTCGCGGGATCGTCGGCCTTGCTGCGCGCCGCGGCGGGCTTGGAGGACGCGTCGGCCTCCGCCTTCTTGCGGGCCTCTTCTTCTTCCTCGGCCTTCTGGCGGGCGCGCTCTTCGCGCTCCTGCTCTTCGCGTTCCTTCGCCTCGATCTCGGCCCGACGGCGCGCGCGCTCTTCTTCGCGGGCCTTTTCCTCGGCCGCGCGGCGCTCCGCCTCTTCGGATTCGTTGGCTTTCGCAGCCCGGAGGGCGCGCAGGCGGCGCTCCATCTCGGCATCGGTCGCATTGCCGGGTTTCTTGGGATCAGACCCGCGACCACCCGAGGCGGACGCACCCGGCTTCGGCACCAGAACGCGCTTGCGCTTGGTTTCCACCACGACGTTCTTGGTCCGGCCGTGGCTGAAGCTCTGCTTCACCTGACCCGTCCGAGACCCGCCACGGAGTCCGAGTGTTTTCTTGCCGTCTGTATCACTCATACGTCTGTCGTATCCTTTCCGGCGGCGGATCCGCCGTCATCGTTTTCGCGGACGCCTGAGAGCCGCGTGGCTTCCTCTACAACACGCGTTGTGAGTCCACCAGTCGTTAAGGCGCCATGTATCACACTATCGCGGCCAAATGCCAAACCCAATTCCCGGGCGGTCAGCCATCCGATGTAGCTTGCCGGGCCGTCGGGCGGCCGCAGCTTCGTTTTTCCCCGTTCGGACCCGTCGGAGGCCTGCAAAAGCACCACCGCCTCGCCCAGATCGAGGCTGCCGCGGACCTTCTCGAACCCGCAGATCGCCTGCCCCGCCTTGCGTGCCAGCGCCAGGGTCGCCTGCACCCGCGCGCGCAGGCCCCGCTCCACCTGATCGACCAGGTCGGCCGGGGTCTTGACCGGGGCCTTGGCCGCGCGCGGAAACAGGTTCCGGGACACCGCACGCTCCAACGCGGCGCGATCGGCCTTCACCCAGATCCCGCGCCCGGGCAGCTTGCCCGCCAGGTCCGGCACCACCGTGCCGTCCGGGCCGATGACGAACCGGATCAGCGCGGCCTTCGGCAGCACCTCGCCCGTGGCGATGCACTTGCGCTCCGGTCCGGCGCTGCGATCCTTCTGGCGGCCTCCGCGGGTCATGGCCCAGCCCTGCGACCGCAGGCTCAGACCTGCGGCGCCCCCTCTTCGGTCTCGGCTTCACCTTCGGCCTCGGGATCGGCGTCTTCCTCGATCTCCAGGTCCTCGGGGTTGACCCAGCCGAGCTGCACGCGTGCCGTCATCACCAGAAGCTGCGCCTCTTCGAGGGACACGTCGAACTTCTCCAGCACGCCCTCGTCCTTCACGCGCTCGCCATCGACCGTGGTCCAGCCGCCGGCCAGCTCCCAGTCGGCACAGGTCGCGAAGTCTTCGAGCGTCTTGACCCCGTCCGCGGCGAGGGCTTCCAGCATTTGGGGCGTCAGGCCCTCGAATTCAACCAGGCTGTCCTCGACGCCCATCTCGCGCGCCCGCTCCAGGGCCTTCTTGGCCTGCTCTTCCAGGAACTCGCGGGCCCGGGTCTGCAGCTCCTCGGCGGTGTCCTCGTCGAACCCGTCGATCACCAGCAGCTCTTCCTGCTCGACATAGGCCACCTCTTCGAGGTTGGTGAACCCTTCGGAGACCAGCAGCTGCGCCAGCACCTCGTCCACGTCCAGCGCCTCGACGAACATGTTGGTGCGCTCCGCGAACTCGGCCTGACGACGCTCCGATTCCTGCGCCTCGGTCATGATGTCGATGTCCAGCCCGGTCAGCTGGCTGGCCAGACGCACGTTCTGCCCGCGCCGCCCGATGGCGAGGCTGAGCTGCTCGTCCGGGACCACGACCTCGATCCGCTCCGCATCCTCGTCCAGGACCACCTTGCTCACCTCGGCGGGCTGCAATGCGTTCACCAGGAAGGTCGGCTGGTCCTCGTTCCACGGGATGATGTCGATCTTCTCGCCCTGCAGCTCGTTGACCACCGCCTGCACGCGGGAGCCGCGCATACCGACGCAGGCGCCCACCGGGTCGATGGACCCGTCATAGGAGATCACGGCGATCTTCGCGCGGCTGCCCGGGTCCCGGGCCACGGCCTTGATCTCGATGATGCCGTCATAGATTTCCGGCACTTCCATCTTGAACAGCTCGGCCATGAATTCCGGCGCGGTGCGGCTGAGGAAGATCTGCGGCCCGCGCACTTCGCGGCGCACATCCTTGATGTAGCAGCGGATGCGGTCATTGGGCCGGTAGCTCTCGCGCCCGATCTTCTCGTTGCGGCGCAGCACGCCCTCGCCCCGGCCGATGTCGACGATGACATTGCCGTATTCCTCGCGCTTGACGACCCCGTTGATGATCGTGCCCGCGCGGTCCTTGAACTCCTCGTACTGGCGGTCGCGTTCGGCCTCGCGGACCTTCTGCAGGATCACCTGCTTGGCCGACTGGGCGGCGATCCGGCCCATCTCCACCGGCGGCACCTGGTCGACGATGGTGTCACCGACCTTGGGATCGTCGAGATAGGGCTTGGCCTGCTCCACGGTCAGCTCGGCCTGGTAATTCTCCAGCTCCTCGTCCTCGACCACGGTGCGCACGCGGGTGAAGGTCGCCACGCCGGTCTTGCGGTCGATCGACACACGGATGTCCATCTCCGAGCCGTAGCGCGACTTGGCGGCACGGGCGAGGCTCTCTTCCATGGCCTCGATCACGAGGCCCGGGTCGATCATCTTCTCGCGCGCCACCGCCTCGGCGGTCTGCAACAGCTCCAACTGGTTGGCAGAGGTGATTGCCATCTGTGTCTCTCCCTTACGCGGTATTCGCGGGTGGTTCATCATCGCCGTCGATGATGGTCTGGATTTCGTCGAACTGGGCTTCGTCCACCTGGCCCGCATCCTTGCGGCCTTTCAGGACATCCCGGATCAGGTCGTCGGTCAGCACGAGCTTGGCGTCGCTGAGCCACTCGAATTTCAGCCCGATGGTGCCTTCCTCGATCTCGATCAGCACCTCGTCGCCCTCGGTCCCGGCCAGCGTGCCCTTGAACCGGCGGCGGCCCTCGATCAACTCGGTGGTCTCGATCTTCGCTTCGTAGCCGACCCAGGTGTCGAAATCCTTGAGCCGGGTCAGGGGCCGGTCGATGCCGGGGGAGGAGACTTCGAGCGTGTAGTTGTCCTCGATCGGGTCCTCGACATCGAGCGTGGCCGACACCTCGGTCGAGATCCGCGCGCAATCGTCCACCTCGATCCCGCCCTCGGGCTTCTCGGCCATGATCTGCAGGGTCGGGGATTTGCCGCTCATCACCCGCAGCCGCACCAGTTCATAGCCCAGATCCTCGATCACCGGGGTGACGAGGGCGGCGATACGCTGGTCGAGGGTGGTTTTCGCGATCAGGTCGGACAAGAGGGGTCTCCACTCCCGGCATTCGGGAATAAAAAAACGGGCCGTGCGGCCCGTCGAATGTGTCGGTGGAGGCTTCGGTTTGGACCCGCAGCCGCCGCTGTTGAGGCTCATATACGCCCGAATCCCCGGCGCGACAACCCCTCCCGCACACGCTCAGGCGTTGAGGTCCTCCAGAAGCCGTGCGTGCTTCTTGGTCTGGGCCAGAAGGTCGCCGAAGGTCTCGATCCCCTTGGCCTGCAACATCGGGAGCAGCTTGAGGAACACCTCCGTCGTGGCCAGGGCATCGCCGAGTGCGGTGTGCCGCGCCTCTTCGGGGATGGTCACGTTCAGCCGCTCGGCCAGCGCGTCCAGCGAATGCTGCTCGGTCTGACCGTAGATCACCGCCGACAACAGCACCGTGTCCAGCACCGGATGATCGAACCGCGCCCCGATCTCGGCCTGCTTGCGATAGAAGAACGCCATGTCGAAGGGCGCGTTATGGGCGATCAGCACCGCGCCATCGGCAAAGCCGTGAAACGCCCGGCCCGCGGTCAGGAAATCCGGCGCATCCGCGACCATGGCATCGGTGATCCCGTGGATATTCGTCGCCGACAGCGGGATCGGCCGCCCCGGATTGACCAGGGTGTCGAACATCTCGGTCTTGACCATCTTGCCGTTCACCACCCTGCAAGCTGCAATCTGGCAGACCTCGTCGCCGCGCTCGGGCAGCAGCCCCGTGGTCTCGGTGTCGAAGATCACGTATTTCAGATCGCCGAGCTTGCAGTCCATCACGTCCTGGGACGGGCGCGCATGGAGCAGGTCGAAATCGAAGGCGGTCTCCCGCGGCATCAGGATCGGCGTGGCGCAGGCCGTATCGACCATCGGCGCCTCGCGCAGGGTCAGGATATAGCCCGGCTGCAGCGCACTGTCGGGCAGCGGCTCCACCAGCCGCATCCCCACGCCGAGCCGCAGCTTGCCCTCATTCACCTCCAGCCGCATGTCCGCGCAGCTTTCGCGCGGCTGGGCCAGCAGTTGCGCATAGGCCGCCTCCACCGGCGCGGCATCCAGCACCGAGGCCAGGCACCGGTCGAGCCCGATACCCCCGAGCGGCCGCAACAGGTCCCGCGCCCGACCGTTATAGAACACCACCTGGTGCTGGGCATTGCACAGCACAACGCCCGTGGGCAGATCGTTCAGCACCGCTTCGAGATGGTTCTTCTCCGCCGCCAGAAGCGTGGTCTCGCGCATCACCGCCTGGGCCAGGCTGTTTTTCATGTCACTCAGGTTCGCCGTGACCGCCGCCGCCGCGGGGGCGAGGTCGCCGAGGTATTTTGCCTTGTTCTGATCCAGGTCGCGCTCGATATCCGCATGGGCCCGGGCGCGCATGTCCGTGGCCAGGGACTCCAGGGCCTTGGCGACGTTTTCATCGAACAGCATCCAGACCCAGGTCACCAAGGCCAGGATCGCGAACCCCGCCACCGCCCCGCTGGTCACGAAGGCCGAGAGCGCCGCGGCATCGCCCAGCTGCCGGTACCCCAGCACCAGCGCACCGGACACCGCCAGAAGCCCACCCGCCGCCAGAAACGCGAAAAACAAAAAGACACGCAGCCGTAAACTCAGAGTTCCCAACATCGCACTCCCCCTTTCGTGCCTCAGGTGCAGACAGCCTCCAGCAAGGGGTCATCCGCCTCCACAGAGACCCAATCGGCGTTCAGAACCGCACCCGTATCATCGAATTCCGTACCATCGGCCAGTTTCGCGCGCCTTGACCCACCGCAATCGACCACGACCGGGATCTCGGCACCCGGCGCCCAGCGCCCCATGAAGAGCATCGGCACGAGAATCTGGTCCGGCAGTTTCTCGTTGCGCAGGACGCGTGCCAGATCGACCGCCGCGAACTTGTCCACGAAAGGCGCGGCATAGGTCCAGGGCCGGTAGAGCGCCTGGGACTCGTTTGTCGACACGATCAGGACCCCCTCTGGCAGTTGCGCCTTGGTCCGGGGATACCAGCTGTATTCGCTCCAGATCGTGAACCCGATCATCGCGGCCCCGGCCGCAAGCGGCACGAAGGCCCGCGACAGGCGCCGCCCGGTCAACAGGTTCGCCAGCAGGACCAGACCCGCGGCAAGAAATCCGATGGCGAAGGTGGCGATCAATTCCAGAAACATCTGCGCGCGTCCTCAGGCCAGGCCACCGCGACCGGACCCGGCGGCGGATTGCATTGTGCGGATGACCACGAAGGCGTCCCGCAGGTGGCTGCGTTCGAAATCCGACAGGGTGGTCGGCGACATGAAGTTGTCCGGCGCCTCCCCGGCGCGCACCTGTCGCGCCTGGTGTTGCAGCCGGGTTTCCGCGATCAGGTCATAGGCATCCAGCAGGTCCGCCGCCCCGGAGGAGGAAATCACCTTCTCGTCGCGGGCGGCAAGCAACCGCGCCCGGGTGTTGACGGCCGTCAGCCTCCCGCGCAGCGCGTAGATCCGGCCGAGATCGACCACGGGCACCACCCCGTTATGCTTGAGGTCCAGCGCATTCTTGTGCTCGCCCGAACGGATCGTGGCGAAACCCCGGAACATGCCCAGGGGCGGCGTATGCTTGAGCGAGTTGGCGATCATGTGGGTGACGAAGATGCTGTTGGCCGAGGCGGCCGCGAGGGTTTCGTCCTGCAGGTTGGCGAACAGGCTGTCCTCCCCGCCGATGGGCCGCAGGTCGAACATCACCGAGGCGAGCATCTGCGCCTCGGTGTCGGGCTGGGCGATCCAGCCCTGGAAATACTGCTTCCAGACCCGCAGCGGCTGGCGCCAGCGATCCGCCGTGGCCATCATGTCGCCGGGGCAATACACGTATCCCGCCGCGTTCAGCCCGTCGCAGACGAAGCTGGCAAGCGCCTTGAAATAGCCGTCCATCTCGGGCGTCATCGCGTCATCGAGGATCAGGCAGTTGTCCTGGTCGGACACGCCCGTCTGCTCCTGCCGGCCCTGGCTGCCGCAGGCCAGCCACAGATAGGGCACCGGCGGCGGGCCGAGCTTTTCCTCGGCCAGCGCCAGGAGGCGTCGGGTAGCGGCATCCGCGATGTCGGTGATCAGGCGCGTGACCACCTCGTGCGGGTTGCCCGCACCCACCAGCTGCGCCAGCAGCTCCGGCAGGCGCTTGGTCACCGCCGCGATGCCCGCAGGCGTGTCGGCATAGACGATGTCATGGACCAGCTGCGCCGAGGACAGCGCCTGGAACCGGATCAGGTCGGTCTGGGTGACGATCCCCACCAGCGTGCCCTTGTCGGTGATCGGCAGATGCCCGATCCGCCGCTCCAGCATGGTATGCAGCACATCCGAGCCCAGGGCATCGGGCGGCAGGGAGATGATCTTGCGCGCCATCATCACCTCCGAGACCGGCGCATCGTTCGCCAGCCCTTCGGAGACGACGCGCGCCATGTCGCGCACGGTGACGATACCGACCAGCCGCCCGCCTTCGAGCACGGCCAGCGACGACACCTTCTTGGCATGCATCAGATGGGCGGCGCGCTGGATCGTGGCGTCGGCGGTGATGCCCAGCACCTGCCGGGTCATCAGCTCGGAAATCCGCGCCGTGGCGAGATCGGTCTTGCGGGTCTCGGCCCCGCGGGACCGGTTGAAAAACTTGGCAATGGCCGGGTGTACGTCGACCAGCTCGTGAAACACCTCCGCCGGCACGAGCAGCATGTCGGTATCGCTGGCCGCCCGGGCATTGGTCACCGCAACCCCGTCGCGGGCCAGACCGCGTTCGCCGAAACTGTTGCGGCTGCCCAGTTGCGAGATCTGCGCGCCGGTCTCGTCGGTGATCTCGACCTCGCCCGACACGATCACATAGACCCCACGACACGGCTCCCCGAGGGTATAGATCTTCTCGCCCGCGGCCTGTGTGACGACCTGCACCTGCCCGGCCAGGATGGCAAGCTCCGCATCGGTCAGGCTGTCATAGGGGTGCACATGGGCCAGAAAGCTCTGGATCTTCGTCAGGTCCTGCAAAATCGCTCACCATTCATCTGGAAGGGGGCCTTTCGGACGACCACGCCCCGGCCTTGGAAAGGTCGGGACGCGGCAATGTTCAGGATGGGGACGGGGCAGGCAAGGCCCGCTCCGTCCGGACAGATCAGTGATCGACGGCCGCGCCGGCACCCCTGGGGATGCGCACGCTTTCGACGAGATCCTGGATCTCCTGCGGCGGCTCTTCGGTGGCACGGCTCACCAGGATCGCCACGGCGAAGTTCAGCAGCGCCCCGATCGGCCCGAAATGGGTCGGCGGGATCCCGAACAGGTAGTTGGACGCCGTCGGCTCGAGGAAGTTGGTCCCCGGGACGAAGAAGATGCCCAGATACGTGAACAGGTAGGCACAGGTGCTGATCAGACCCACAAGCATGCCCCAGGTCGCACCGCTTGCGTTGATGCGCTTGGAGAAGATGCCCATCATCAGCGCCGGGAACAGCGTCGCCGCGGCCAGACCGAAGGCCAGCGCCACCACCTGGGCCGCAAAGCCCGGCGGATTGAGCCCCAGATAGGTCGCCACCACGATCGCACCGGCCATCGAGATCCGGGCCGCGAGCAGCTCGCCCTTCTCCGAGATGGACGGGTTGAACACGGTCTTGATCAGGTCGTGGCTGATCGCCGACGAGATGGCGAGCAGCAGGCCCGCCGCCGTCGACAGGGCGGCCGCGATACCGCCCGCCGCGATCAGGGCAATGACCCAGCCCGGCAGGTTGGCGATCTCCGGGTTGGCCAGAACCAGGATGTCCCGGTTGAAGTTGGTCAACTCGTTACCCTGCCAGCCAGCCGCCTCGGCGCGTTCCGTCATCGACGGGTTGGCGTCGTTGTAGTACTGGATCCGGCCGTCGCCGTTCTTGTCTTCCCAACCCAGAAGACCGGTCTGCTGCCAGGTGTTCATCCAGGCATATTCCGGATCGTTCTGGATCATCTCGATGGTCACGGCTTCGCCCTGCGTGCCTTCCGGCCACATCAGGTCGGTGATGTTCAGCCGCGCCATCGCACCCACCGCAGGCGCCGTCAGATACAGCAGAGCGATGAAGACGAGGGTCCAACCGGCCGAGATGCGGGCATCCGCCACGCGCGGCACGGTGAAGAAGCGGATGATCACGTGCGGCAGACCCGCGGTCCCGATCATCAGCGACAGGGTGAACAGCGCCATCAGGAAGGGCGAGCTGCCCGTGGTGTAGGCGTTGAAGCCGAGATCCGTCAGCAGGCCGTCCAGGGTGACCAGAAGCGGCTCGCCCGCCCCGACCTGGCCCGGCGCCATGTTCGAGAACAGACCGAGCCCCGGGATCGGGTTGCCGGTCAGCTGCAGCGAGATGAAGATCGCCGGGATCGTGTAGGCGATGATCAGAACGACATATTGCGCCACCTGGGTGTAGGTGATGCCCTTCATGCCGCCGAGAACCGCGTAGACGAACACCACGCAGGACGCGGTGACCAGGCCCGTCGTGCTGCTCACTTCGAGAAAGCGCGAGAAGGCCACGCCTGCGCCGGTCATCTGGCCGATCACGTAGGTGGTCGAGATGACGATCAGGCAGATCACGCCGACGACGCGTGCCTTGGTCGAGTAGAACCGGTCCCCGATGAATTCCGGCACGGTGAACTTGCCGAACTTGCGCAGGTAAGGCGCCAGCAGCAGCGCCATCAGCACGTACCCGCCGGTCCAACCCATCAGGAAGCTGGAATTGGAATAGCCCACGAAGGCGATCAGGCCCGCCATGGAGATGAAGGATGCCGCGGACATCCAGTCCGCCGCCGTGGCCATGCCGTTGACCACCGGGTTGACACCGCGTCCGGCGGCATAGAACTCCGAGGTCGATCCGGCGCGCGCCCAGATCGCGATACCGAAGTAGAGCGCGAACGACAGCCCCACGACGATAATGTTGAGTGTTGTCTGATCCATGTGTCCCTAAGCCTTTGTTATTCTTCGACGCCGAATTCTTTGTCGAGCTTGTTCATGCGCCATGCGTAGAAGAAGATCAGCGCGAGAAAGACGAGGATGGACCCCTGCTGTGCGAACCAGAAGCCCAGGTCGGTGCCCCCGATCGGGATGCCCGACAGAAGCGGCCGCAGAAGAATGGCGAAGCCATAGGACGCGACTGCCCATATGACGAGGCACCATGTGATGATGCGGATATTGGCTGCCCAATACGCGTTAGTTGAAGAATTATCCGCCATTGCGGTCACTCCCTTTTTCTAGATGCAAATCGCGTCTCTGCGGACCTGGGTCCCACGTCGCGCTATTGCGGTTGCTCCGTACTCCGGCGCCCCCTCTCCCAAGGGAGCGCCGATCCTCCTCAGGATGTCGCGGACCCGACAATTCCTGCCAGTTGCTCTGCGACTATCCCAATCTCTCCCATCGCGTCCACTTTCCTCAGCACGCCTTGTGCCTCGTAGTATCCGATCAGGGGGGCCGTCTGCACGTGATAGGCCTTGAGCCGCTCGCGCACCGTGTCGGCATTGTCGTCAGCCCGACGTGTCATATCCGTGCTGCCACACTTATCGCAAGTCCCTGATTTTGCGGGGACCTTGAAAGTATCATGGTAACCTTCGCCGCAGCCACCACAGGTGAAGCGGCCGGAGATCCGGCCGACCATTGCCTCGTCGTCGACGACGAGCGCAATTGCCGCATCGATGCCCTGGCCCGCGTCGGACAGCAGCGCATCGAGCGCCTCTGCCTGGGCCGTGGTGCGCGGGAACCCGTCGAGGATCACACCGGCCTTCACGTCCCCCTCGGCCAGCCGATCCTTCAGGATCGCCAGAACGATCTCGTCGGACACCAGCGCCCCGGCTTCCATTACCGCCTTGGCTTCGCGCCCGGCCTCGGTGCCGGCCGCCACGGCTGCCCGCAACAGATCACCGGTGCTGAGCTGGATCAGGCCGAACTTCTCTTCGAGCATTCGCGCCTGGGTACCCTTGCCGGCACCCGGCGGGCCCAGCAGGATCACGTTCACCGGCTTGGTCTGTGTCAGTGTCGCGCCATCCATGCCCCTCATCCTTTCTTGTTCATTCTGTTTTCGATGAGGTCTTCGA